>CAZIJO010000395.1:0-1825 GCA_964539515.1 uncultured Bifidobacterium sp. | reverse complement strand
GGCGCGCACGGAGTGACGCGCCCTACCTTGAGCCTCATGGGTTGCCTCGTGACTAAAGATCAAGACTCGTTCCCGTGGCGACTGCCCACTGAATCAAACTCGCCAAGTCGGCGACCGTTGCTCCGCCTCCGGCTCGCCCAACGCAAAAAATCTGTAAAATCCCGCGGCCGGCTGCGATTGTTCTCTCGAAAAGATGAACTCCGGGTCCATCGCCAATCCCGATGAACTGCTGCCCACGCGGCGGTCGTTGATCGAGCGGTTGCGTGATCTCGATGACCAGCCCAGCTGGCGGGAGTTCTTCGACACGTATTGGAAGCTCATTTATGGGGCAGCCCTCCGGGCCGGTTTGAGCGATCAGGAAGCCGAGGACGTGGTCCAGGAAACCGTCATCGGCGTGGCGCGCAAGATGCCGGAGTTCAAGTACGATCCGGGGGTGTGCTCGTTCAAAGGCTGGCTCATGCACGTGACCCGCTGCCGCATCGCCGACCGTTTCCGCCGTCGCCGGCCGCAAAATGTCCCCCTGATCGCACCCCGGGCGGAAACCAGCACGGACACCGCCCTCAACCTGCCCGACCCGGCAGCCGAGGTCCTCGAAACCATCTGGAACGAGGAATGGCAGAAGAACATCGTGGATGTGGCGATGGAGCGCGTCCGCCGCCGGGCCGACCCGGAGCACTACCAGATTTTCCACCTGCACGCCGTCAAAGGCCTGGGCGTGCGCGATGTGGCGAAACTGACCGGTGCCAGCTTGCCCAAGGTCTATGTCACGTACCATCGCATTGCCAAACTGGTGAAAGCTGAAGTCCGCCGGTTGGAACAAACCGCCGCCCATGCGTGAGAAACCAAGTTCAACTCAACCTGCCAATATCCCTGTCGGCGCGCTTGCTGGTTTTGTGAATCATCCAAAGAGCGGCGGCGGAAACCGCGAACCACGCGAAATACGCGAACAAAGAAGGACTTTTGCAATGGACTTTCTTCCTCCGACGGCTAAGAGGGGCCTTCTGCCTCACCTCCATTGCAAGCTTCCTGTTTTCGCGTGGTTTGCGTGGTTCGCGGTTCGGCTCCGTTGCTGTTTCAAGGAACGGTGCCTCGCCCGACGATTGGCACAGTTGCGGAGCTTTTGGTGCGCGGATGCCCAGGCCGCCCCTCCCGGACGTATCCGCTACCGCAAATACCGCGTCGCGCCGCGGCTCGGCACCGATGCCGTGCGCCAACGGCTCTTGCGTGGTCTTCATGCTCATGCCCAACTGACGGCAACGAAGACCGGAATGGCATGAAACGCGTTCGAAGATCCGCTACGGGCCGTAGCCGCCGACGTCAGGAGGCGGACCGGGCGCCATGTCACGTGAAAGTCTCCGCCTCCTCAGGTCGGCGGCTATACGGAACAGTTCGTAGCGGCGGGCATCCTGCCTGCCGTAGAGCCGGGGCTTCCAGCCCAGCGGATGAAAACGGCAACCAGACCCTGCGTTTCCGAATCGCCCAGCAGGCTCCGGGCGGCTGGAAGCACGCCCTCCACGGCAGCCAGGATGGCCGCCGCCACGCATGAGCAACCCGCGCGACAACATTGAAGCCAAGCTCGGCCTCTCCGGGCCGCCGTTGCAAGCGGTGCGCGACAGCCCGCCCGTCATCCCCGATCACGAACTCATCCGCCGCATCGGCCAGGGCGCGTATGGCGAAGTCTGGCTGGCGCGCAACGCCCTCGGCACCGAGCGCGCCATCAAGCTCGTCTATCGCGACAACTTCAAGGACGCCCGTCCCTACGAACGCGAGTTCGCCGGCATCCGCCGCTTCGAACCGCTCTCCCGCAGCAACGAAGGCTTCGTGG
>CAZIJO010000394.1:0-1868 GCA_964539515.1 uncultured Bifidobacterium sp. | reverse complement strand
CTGGATGAACAGCAGCGCCGACTCTTCGCGGGCTTGGAGAGCCTCAAGAGCGGGCGGGGTGGGGATCGTCAATTGGCTCAATTGCTCGGACTCAATGAAGAGACCGTCGCCCGGGGCCGGCGCGAATTAGTCGAGAATCGCGTCCTGGCTGATCGCGTGCGACGTCCCGGGGCTGGCCGTCCATCGGTGGAAAAAAAACGCCCGACCTCCTGAAGATCTTGTCTGGCCTGCTCACCGAGCGTACCGCTGGCGATCCCATGGGGCGCCGCGGGTTCTGGACCGACAAACGCCTGGCCCTCATCTCCCAGGAACTCAAGCGGTGGGAGATCCAGGTGAGTGCCAGCACGGTTCGTCGACTTCTCCTCCAACTGGGCTACCGCTTGCACGCCAACCTCAAGTCCCTTTCCAAATCCCACCCGGACCGCGACCTCCAGTTCCAGTGTATCGATCGCCAACGTCGCCGATTCACCCGACAAGCCCTGCCCATCATCAGTATCGACACCAAGAAGAAGGAGTTGGTCGGCAACTTCAAGAACGCCGGTCGTGTCTGGAGCTTGGATCCCACACCCGTCCTGGACCACGACTTTCGCTCCGATGCCAGCCACATTGCTGTTCCCTACGGCATCTACGATGTGACCCGCAATCACGGCTCGGTCTTCGTCGGCATTTCACACGACACCCCGGCGTTCGCCGCACACAACGTTGCCACGTGGTGGCGTGACTGCGGACGCAAACACTACCCGGATGCCGACAAACTCCTGATCCTCGCCGATGGTGGAGGCAGCAACGGCGCGCGTGTGCGTGCATGGAAGTGGGAACTCCGACGCCAAGTAGTCGTTCCATTTGGATTGAAGGTGACCGTCTGTCACTACCCCACCGGTGCCTCAAAGTGGAATCCCGCCGAACACCGGCTCTTCGGTCCCATAAGCAAGCACTGGGCGGGTCAACCCCTGGTCGATTTGCCCACCATCGTCGGGCTCATTGGCCGCACCACAACCAAGACCGGCCTCAAGGTGAACTGCCGTTTGATCAAGAGGTCCTTTCCCACCGCCCAAAAGGTCTCCAATACCCAGATGCGTCTCCTCAACCTCCAAGGCCACACCGTTCTACCGCTCTGGAACTACACACTTTCTCCCGACCAAAATCGGAATTAATATCTGCACGGTTCCTTAGGCGAAATGAGACGCTCTCCAAAACTATGAAGACTTGGTTGAAGCTTGTTGGCTCGCAAGAGCGCCCGATTACTGAAGCTCCGTGGCATGGCAGCCTGACAGATAAGCACATTGGATTTCGCAGGGCGGGCAGGCCCAGTATTCGGACAGGAGACCACTTGTTTCTCTACGCGCCGGGAGGTTCGAGACGCATATTTGCGTTGGCAGAGGTGGTCAGCGACCCCGAACTCGACCCCAATTACAAACCGAACGAGCATGGAAGTTGTCAGTGGCGGTTATCAGTGCGTTACCTCACGAACTTGCCAGTGGCCTCTGGTATTCTGCTGGATGACATCGTGTGCGGCGAGCGGGACTTGAGATTGTCGGTGCGGCAGGCATCTCATGTGCGGTTGCTGGCAGGCGAGAGCGAGTTGGCATACAGGAAGTTCAAAGAAGAACAAAAAGCATGATTGTTCGCATTTCGCCATCGGGTCGAGGCAACCGCCGCTTACGCCGTCGTTTCAGGCTTGACCTCTGGGGCGGCGGTGCCTCACCCGGGTCGTTGGGCCATTTCGCGCCTCGCATTTGCGGGACGAATAGTCAATCTGAGGCGCAGTGAATCTACCAAACGCAGCCAGCGCTCATGTCGAACAAGCCAAGATCGTTGGTTACCTTCTGGCTCCCGAGCATCCCGAAGGGGCCGGCAAGGCAGAGTTT
>CAZIJO010000393.1:0-1938 GCA_964539515.1 uncultured Bifidobacterium sp. | reverse complement strand
GGACACCTTCGCGGCATTGGTCGAGACGGCGACGAAGTGTTTGGCCACGGCCCGCGCATCGCCGCCCAGGCCCCGGAGCAGCCAGGCGCGGGCGCTTTCCGCGTTGGTCATGGTTTCCAACGTCGTGAACGTCTTGGACGACACGACAAAAAGCGTTTCCGCCGGATCGAGGTCGGCGGTGGCCTCGACGAGGTCGATGCCGTCCACGTTGGACACGAAGCGAAACTTCAGGTCCCGCTGGCTGTAATGCCGGAGCGCTTCATAAGCCATCACCGGGCCGAGATCTGAACCGCCAATGCCGATGTTGACGATGTTCTTGATCGGCTTGCCGGTGTGCCCCCGCCAAGCGCCACGCCGGATGCGGTCGGCGAATTTCCCCATCCGGTCGAGCACAGCGTGGACCTCGGGCACGACATTTTTTCCGTCCAGCATGATGGACGCGGCGCGCGGCGCGCGCAGGGCAACGTGCAACACGGCCCGATTCTCCGTGAGGTTGATCCGTTCACCCCGGAACATGGCGTTGATGCGGGCGCGCAAGCCCGATTCAGCCGCCAGCTGCAGGAGCAGCTTCAACGTTTCACCGGTGACGCGGTTCTTCGAGTAATCCAAGAAAAGTCCCGCAGCTTCGGCGGTCATTCGTTCACCGCGTCTGGGATCGGTCGCGAACAACTGGCGAAGATGCTGGTCCTTGATCTTCGGCCGGTGAAGCACCAGGGCTTGCCAAGCGGGACGCTGCGTGAGCGTTTTAATTGCTGATTTCATTCGAGTAACCATTGCGTTCAAATTGGATGGCGGACTTTGAATCCTGGGCCTCATCGGCTGAAAAGTTGACGTTTACAACTGCCTGCCTGCCGGCTTGACAGCCACCGCCCTACAAGGGGCTCGGGTACCGGCTTCCCCGACCTTTGCCAAATCCCCCCTGCAAACTGGGCTCCATGTCAAAGTCCATCCTTCGCTGGCGAAGAGTGACCCAAACGCCTGTCGAAGACAAGCCGGGCGGACAGACGCTTGGCCGGGTTTCCTTTTTGCGATGGTCACGGGTCATCTTGGAACGCGGTCTCCGTTAGGGCATGTCGGTGGAGCACACGCAAGAGCCGCCTGCTCGCAAACCGGTATTACAACGGGCAGTGACAAGCCACGCCCGCCGAACAATCGCCCAAACTGGCAGCTTGACGAGTCGAGCGGAAAAGGCCATCCCAACGCCACATTTGTTGGACGACCATCACGATTTGATACGACCTGAAGAGTTGTTCCGCCGGCGTGCCGGGCCAGTTCTGTTCCGGCCCGACGACGTCAAACTGGCCGGCGGCGCGAACCTCGCCGGTACCCGCGCATGACCAGCATCCTGGGCATCTCAGCTTTTTACCATGACAGCGCGGCCGCACTGGTGGTGGATGGTCGCATCGTGGCGGCCGCGCAGGAGGAACGGTTCACGCGCAAGAAGCATGATCCGGCGTTCCCGGCCAACGCGGTGGCATACTGCCTGAAGGCGGGCGGCCTGCAACAAGCGGATTTGGATTATGTCGCCTTTTACGACAAGCCCCTGCTCAAGTTTGATCGGTTGCTGGAAACCTACCTCGCGTTTGCCCCGCGCGGCTTTCGCAGTTTCCGGCAGGCGATGCCGCTGTGGTTGAAGGACAAGATTCACCTGCGCCGGGTACTAAAACGCGAACTGGCCGCAGCCCGGCGCGCGCGGTTTGTATTCACCGAACACCATGAAAGTCACGCCGCCAGCGCTTTCTTCCCAAGCCCGTTTGAGAACGCAGCGATCCTGACGGTGGACGGCGTCGGCGAATGGAGCACGGCCACCATCGGCATCGGGGAAGGCAACCGAATCCGGCTGCTACGCGAGCTGTCCTTTCCGCACTCGCTCGGGCTGTTGTACTCGGCCTTCACTTACTCCTGCGGATTCAAAGTGAACAGCGGGGAGTACAAGCT
>CAZIJO010000392.1:0-1954 GCA_964539515.1 uncultured Bifidobacterium sp. | reverse complement strand
GTCGAGGAACCGTTACGCCTCAAATCTTAAGGACAGTGTCAAGATGCACCCCCGGTGCGCTATTGGATTCGTCCGAACTTCCGTTCCAGTTCGCGGTAGTTCATCTCAATAATCGTCGGTCGCCCATGCGGGCAGGTGTACGGCATCGCACACCGTCTCAAGTCAGCAATGAGATTTTCGAGCTCGCGGCCGGCCAGGGGATCGTTGGCCTTGACGGCGTGGCGGCAGACGGTCTTGGCCACCACCAGTTCGCCCAGGCGCGCGGAGTTAACCTCCTGCCCCGCAGCCTTCAACTCGTCCACCAGATTGAGGGCGAAACTCCGTGCGTCCGCCACCTTGACGAACGGGGGCAACGCATCCAGCAGGAAAGTCCGCTCGCCAAACTCACTCAACCCCACCCCGAGCCGTGTCAATGTCGCGAGCTGTCCACGCAGGAAATTCGCGTCGCGCGGTGAAAGTTCGAGGGTTTCCGGCAGCAAGAGTCGTTGTGCCGGCGCCTGAACATTCCGCTCCAGTCGCTCCAGCATTTGCTCGAATAGAATCCGCTCGTGGGCGGCGTGTTGATCCAGCAATACCAGCCCCCGGTCCGATTCCAGCACCACGTAGAGTTTGCCCACCACGCCGACCAGGCGCAGCGGCACGCTCAGGAGCGGCGTAGGGGAGGACGGCGGGTGGATGGCGGGGTGCGGACTGGGTTCGACCGGTGGAGCTGTTGGCTTTCCGGCCGTCCGGTCGGCTGGTGCCGGTGCGGGTGGCTGAGTCGGTTGACTGCCACCCGCCGGTGGTCCCGGCGCGAAGCCCATTCGCAAAGGTGTTTGTTGGGGGGGCGGGGAGAACGTTTTTGCACCTGCCGCCACGAAATTTGGCAATTCCACGGTTTCGGACGCCGGCAAAACGGCAGGCGGGAATTGAGTTGCTGGCCGGACGTGGGCGCTTGGCGGTCCTACGCTATCTTTCGCCGTCCCTGGAGAACTGTATTTAAGGAGCGCCTCCCGCACCCCCTGCGCGACGCTGCGGCGCACGTCGCCCTCGCGGTGAAACTTCACCTCGCGTTTGGCCGGATGGATGTTCACATCCACGGCGGCGGGATCAATTTCCAGAAACAGACAGCAGACCGGATAACGGCCTTTCATCAACGCGGTGTGATACCCTTCGAGCAGGGCGAAGTTGATCCCGCGATTTTCCACCGGACGGCGGTTCACGAAAAGGAATTGATCGTCGCGGGTCGCACGGGAAACTCCCGGCATGCCGATCAAACCCCAGAGACGGAAGGGCGATGAAGGCATGGCCGGGGGGGGCGGCGAGGGCAGGTGGGCCGGCAGCGCCGTCTCGAAGGATTCCGGCTCCTGGGTTTCGCGGGGTTCGAAGAACTCGGTGGTGAACTCGACCGGCAACAGCTTTGCCTCGCCCAGCAAAGTGCGCAGGCGATCGCGCAACGCGGCGAGTTTCTCATCCGCGCCCGGGCCGCGCTTGTGGGCCGCCAGTTGCCAGACGGTGCGGCCGTCCTTGACGAACGTGAACGCGACCTCCGGAAAGGCGAGGGCGGCCAGCGTGAGATAATGTTGCACATGGGCCGCCTCGGTTTCCTCCGTGCGCAGGAACTTGCGCCGCGCGGGCAGGTTGAAAAACAGGGACCGCACTTCGACACTCGTGCCCGGCGCAATGCCCGCCGCTTTGACCTCGACGATTTTGCCCCCGTTGACGACGACTTGCGTGCCTTCGGGTGAATTGTCCGCCCGCTCGCGCGTGGTCAGGGTGAAACGGCTGACACTGGCAATGCTGGGCAACGCTTCGCCGCGAAATCCCATGGTCGCAATCGCGGCGAGATCCTCTGCCTTCCGAATCTTGCTTGTCGCGTGGCGTTCGAGGCAGAGCAGGGCGTCGTCGCGGCTCATGCCGCGGCCGTCATCGATCACGCGCACCAGGCTGCGGCCGCCCGCCTGGATTTCCACCG
>CAZIJO010000391.1:0-2010 GCA_964539515.1 uncultured Bifidobacterium sp. | reverse complement strand
GGAGACATGGGTGAAGTTTCTGGAAGAGCTCGAAAAACACAATGGACATCGGCATGCCATCACGCAGGCGAGCATGGACATGAGCCAAGCCTATCAGAGCGGAGTCGCGGAGAACTGCCGCAACGCCCAAGTGGTGTTCGACAAATTCCATGTGATCATGAATGCCAGCAAGGCCGTGGACAAGGTACGCGGAGCCGAGGTGCGTCTGGGAGGCCAAGGGGTGTGGGAAGCGCTTCACAAGAGCCAATGGCTGTGGCGCAAAAACCCAGAGAATCTCACCGACGCCGAACAACAGCGACTGGCCAAGATCAAGGATAAGAACCTATGCACCGGCAAGGCCTATCAAATGCGGCTGGTGCTTCAGGACATCTATCGTTCACCGGATGCCACGACGGCACGCCACCGCTTCAAAGTTTGGTGTCGTTGGGTGCGATGGGTTGCTCGCTTTTACAAGGACAGCCTCTTCGCTCCAATGGTCAAAATTGCCCACATGATCCAGAACCATTTGGACGGCATTCTGGCTCATTGGAAATGGGGCGTGACCAACGCCTTCATGGAAGGATTGAACAGCGTCTTTAGCGCCACCAAAAGAAAGTCTCGCGGTTATCGTTCCACGACACACTTGATCACCATGCTCTACTTCGTCGCTGGTAAGCTCCGTCTGCCCCAATATTGATTCCACTGAAAACAGCGGAGAACCTCTACTCAAATAAGAAGCTGCTGGAAATGAGAGACTTATGGTGGAACCCTCTCAGCCACTCATTTAAACCATCGGCACCCATAACTCGGGGAATTTCACTCAAAACCGTGATTTCACTCTGCGCTGAAACTGATTTCATTGGTGAAAACCGGTTCTCATTCAAGATGAGTCATTTTCACGGATGGCCGTCGCGCAACACATAACCGTCCCTGGATTGCCGGTTCAAGTCCACTACGTGCCCATCCCTGAAAACATAGAGCGGCGTGCCGGTTTGCTCCGCCAGTTGTCGCGCCCGTGCCGCTGCGCGCTCCAGCGCCCGACCAGCCTTTGACATGTCCGCATCCGCCCCCATTGATTTCGTTTTCATAAGTTGCTTCCTTGCTCAACCAGCACCGGCCGTTCGCCCGAGTTGTCGTAATGCGCCCACGCATCCACCAGTAACTTGAACTTCTGCTGAAAGTTTCGCCAACCGGCGGCGTAGCGGCGGCAGATCACGTGTTCCGGCACGTTGTGCCCGCCCTGTGCCACGCGGGCAGCCACGCGGGCCACGGCCAGCTCCGGCGTGGCTAGGCTCAGGTAAAAGAGCTTCACCCGGTAACGCTGCCGCCGCCACTGTGGAATTAGCCGCGCATACATCAGCCCGCTCAACGTCGTTTCGAAGGCGAAACAGTCTCCCGCCCGCGTGTGCGCCCTGATTTCATCAAGCATGATGCGCCCCGCCCGCGCCGAGGCCCGCTCCGGCTCGAATGGAGAAAGGCCCGCCGCAATGAGGTCGGCATTGATAAACACCGGACAGCCCGCTTCATTGGGCAGGAATTCACGTGCAAACGTCGTCTTCCCTGCCCCGTTCGGCCCGGCGATAATCACGATTTTCTTCTTTCGCTTCATCCGCGCAAAGCTCTCATCTGTGGCGCGCGCACCCTCATCCCCGTCCCTTCTCCCACTGGGAGAAGGGTGGCCGACAGGCCGGGTTGAGGGTTCGGCAACGCCGATTGCTCCGCGAACAACCCGTCATTCCCTCTCCCGCTGGGAGAGGCCGGGTGAGGGTGCGCTGCGCATGCTGGTCGTCGGTGTAAGCGTGGGGCATGGGCTAGAGCAATTCCATCTGCCGTTCGTGCGGAATGGGGAACACTCCGGCGATGACCCACGGATGAGGGGCGACGAAATGAAACTGCTGGGTCGTGCCGAGAAAGAAATGAAGGTCTGTCCGGTTGAACTCGTCCAGATACTTCGCCCGGACTTTCTCGAGCGTGGTTGGTTCGTCGCCGTATCGACGCAGGCAATTCCAGAACAGCGCGCCAGCCTCCCAA
>CAZIJO010000390.1:0-2017 GCA_964539515.1 uncultured Bifidobacterium sp. | reverse complement strand
GCTCACCTCCCCATAAACAGACTCCACCCCAGTCTCCGACACCGGCGGCGCCGTCGCAGACCCAGCGGTTGCTTCGTCAACGAGGCAGAGGGAATCAGGTGGCACATTCGTGAGAACAGAACGTCTGCCGCTCCGCCAGCGAACTTCCAAAGTCATCCGGTTCGTCGATGAGCCGGCAGCAAACGTCCGCATCGCATCGTCGGAGGAGAGGTAACGTCCACCCGCCAAGATTTCCTGAGTCTGTTCGGGAACTGCCCCTCCCAGCAGCTTTAGCTTCGCACCGATGCCCGCCGTATTCGGGGCCAAGCCTTTCAGGCGCACGGCGACGCGCGGCGCCGCTGAGTCATTTCGATACACGCACACCGGTCCATTCAGATTATTCACAACGACGTCAGCGTCTCCGTCATTATCCAAATCAGCCAGCACGATCCCTTGCGAAACCCCAACCCAGTCGAATCCCCAAGCCTTGCCAACCTCCTCGAAAGCAAGGTCGCCGCGGTTGCGAAACGCAAGATTGGGAGTCTCCCAACGGCCGTACAGCGAGCGCATCTGCAGTTCCTCCTGGGGAGAAACCTTCCGGCTGGCTTTAATGGCGCGAATGTGGTCGGCCACATCAATGTCTTCCACCTCCCGGTGAAAACCGTTGACCACCAACACATCCTCTAAGCCGTCCAAATCGACGTCGACGAAGACTGGACACCACGCCCAATCCGCGGCCGGGAGGCCTGCAAATTCTCCGATTTCGGCATAGGTGCCATCGCCACGATTGAGCTGGAGGGTGTTTCGACTGTACTGCGGACGGCTCTCGAAGTCTCCAGGGGCGAGAAAAGGTGGCCGGGATTTTTCGAGTTGGGTGTGGCGCTTTTCGTGACGGCGCGCGAGCATGTCGAGGACGAACAAATCGTCAAATCCGTCGCGATTCAAATCGGCAGCATCCACCCCCATCGAGGAAAGGCTGGTGTGACGCAGGCTCAGTTTGGGCGCCATCCGAAAATGCCCGGCTCCATCATTGATCCAGAGGCGATCAGGCGAGTCCGCGTCGTTGCACACGTAAAGGTCGGGTGCACCGTCGCCGTTCAGATCCCGGAGCAAAACCGACAGACCCCAGTCCCGCGGTGGCCCCGTCAGGGGTTTGCCGTCCTCGTCCTCAAACGCACCTCCAGTCCATGAAACAGGAGCAAAGCGGCCATGCCCGTCGTTGAGATAAAGAATGTCGGGCTCGCCTGCTTCCCGCAGAGCGCCGGTGGGGCCGACCACAAAACGTCCCTCCAACTCCGGTGAAGTCGTTGGCACCCCGTTGACCTTGGTGACCACCGGCTGGCCGTTGACTCGGCTCAAGGTGAAACGAACCCCAGGCTCATCCATGATGGACGTAGTTCGGTAGTTCGCCACGTAAAGATCCAGGTCGCCATCCCCATCGATATCCGCCAACGCCATGGAAGTGCTGCCGAACCGGCGCTCGAGCCCGGACTCCATTTTCTCCGTTAAGCGGGCATGGCCGTCATTGATGAACAGCCTGGTCCCGCCGCCAATTGAGTTCACCAACAGGTCGAGATCACCGTCGCCATCAACATCGGCGAAAACCGCCCCGGTCGAAAACTGATTGGTGCAGGCCACTCCGGCGGAGATCGTGATGTCCTCAAATTTCCAATTGCCGAGATTGCGATACAATTTGTTGCCGCCTTCGAGGCTGCAAAAATAAAGATCACACCGTCCGTCACCATCCACGTCTCCCGCGGCCAGGCCGGCGCCGTTGTTGACGATCGTATTTGTCAGGCCGCGCGTTTCACTCAGGAAATTCGTAAAAACCACTCCGGTCTGTTCGCTGGCCATTCGTGTGAAGCCAGTTTTCCCACCCGTTGGTATTGGCAAAGACACCAAGCGGTTTTCAGCGGCCAAGGGCAGGATACTCGATGGCAAGAGCAAGCTCACGAGCAGTTGCGCCAAAGACCGGACGGGCAATTTCATCGCAGTTTCTCCAGAATGCCTGTGGCGGTGACCCGGATTTCGCGGGCGG
>CAZIJO010000389.1:0-2033 GCA_964539515.1 uncultured Bifidobacterium sp. | reverse complement strand
TTGGCGACGGTGCCCCATTTGAGGCCGGTGGGGAAACCGGCGCCGCCGCGGCCGCGCAGACCGCTGCGAACCATCGTCTCGACGACCGCTTTGGGCGTCGCTTCGTTCAGCACCTCATGCAATGCCAGATAACCGTCCGCGGCAACGTAGCTTTCAATGCGTTCGGGGTCCACCAGGCCGCTGTTGGCGAGCACAATGCCGAGTTGTTTCGTAAAGAACGCAGCCTCGGGGTCCGCCTGTGGAATACCGGCCGCATCGCCCCGGAGGGCGGCGATGATGGCAGGCGCGTTCGCGGGAGTTACTTTGACATACAGCGATTTCAGCGGGTCCGCCTGGACGAGCGGCCCTTCGCAACAGAGTTTCATGCAGCCGACGCCGCGGACTTCCACCTCTTCCTGCAACCCCGCTTCGGCGACGGCCAGCTCGAGCTGCTGCTTGACCCCCTTGGCGTCGGAGGACATGCAGCCCGCGGCCATGCAGCAGCGCAGGGTGATCCTTTTGCGGGCAGCCAGTTCCTTGGATTTGATTTGGAGCAAATCGTTAAAAATCATTTGGCCCCCCACTGGTTGATGTGTTCAAGCACCGCTTCCGCGGTCTGGCGCGGAGTGACCACACCGTCAAAAACGACGGCGGGAGCGATGCCACAGGCGCCGATGCACCGCGCGGTGAGCAGGGAGGCCTTGTTGTCGGTCGTGGTGGCGCCCGCCTTGATCTTGAGGTGGTCTTGAACGGCCGTGATGATCTTGTCCGCGCCCTTCACATAACAAGCCGTGCCCATGCATACGACGCAGGTGTGTTCGCCTTTGGGCTTGAGGGTGAAGAAATGATAAAACGTCGCAACGCCGTAGACGCGGCTGGGTGGCAACTTGAGCTTGTACGAAACAAACAGCAACAAATCGTCCTCGAGGAAACCGAACAGCTCCTGCGCCTTGTGCAGCACCTCGATCAGGGCGTCGTGCCGGAACTGGTGCTTCTTCATGTGCACCTCGAGGATTTTGAAACGTTTGTCGCCGCTGGCGTGGTCAAGCACGGCTTGCAGCCGTTTTCGGTGAGGTCGGGCAAGGGTGGCATTCATTTCCAAAAAAATCCCTGACTGCTCGCCGAATCGATTGCCTGGTTTTTGTTCATAAGACCATCTGGTCGGCGAACCAATATGAATTAAGGATGCAAATGAATGCGCCGCCTCCCCAAAATTGCGAAATGCTAACCGCTTTTTGTGAATGCGGAATGAATCCAACCGGTTGAGGGGCCACTCCTGTGAATCGAGATGGCCGCCGGCGAGTTTACCGGGGCGTGTCCGGCCGCGCTTGCAGGTCCTCCAGGCGCTGGCGGATTTCCGGCCAGAGCGGTTTGAGATCCTTATCCTCCAACGCCGCGGCCAGGCGATGCAGTTTTTCACCTGTGGTCCGGCCCAGGGCCAGGACACGATGGAACCAATTGCGCGCCGCGGCGAGATCGCCAAGTTGGCTCGTGTAACAGGCGAGGTTGTACGGAATCGTCGTCTCCTTCGGAAATCGTTTCAACGCGGGCATCAGGAGTTCGAAGGCTTCCTGCGTACGCCGCAGCTCGTGCAACGCGAAGGATCGGTGAATCCAAGGCTCGGGATCGTCGGGCGTTGCGGCCAGTTGGTCTCCGGCCACGACTACGGCTTCCTCCCACCGGAGTTCCCGGGCGAGCAAACTCCATTCGAGACCCAGTACCGGCGGTTCGCGACGGCTTGGGTCGGAAAGTTTTTCAAATTCCGCCCGTGCTTCCGCCGGGTTGCCCAGCATCAGCCAGCCCAGCGTCGCGTTGAAGTGATGTTGATCCGGCCAGTCGAGGTCCGCCATGGGTCTAAGCGCCAGATGGCTGCAAAGTCGCGAGTACCGCAGGGTCGCGCACATCCACCCAGCGCCCCTGGATTTCCAGTCCGGCCAGCGTGTGCCTCGCCCCGATCAACGCGTTGATCGCGTCAGTGAGCTCGAATTCCCCCCGCGGGGATTTCTCCAACTTTGCGGTGAATTCGAAGAGCACCGGTTTGAAAATGTAAATGC
>CAZIJO010000388.1:0-2046 GCA_964539515.1 uncultured Bifidobacterium sp. | reverse complement strand
CCCTCGTCAAATGTCTCCTCCCTCTCCCGGGGGAGAGGGCTGGGGTGAGGGCGAGTGTTAACACTAACTTCAAGACCAAGGCTCGGGGGCCGTTCGTTCCCGAGCTTTTCCGACCAAGGCTTTTACTGTGTTGACTTTGCTTGCTCCTGTTCAAAATCGATTCCGGTTCTCGGTTTCTGCGTTCCCGCAGCTTCCGGTGCAAATGCTTGATCTTAAATTGACGCGCCAATTGGCTCGGCCTAGAGTCGACCCATGATTCAGGTGAAACCCAGCCTCACAACGCCCAGGGAAGCTTATTGAACATGGCTTTCAGGCCGACCATGCCGAGAGCAATCAAGCGCGGATTGATCTCAGCAGTTGTATTGATTGCCTGCACTTTGGTGCTGAGCGGAGTTTGGCCGGATCTTTTTAGGCCGTCACCAAGTCGATGGCAGGTCGAAGACGCTTCGTACCATTTCACATTCTGCCAAGTTACGCACGGCACAAACCATACAGTCAGCAGCGGCCTCCCAGCATTTGGATGGCTCAATCGCAAGCTGATACAGTCTGGGCTCGGCCGAATGGGCCGCGATCAATTGTATTCGTGGCGCACCGATCAAGTGGCAACGTGCCTCAGCGTGGGTTTCAAGCACGATGGCGAAATCTTAAGATCGGACCCCACCAACGGGTTGGCGTACCCGGTTGAGTATAGGCACCTCGAGGCTGTAATTGTGGATGCTGGTGGACACCCCACCTCCCTCCACCTGCCGCAAAGCAGTTCAGGGATGATTTACATACCGCAGACAAGGGAACACATGCATCGCTGGAACGTTCCCGACCACATTACCAATTTCTATGGCTGCAAACTTCGGCTTTCAAGGGATGGGAAAAACGTGGCAATTCTAAACTTGCAATGAGAGGCATGACCGGAGCGCTCCTTCTGCAAAGTCTCAATCGTGCCCCTCAGGCTAAAATACGTTCCCGCTTTGGATCCACGGGCGGGTGCAGGCTGACGCTGGCGGGCCAGTGGATTCCGTCCTGCAAAATCGTGTAGGCGCCGCTCGTGAGGTAAGCCTTATCCACGGGTCCGCCACCGGGGCGCTTGATATAGCCCAAGGCCAGCGGTTTGCCGAGCGTCGGTGAGAAGCAGCCGCTGCTGGTGTAACCCACCAATTTGTTATCCCGAAAAATCGGCTCATTGCCCCATAGAGTCACGGTGGGATCCGTGACGTCGAGCGTTAGCGAAACGAGCCGCTTGGTCAGCGGTTGGTCCTTCAGCGCGAGCAGTTTCTCCTTGCCCAGAAATTCCTTGGACCATGCGATGGCAAAGCTGAGTCCCGCCTGAAACGGGTTTTCATCCACGGACAACTCGGTGCCAAAAGCGCGATAGGCCTTTTCGATGCGCATGGTGTTGATGGCATAAGTCCCGGCCGGCCGTATTCCTTCCGGCGCTCCGGCCGCGAGCAAGGCGTCCCACACCGCCGGCAGGACCGCTGCCGCGCCATGCAGTTCCCAACCCAGTTCGCCGACATACGTCACGCGCAGGGCCCGCACCGTTTGTCCCGCCACCTGGATTTCTGCGCTGTGCCCGAAGGGAAACGCGGCGTTGCTCATGTCCGTCGCTGTGACCCGGGACATAATTTTACGCGCCGCCGGGCCCATGATCGAAACCACACCCAGTTCCGCCGTCACATCGGTGAGGGTCACGTCCGCCCTGGCGGGCACGTGTTGCAAAATCCAGTCCGTATCATGCGCGGCCTGTTGGGTGGAGGTGATGACGTAAAACCGGTCGGCGGCCAGCCGGACCACGGTGAGGTCGCTCGCGAATGTTCCCAGTTCGTTGAACATCGCGGTGTACACGATGCGCCCGGTTGGCACATCCACGTCATTGCCACAGAGCGTTTGCAGCGTCGCCAGTGCATCGGCGCCGCTGACCTCGAATTTGGCGAACGTGGATTGATCAAACAGCGCCGCACTGCCGCGACAAGCCTTCACTTCCGCGGCCACGCAAGGCGCCCAGTTCTGTTTCTTGAAGGAATACTGGATGTCCGGTTGAACTCCCGTTGG
>CAZIJO010000387.1:0-2140 GCA_964539515.1 uncultured Bifidobacterium sp. | reverse complement strand
CGGCGTGACCGGATCAACATGATGGCCAGTGTCGTCGAAAGTGGGGAGCAATTCTTCGATGGAGTAGGTTTTCCGACGCGACTGCGAACGGAGCCTCATTAGGCACATGTTGACCACAATGCGATGGAGCCAGGTGCCCAAAGATGAATGTCCTTCGAAGCGATGAAGGGCCTTGAACGCGGATAAGAAGGAATCCTGCACCGCATCGGCGGCGTCGTCTTCGCAATGCAAGAAGCGGCGCGCCAGGGTCAACATCCGGCTCGAATACTGGCGAACGAGTTGAGCAAAAGCGTCCTCGTCACCGGTGCGAAGACGGAGCAACAGATCGGCTTCAATCGAAACGGTGGTAGTGCTCATGATTTCTCCACATGCAAGAGGGCCGCGACGTACCCGGAGCAAGCAGTCAACGTGGCGCCTTGCCGAAGCAAGCCTGTAAGAAAATGTGCGCCCGCGTTGTCTGCGAACGTCAGAGCCGACAGATCCAGCTTGAGAGCGTTCGGGTGCGGGAGGGAACCATTGATCGAGCGCTCCACCTCTTCAATCCACGGCTCAAGCAGTTTGCCTTCGAGCTTCAGCAGGATGGCCGAATCTTCAGGTGATTGTCTGGTGATCCTGAGCATGACAATTTCGTCTCCTGTGAAGTCGGTAGAGACAAAAGCGAGTCCCGTGCCAATCGCGCAAAGCGGCCATTGATGGTGCTCAATATCTTGCTACATCATGACTTGCGGCATTCCGCGAAATGAGGCGCGTCGCCACGAAATAGCGAAGGAGGTCAGTGGCCTCACGGGATTTCGTGGGAGGTACGAAATGTCGTGGGTGCGGCCCGGAGTTTGGCTAAAATCGCTCGGGAGGATTTAGCAACTGACATTGGTCAGTCGGGAATCGACGCATGCGCGCCGCGCCTTTGATCCACGACACGTCCCCAAACGCCGAGCTTTCGGCTTTGCGCGCGATCGTTGAGGGAACCGCGCAAAGCACGGGGGAAGAGTTTTTTCAAACGTTGGTCCGGAATCTTGCCAGCGCACTGGGCGTTCAGCATGCGCTGGTTGCCGAATTCGCCACGGCGACGCGCGTGCGCACGTTGGCATGGTGGCAAATCGACAAGCTGGCGCCTAAGTTCGAATATGATTTGGCGGGCACTCCCTGCGAGGATGTGGCCCGCGGCAACCTGTGCCATTATCCCGTGGGTGTGGCCAAGAGATTCCCGACCGATCTTCCCTTGACGGAGATGGGGATTGAAAGCTACCTGGGCGTACCGCTCGTTTCGCCCGATGGTCGGCATCTGGGGCACCTTTGTGTCTTTGACCCGAAGCCGATGCCAGAAGAACCGCGCAACCTGCTCATCTTTCGAATCTTCGCGGCACGTGCCGCCGCCGAGTTAACGCGCCTGCGCCTGGAACAGATTCTGGGGGAAAGCGAGCAACGCTATCGCGATCTGTACGACGAAGCGCCGATCGCGTACGTCCAGGAAGACCTGGAGTCGCGTTTCATCAGCGCCAACCGGGCGGCCATGCGAATACTGGGTATTACCCCGGAGCAGGTGGTCGGAACCGTTGGCATGTCGTTCATCCCCGATTCACCGGAAGCCCAGCGCCGCGTCAAGGAAGCGTTTGCCTCCGTGGGCCGAGGCACGGACACCAGCGGCGTGGTGCTGGAACTGCGCCGCAAGGACAACGGCAAGCCCATCTGGATTCAGTGGTGGTCCAAACCCGATCCCGGCGGCCAGTTCACGCGCACGATGTTCGTGGACATCACCGAACGCGTGCTGATGGAGCAGGAAAAAGCGCGGCTCACCGCGCAGAACATTTATCTTCAGGAAGAAATCAAGTCGGTCCACAACTTCGAGGAAATCATCGGCCAGAGTTCTGCCGTGCTCGAAGTCATCGAAAAGGTCAATCGCGTCGCCAAGACCGACGCCTCGGTGCTAATCACCGGGGAAACGGGCACTGGCAAGGAACTTTTTGCGCGTGCCATTCATTCCGCCAGCCGCAGGCCTGACAAGCCGCTCATCAAGCTTAACTGTGCTGCGTTGCCGGCGAGCCTGGTCGAGTCTGAGTTGTTTGGCCACGAAAAAGGTGCGTTTTCGGGCGCGATCCAGCGCCGAATCGTCAGGCAGCATGTCGCCACCCAGCACCACGAC
>CAZIJO010000386.1:0-2145 GCA_964539515.1 uncultured Bifidobacterium sp. | reverse complement strand
GTGTTCACGCGGCGTTTGCTTTGAAAGCGGACGGCTTCGAGACCATCATGGTGAACTGCAATCCGGAAACCGTCTCCACGGATTACGACACCAGCGACAAGTTGTTCTTCGAACCCCTCACGCTCGAGGACGTGCTGCACATTTACGAGCGGGAAAAATGCTGGGGCGCCATCGCGCAGTTTGGCGGTCAGACCCCGCTGAATCTCGCCCTCGGTTTGCAAAAGAACGGCGTGAACATCATCGGCACTTCGCCGCAAAGCATCGAAATCGCCGAGGATCGCAAACTCTTTGCGGCGATGCTGCACAAGCTCAACATTCCCCAACCCCCGAACGGTTTGGCGACCAATGAAGCGGAGGCCCTCGTCGCGTCGCAGCGACTGGGTTACCCGGTGCTCGTGCGGCCCAGTTTCGTCCTCGGCGGGCGCGCCATGCAGATCGTCTATTCCGACAGCGAACTCTCGCACTACATGCGGTTCGCCGTCGAGGCTTCGCCCGAGCGACCCGTGCTGGTGGATAAGTTCCTCGAGGATGCAACCGAGGTGGATGTCGATTGCATCACGGACGTCGGCCAGTTCAAGGATCCGGCCCAAGGCACGATTGTCATCGGGGGCATGCTGGAACACATCGAGTTTGCCGGCGTTCACTCCGGGGACGCCGCCATGGTCTTCCCGCCCCACACGTTGTCGAAACCAGTCATCGACACGATTCGCAAATACACTCATGCCATGGCCCGCGAGTTGAAGGTCATCGGCCTGATGAATGTGCAATACGCGGTAAAGGGCGAGACCGTCTACGTGCTGGAGGTGAACCCGCGCGCCTCCCGCACCGTGCCCTTCGTGAGCAAGGCGATTGGCTTCCCGCTGGCAAAATTCGCCGCCCAGGTCATGGCGGGCAAGACGTTGAAGGAACTCGGTTTCACGGAGGAAATCTGGCCGAAGTATTGGGCGGTGAAAGAATCCGTATTCCCCTTCAACCGCTTTCCGGGGCAGGACATTCTGCTCTCGCCGGAGATGCGGTCCACCGGTGAAGTCATGGGCCTGGACGCCAATCTCGGCATTGCCTACGCCAAATCACAAATGGCCGCCAACGCACCGTTGCCGCTGAGCGGTTCGGTTTTCATCAGTGTGAGTGACGCGCACAAGGCCGAGGCGGTGGCGGTGGCCCGGCAGTTTGCCACGTTGGGTTTTCAACTAATCGCCACCGGGGGGACCGCCGCCGAATTGGAAAAGGCGGGTTTGACGGTGCGGACCATCTACAAAATCTCCGAGGGCCGCCCCAACCCGGTTGACTTGCTGAAGAACAAGGAAATCCAGCTGATCGTGAACACGCCCGCCGGCCAGTCGCCGCGCGCGGATGAAGTGAAAATCCGGACCACGGCGGTTTACACGGGCACGCCGATCATGACCACTATGAGCGGCGCCAAGGCGGCATTGCTGGGCATCGCCGCGCTCAAGGAGAACGGTTACGCAGCGAAGACCGTGCAGGAGTACCATTGAGACGGCCGCCGGTCCGGCACGAAGAGTCTGAATTAGCGGTTGCCCGGCTGACGGCGATGGTTTAATTGTTTGATCCCGGCGGGAAGGGTGGCTGAGTGGTTGAAGGCACCTGACTCGAAATCAGGAGATGGGGCAACTCATCCGTGGGTTCGAATCCCACCCCTTCCGCCAACAACCATTGTGAGATCAATGGTTTGCGACGATAGACGGAGGTGGGTTCCTGATTCCAAGCTGCCGGTGAAAAGCGGCCATGAGTCCACTCATGAGTCCACCACTTTTCGCGGACGGTGACACGCGCTCGATTTGCAGAGACCTATAATCGAAGCAAACATGAGCGCAGAAAAGACGGACCGAACACCCACCGTCAAAGAACAGAAACCTGGAACCCGAATCCCGATTGGCCGTGGGATTTATCGCTACAAGGATCTGAACGGCGAGGTGACCTACCACGAGCGACCCTGGATCAACGGTAAGCGCACTTGGCGAGCTCTCGGATACAATTTCACAACGCAACGCAGCCAGAAACTAGCCGAAGAGGAATACCACCGGCGCCGTGCTGGAGTCGCTGCTGGCCGAAACCCGTACGAAGAAAAGAAGTCTGAGCCAAAATCCGAAAAAGCAACGGTCGAGGTTGTCATCCAAAAATACA
>CAZIJO010000385.1:0-2208 GCA_964539515.1 uncultured Bifidobacterium sp. | reverse complement strand
CGTAGCTATCGCCATAGATACGGCGGGAAATGCCTGGTTGGTGGGGGGCAAAGGAGAATCGGAGGAGCTTCAACTGGTTGACCCGCTGCAACCCTATGCGGGCGGCGGAGATGGTTTTGTCGCCAGGATCAGTTCTGATTGTTCGCAGCTGCTCTTCTCGACGTATTTTGGGGGAACAGAATCTGATCAGATTAACAGCCTCTGCCTCGCCCCCAACGGCGACGCGCTGCTCTTTGGCCAGACGAAATCCGGAACGGACTTTCCACTCCTCAACGCCTTTCAGCCGCAGTTCAATGGCGGCGAAGGTGAAACCTTCATCGCACGGATCAGCCTGGGGGCGACGCTCAAGCTGAGTCTCACCGGCCAGACTGTAATTCTCTCCTGGCCCATCGGAGCGACGAACTTTGTACTCGAAGCCACGACCTCGTTGCCGGCGGTTTCCTGGACGACGGTCACAAACACCCCCACCGTCACCGCGATCGAACGCAGCGTGCAACTGCCGCTCACCGGCCCCGCCCAATTCTTCCGCCTCCGCCAGCCGTGACTTAGCCATTCTCCATCTTCCATCCTCTTTGGTCGCGGCCCCGCCGCCTTGCGCCTTGGCGTTGAATTCGGTTTCTGCAGTTACGTTCTGTCGGTGCTCAGGCAAAGCGGCGTGGTGTTTCACAAACAAAACCACGGCAGGGCCGTCACCTGGTCATGCAAGCGCTGCGGCTGGCCGCAGCGGCAGATGATGTAGCCATGTTTCGCTTGTTTCGGATGCTCCCCAAGAAACGTCAGCAAGTGTCGGGCGTCGCTCAGTGATGGATTCTCCGTCCACTTCACCTCGACGGGGGTGAACCGGCCCTCACGCGCGATGATGAAGTCCACTTCCGCGCCGTCATGGGTGCGCAAGTAGTGCAGCGTGCCCGGGCCCTGGTATTGCAGTCGCTTCCAGAGTTCGCCGCCCACCCATTGCTCGAAGAGCGGACCGGGGTTGGCCAGGACGACGTCTGCGTTGGGACGTAATCCGGCGGCGGCGTGGCGGATGCCGAGGTCGAAGAGGAGAAAGCGGTCGGTGGAAAGGAGGTTTTTACGCGGGCTGCCGGAAAACGCCGGCAAGCGGAAGCCGAGGAACATGTCCTCCAAGAGCTGGTAATGGCTTTTGATGGTCGGCACGGAGAGGCCCACGTCCTTGGAAATCTTGTGGTAGTTCACCATTTGTCCGGACTCGACCGCCGCGAGGCGCAGGAAACGCACGAACGCCGGCCAGTCCTTGACCATGGCCTCGCGCCGCATTTCCTCCTCCAGGTGAAGTTGCGTGTAGGCGTACAGCATTTCAGCGCGGTGCGCTTCGGCGGCGGTGACGATGCCGGGCAGCTCACCGAACGCCAGTCGCGTGAGGAGGTCGGCGCGCGGGAAGGGTTTTGCCGGGCGTTTGCCGTCCGGCCAGTCGAGCGGAAACGGCGGTGGGGCATCAAATTCGGCGGGCGATTCATCCGGCGGACGCTCGGCCAGGGTGAGGGGAAAGAGGCGATGCAGGAAGCTGCGCCCCGGCAGCAGGTTCGCGCCGGTCTGCCGCAGCTTGCGGGCAGAGCTGCCGCAAAGGATGAACCGCCAGCGTTTCTTGTCGCCATCGTAGAGGTGCTGCACGGCGTCGAACAGCGCGGGCACATTTTGCGCCTCGTCCACGAACACCCACGCGCCGCCTTGGCGTTGCCGCAAGCCACGGCAGAGGGCGATGAAGTCATCGGGACGGTTGAGATATTGCGCGCGCACCCTGGGAATCGAGAGGTCAATCCGGGCCGCGTGCGGTGGCAGGAGCTTCTGAATGAGGGTGGACTTGCCCGTCTGCCGCGCCCCGAACACGATGTGGACGTAGGGCGCGGCGAACTTTTTCCGCCACAGGGACTCGGGCCAGCGGTTGAACATGGCGGAACGCTATACAGCGAGTTATTGAAAGTCCACTTTAAATAACAGGCGTTTATTGAAATGAGATTTGTTGGCCTCGAAATCGGGACTGGCCTTCCCGGCGACATGGGTTACCCCTCCTCAACCCGGCTTCAGCGAGATTCGTTCTTTCTCACTGCTTGAATTTCCGCTTCACTCAAGCCCTGTTTTTGAAATGATGACTTGAAATATATGAAAATTGTATTGGCTTACTCGGGCGGATTGGACACCTCGGTGCTCCTCTCCTGGATCAAGGAAAAATACCACGCCGAAATGATC
>CAZIJO010000384.1:0-2225 GCA_964539515.1 uncultured Bifidobacterium sp. | reverse complement strand
GCCGAGCGCCGCTGAACAAAAGGATTTGCGGCGCTCGGCCGAGACGCCGCTGCGAATGACCGCTGAAGAGCCCGCCGTAACGATCTCCATTGCCAAGCGCCCGGGGGCGAACGCCATCGCCGTCGCGGAGGAAGTCTTGCGCAAGGTGGAAACCTTGAAAGGCCGGGAGATTCCAGCCGACGTTTCGGTTTCGATCACGCGCCACTATGGCGAAACGGCCGCCGAGAAATCCAACGAACTGCTGTTGCACATGGCGATTGCCGTGTTGGGGGTGTCGGTGCTGATCTGGCTCACGCTCGGCTGGCGGGAATCGTTTATTGTCGGCGTGGCCATCCCGGCCACGCTCGCCCTCACGTTGCTGGTGTTCTACCTCTACGGTTTCACGCTCAATCGCATCACGTTGTTCGCGCTGATTTTCTCCATCGGCATTCTGGTGGATGACGCCATCGTCGTGGTTGAGAACATCGTGCGCCATTTTCATCTCCCCCAAAACCGGGGTCGCAACTGGTCCACCCTGGCGGTCGAAGCGGTGAGCGAAGTCGGCAATCCCACCATCCTCGCCACCTTCGCCGTGATCGCGGCTGTGTTGCCAATGGCGTTCGTCGGCGGGTTAATGGGCCCGTACATGCGGCCGATTCCGATCGGCTCGAGCGCGGCGATGTTCTGGTCGTTGCTCATTGCCTTTATTGTGACGCCGTGGGCCAGCATTCGCATCCTGCGCTGGGGCCGGAAGTATTCCTGCCTGACGGAAGGGAAGGCGTGTGTCGTGGAAGGGGATCCGCCGCATCGACTTCACGCTGTCGAACTGCGTCAATTCGGGGATCCGCCGCATCGGCATTCGGAACATCCGGAGGATTTCTTCACGAAACTCTATCGGCGAATGATGAATCCGCTGATTCACAGCCCAAAGTGGCGGCTGGTCTTCCTCGCCAGCATTGTGGGTCTGCTGCTGGCGGCGATGGCCCTCGTCGGCATCGGCTGGGTGAAGGTGAAGATGCTGCCGTTCGACAACAAGAGCGAATTCCAGATCATCTTGAACATGCCCGAAGGCAGCGCCCTCGAACGCACCGCCCAGGCGGCGCGCGAAATCGCCGCGGCGGTCCGCACCGAGCCCGAGGTGACCGACTACCAGATTTACGCGGGGATTGCGTCGCCTTTTAATTTCAATGGCCTGGTGCGCCATTATTTCATGCGCCGGGGGGCCAACGTCGCGGACATTCAGGTCAATCTCGTGCCCAAAGGCGAACGCAAGGCGCAGAGCCACGACATCGCCAAGCGCGTCCGTCCCCGGGTGGCGGCCATTGCCGCGAAGTTCGGGGCTCGCGTGGCCGTGGCCGAAGTGCCGCCGGGCCCGCCGGTGCTCCAGACCCTCGTCGCCGAGATCTACGGGCCAAATGAAGCCGCCCGTCACGCCCTCGCCCAGAAAGTGATCGGCGTTTTCACCAACACGGCGGGCGTCGTGGACACGGACTGGTACGTCGAGGCCGACCAACCCAAGACGCGGTTCGTGATCGACAAGGAGAAGGCGGCCCTGCATGGCATCAGCGCGGAGACCATTTCGCAAACGCTCGCGATTGCCGTGGGCGGACAATCGGTGGATTTGCTGCATGTCCCGCGCGAGAAGGAGGACGTGAACATCCTGCTGCAACTGCCACTGGCAAGCCGCACGAGTCCGGAGGAATTGCTGGCGTTGCGGGTGCGCTCCGGTGATGCCAACGCGCTGCCGGAACCCGGCTCGGCCGCGGGAACCCCGCCGTTGATTCCGCTGCGCGAGTTGGTGACGATGGAACGCACCCTGACCGACAAAAGCATTTATCACAAGAATCTGATGCCCGTGACCTACGTCATCGGCGACGTGGCGGGAGTGGTGGAAAGTCCGGTGTATGCGATTCAGGCGATGAACCAAGCGCTGAGCAAGGTCGACACCAGGGAATTTGGCGGCAGCGGTGCGAAGCTGAAAATCTACAATGCCCACCAGCCGTTCACCGACCACGAGCCAGCCATCAAGTGGGACGGCGAATGGCACATCACCATCGAAGTCTTCCGCGATCTCGGCACGGCGTTCGCCGCGTGTCTCGTGTTGATCTACGTGCTGATGGTCGGCTGGTTCCGCTCCTTCCTCACGCCGGCGATCGTGATGATGGCGATTCCGTTCTCGCTCGTTGGCATCATGCCGGCGCGGTGCGCTTTCGGCCCATGCTGCTCACGGCGATGGCAGTCGTCGT
>CAZIJO010000383.1:0-2262 GCA_964539515.1 uncultured Bifidobacterium sp. | reverse complement strand
CGTGAGCTTCGTCCTGTGCTGGTTCATGCCCGCGAAGCCGCTGCGGGCGCCGATCGACGGGACGCCGGAAGAGGCCGGCGTAGGGGCCGGAGAGGCCGTGGGGATGGCACCGCCCGGGAAGTAGCGAAGGCCGGCGGCGGCGGATCGCAGTTCGTAATACTCACCACGGAATGGCACGATCTGTAAATCTTCTTCCGCCCCTCCCAGCCGGCCGATGCGGTCAGAAAACAAACCGGCACAGTTAATCACGAATTTTCCTTCGAACTCGCCGGCGCCGGTTGTGACCCGCCAATTTCCCTCGCAGCGAAGCGCGGTCACTCGGGCGAGTGTTATCATCTTTCCACCTCGTTCTCCGATAAGACGTTCAATGGTGCGAACTACGGCGCCGTAGTCCACGATTCCCTCTTCCGGCACATGCGCCCCCGCGATTCCGGAGGCATGCGGCTCGATCGAACGCACCTGTGCGCGATCGAGCCGGCGCAACCCACTCAATCCATTCGCATGACCTCTGCGCATCAATTCCTCCAGGCGCGGCAGCTCGGCTTCCTCCGCGGCAACCACGATCTTGCCGCAGATCTCGTGAGGCACATCATAACGGCGGCAAAATTCCACCATCTGCCGGATGCCCTGCACCGCCAGTCTGGCCTTGAGCGATCCAGGTTTGTAATACAGGCCGCAGTGCAGCACGCCGCTATTGTGCGTGCTCTGGTGCGCACCTACTTGAGCCTCCTTCTCCAGTACTGCAACCGCCGCTCGTGGAAAACGCTCCTGCAAGCGCAGGGCAGTGGCGAGTCCCACGAGACCGCCGCCGATTACGAGGTAGTCATAGACCATAAACGGATCGTCCAGACCGGTTGGGGCGAATAGGGGATTGCCGCGCTCCTCAGTGCCGCACGGGACTCATTCAAGGAGCAATTGGCGTGGCACAAGCGCCAGCCCCACACTTGATTATTCCGTTCACAGTGTGTGTGATTTCATCCTCAGCGTGCGAGCTGTCTTTACTCCGTGGATCCCGCGGCAGGCGTGCATTTTATTGCGGGACGAGGCGTCCCGGCTACTGCCACATCCGATCTGCAAAACCACGTGGAGCGGGGGCGCCCCGCTTCTGAATTGTTCGCAGATCAAATGTGAGCCAAGTACGTCAGGTCGTGACGTCTTCGGAAGGACCAACACCCTGCATCACCCGCTTTTCCCACCCGGTGTCCTTACCTAGCTGGTGGATTCTCTCCTGATTCAGGAACTTTACATTGCTGTACTTGGACAACGTATAATCCTGCACCACTCCTTCCTTGATCGCATCGATCACCTGGGCAATCCCCTCCTCCAGTTTCCACTTCGGCGTGAAACCCAGCATTTTGCGGGCCTTGCCAAAATCCACGCGGTAATTGCGGCGGTCGGAGTTGGCGCCAAGGTCCAGCAGTTCCGAATTTGGCACCATGCGGTTAATGGTCTCCCCCACTTGCTGAAGAGTATAGTTCAAGTTGTCGCCACCGATGTTGAAGATCTCTCCATCCACCCGGTCGATCGGGGATTGGAGAATCGTCAAGACCGCCTTGGCCGCATCGTCAACATGGACGAACGGGCGCCATTGGTCACCGCCGTAAAGCGTAATCTTGCCATCAAAGACCGCCTTAGCAGTCAGCAGATTGACCACCAGATCGAAGCGGGTCCGGCCCGAAAGACCAAAGATCGTGCCAAACCGCAGGATGGCTGGCGAAAAACAGTCGTCCCGCATGTCGAGGAGTACCTTCTCCGAAGCGATCTTGCTGCGGGCATAGAGCGACACCGGGTTGAGTTGTGAGTTTTCGTCAAGCACCCCGTCGCTTGCGCCGTAGACCGAGCAGGTGCTCGCAAAAACGAAGCGTTTCACGCCATCGCCTTTGGCCACCTCGGCGATAACTCGCGTGGCAACCAGGTTGATCTCCAAGGTCAGTTGCTCATCCAGCGCGCATGCGGGGTCACCCACCAGACCGCCGAGGTGAATCACTGACCCGACATCGCGCATCGCGGACACGACCTTCTCAACCTGTCGAAAATCACCTTCGACAAGTTCAAGGTTGGGGTGCTCCACGGCCTTGCCCAACGGTTCCTTGCCGTAGAGGAAAACGTCGAGCAGGCGTACTTTGTAACCCGCCTCGAGAAGTTTGGGTATCAGGGCGGAGCCGATATAGCCAGCTCCGCCAATCAAGAGCACCTTCCTCTCATCGCGAATGGGCGTCCTCTGAGAGCCACTCTCTTGCACCATGATTCGGCGCCAAATTC
>CAZIJO010000382.1:0-2355 GCA_964539515.1 uncultured Bifidobacterium sp. | reverse complement strand
ACAAAACCGCCTCCATCTGCTCCATTCGGAAATGACCTTTGGCAACCGTTATAGATGCGCAGCATCCGCTCCAAGCCGACGGGCGGCCGACCGCGTAGGCCCTTGGGATAGTGCGGCTCGATCACGGCCAAGAGTTGAGCCCACGGGATGACTTCCTCCATGCGGGCGAGGAACTTTTCGCGGCGGGTAGTCTTCTTCTTGGCGGCAAACTCGGCGTGGGCAAACGTGGTCTGATGGGGCATGCTACACAGACGAGAAAACCCGCCGCCTCGTTCAAAAGAAATCCATCCGGATTAAATCAGCGTTTCCCTAGATGATCTCTGGCTGAATTTTTTCCGGATCCACCCCGAGGTCCTTGATGGC
Source organism: uncultured Bifidobacterium sp. (assembly GCA_964539515.1). Lineage (GTDB taxonomy): Bacteria > Verrucomicrobiota > Verrucomicrobiia > Limisphaerales > JADLHS01 > JADLHS01. The sequence continues at coordinate 1,992 of CAZIJO010000382.1, read as the reverse complement.
CTTCGCCACGGTTTCGCGGGGAATCTCGCCGCGTTGCGCCAGCGCGTAGAGCGTGCCGATCACGGTGCTTTCGGTGTCCACCTGGAAGAAGCGGCGCAACCGGGCGCGGGTATCGCTGCGGCCAAACCCATCAGTGCCGAGCGTCAGCAAACCACCCGGCACCCAGGGCGCGATTTGGTCCGGCACCGTGCGAATATTATCCGACACGGCAATGAATGGGCCCTTTTCACCCGCCAACTGTTGCTCCACGTTGGTTTTCCGTGCCGGCTCCGTCGGATGCAACATGTTCCAGCGCTGACACCGGATTGCGTCCATGCGCAACAGTTTGTAACTGGTGGCGCTCCAGACATCGGCGGAGACCCCGTAGCGTTCGGCCAGAATTTCCTGCGCCTTCAGCGCCGAGCTGATGATCGGTCCGCTGCCGAGGATGTGCGCCTTGAACTTCTTCTTTTCCGGACCCGATTTGAATTTGTAGAGGCCCTTGAGAATGCCGTCCTCCACGCCTTCCGGCATCGGCGGCATGAGATGGTTCTCGTTGTAGAGCGCGAGGTAATAAAAAATGTTCTCCCCCTCGGCATACATGCGACGCAATCCGTCGGCGACGATCACGGCAATTTCATAAGCAAAAGCCGGATCATAGGCCAGGATCGTTGGAATCGTGCTCGCGTGCAGCAAGCTGTGGCCGTCTTGATGTTGCAAGCCTTCACCGTTGAGGGTGGTCCGCCCCGAGGTGGCGCCGAGCAGGAAGCCCTTGGCTTTGATGTCGCCGGCGAGCCATAGCAAATCCCCGATGCGCTGCGGCCCGAACATCGAGTAGTAAATGTAGAACGGCACCATATCCACGCCATGAGTGGCGTACGCCGTGCCCGCCGCGATGAACGAAGCCATGGAACCGGCCTCGGTGATGCCTTCTTCGAGGATTTGTCCATCCTTGGCTTCGTGGTAGTACAGCAGGGACTTCTTGTCCACCGGCTCATAGAGCTGGCCTTTCGACGCGTAGATCCCGATCTCCCGAAAAAGGGAATCCATGCCAAACGTGCGGGCTTCATCAGGGATGATCGGGACGATGTGCCGGCCCAGGCCTTTGTGGCGCAGCAACACGAACGCCATCGTGGTCGAAACTTCGCTGGTGCCGGAGCCCTTGAAGAACTCCTTGAAGAAATCGGGCGGCGGGACGTCGAGCGCCGGCACGGTGACCTGGCGGCTCGGCAGGAAACTGCCCAGCGCTTTGCGGCGTTCGAGCAAGTACTTGATCTCGGGACTGTCGGCCGGCGGACGATAGAACGGTGTCTCGGCAATGATGTCGTCGCTGATCGGGATGTCGAAGCGCTGGCGGAATTCGCGCAGCTCCTTCTCGTTCATCTTTTTCTGCTGGTGCGAAATGTTGCGGCCCTCGCCCGCCTCCCCGAGGCCGTAACCCTTCACGGTTTTTGCCAGGATCACCGTCGGCTGACCCTGATGTTCCGTGGCGGCCTTGTAGGCGGCATAAACTTTTCGCGTGTCGTGGCCGCCGCGCAGCAACTTGCGAATCTGCTCGTCGGTGAGGTGCTGCACGAGCTTGAGCAGCTCCGGATATTTGCCGAAGAAATGTTTCCGCGTGTAGCTGCCCGGTTCGACCACATATTTTTGATAATCGCCGTCCACCGCCTCTTCCATGCGCTTGAGCAGCAACCCGCTCTTGTCGCGGGCGAGCAAATCATCCCAATCCGAGCCCCAGATCACTTTGATGACATTCCAACCCGCGCCCCGGAAGAGGGCCTCCAGCTCTTGAATGATCTTTCCATTGCCGCGAACCGGACCGTCCAGCCGCTGGAGATTGCAATTGATGACCCAGACCAGATTGTCGAGATTTTCGCGCGCGGCCAGGGTCAGCGAACCAAGCGTCTCCGGTTCATCGCTTTCGCCGTCGCCGATAAAACACCACACCTTCGGGTCTTCACTCCCAATGAACTTGCGCGCTTGCAGGTAGCGATTAAACCGCGCCTGGTAGAT
>CAZIJO010000381.1:0-2369 GCA_964539515.1 uncultured Bifidobacterium sp. | reverse complement strand
TTGCTGCCATTGGTGTAGCCGCGGACGTAGCGTGCCTTGGTGCCTTTGCCGTCCACGATCCGACCGAACTTGGTCTCGAAATACTCCAGATCGGTGCCGAAGCCAATGGCGGATGAATTGTCTCGGTCATTGTTGAAGAGCGTCGTCACGCCTTTTTGAAATGTCGGATCATCGGAGACTTGCACGATGACGTCGTGCATGGTTTGGGTCCAATAACGAAAGTCGTGCCACATAGCGATGGCGTAAATAGCATAGTCTTCACCAAGGTCCACCTGGATCCACTGCGCGCCCTTTTTCATCTCCACCATGTCGGGATCATAGGCTTCCTTCTTGCCGTCCGTGACCTGGCTCGGTTGACCGGTGAACGGTTTCACGCTGGTGGTGACAGGCTGGCCAGCGGCGACGTTCTTTACGCCCTTGGGTACAAAAAACGGAGGCGGGGGCTTCTCGGAGTACGGCTCAATGTTCGGGCCGGACGGCGGGTCGAATGCGCCCGATTTCATGGTAGGCGCAGGTAGCTTCAACACCAGCGGCTCGGTGGTAGTGTTCGTCCTCAAGACTGATGCACCGCTAGGAATCAGGTTCTCCCCGCCAAACACAGTCCAAACTGAAACAAGAGCCGATGCGAGAACAACCTTTGCGACCAATGCCGAACCTTGAAAGGTGGAGCGCTTCATAAACTTCCCCAACCTCATCTTGAACCGCAAGTTTGCATGCTAGCAACTGTCATAGCTTTGACTTTCGGCTTGGCAAACAAGTTTGTCGATAGGAGTTTGGCGCCGAAATTACCCCGCATCGGCGTCCAGCAGTGGCGGCGGATCACCCCTTGGTTCATTTCGCAGACTGTTTCTTGGACCAGCCGGTCAACGCATCACGGTTTTCGTGGATCTTCTCAAAGGCCCGGGCGACATCATCAATGTCGGAGCGCGGTCCGAGGAAAATGCCGTGTTCGAGCCAGATGCATTGCTCGCGGCAGATCAGGTCGCTGTTTGGACACTGGGTCTTCTGGTAGTTGAGCTTGGCGGAAGCCTTGGGCAGATAAGGTCCGAAGGCCTTGTTGCGGAAGATGGGTTGGTGGTGCAGCGATAAACCGTAGCCGCCCGAGCACGGGATGCCCTCGGCTTGCAACGCCTTGATGACCGCCGCCCGGGGCGCGCCAAATGCATCCCCTTCCACCCGCAGCATGAACAGGTGGTAACTGTGCCGGGTGCAATCAGCATCCCGTTTTTGCGGATGGATACCCGGCAACTGGGCGAGCCGGGACGCGAGGTATTGGCCGTTCCGGTTGCGCGTTTTGGTTTGCGTTTCCAACCGATCGAGCTGGGCGTTGAGCACGGCGCCTTGAAATTCGCCCAGCCGGTAATTGCCGGAAATGACGTGGTGCTCATACCAGATCCCCGTCGGGATGCGGCCGCAATTGTGAATCGAGCGACACGCCGCCGCCAGCTGATCATCGTTCGTGGTCAGGATGCCGCCCTCGCCGGACGTGAGGTTCTTGCTGGATTGAAACGAGAACGACGCCATGTGGCCAATCGAGCCGGCGGGCTGGTTGCGATAGCTCGCCCCGTGGGCGTGCGCCGCGTCTTCAATCACCACCAGCTTGTGCTCCCGGGCCAGGGCCATGATGGCCCGCATGTCGGCCGGCTGGCCGGCGAAATGAACCGGGATGATGGCCTTCGTCCGCGGCGTGATGGCCGCCGCCACCGCTTGGGGATCCAGGTTGAAGGTGTTCAGGTCAATATCCACGAATACCGGCACCGCGTTGGCCTCGATCACGGCGGAGGCGGTCGAGAAAAAGGTGTAGGTCGGGACAATGACTTCGTCTTCGGCGCGAATGCCCGCCGCCATCAGGGCGATGCGCAAGGAGACCGTACCGTTCACGACGCCGATGCCGTGCTTGCACCCGTGCATGGTGGCGAACCGGTTTTCAAATTCGGCCACCTCCGGCCCATTCAGCTTGCCCCATTTGCCGCTGTGCAATGCGCGGAGCAGGCGTTTTTCCTCCGGTTTACCAAAGATCGGCCAGGCCGTGAAACGCCGGTTGCGAACGGGAGCTCCACCCAGGAGAGCGAGTTTGCTTGTATTCATAATGGTTGGGAAGGCTAAGGGCTAAAGGCTGAAGGCTAAAGCTTAAGAACCTGTTTTTGAACGTTTATTGAGGGTTGCGAACGACCTCCCTCACCCTGACCCTCTCCCCAAGGAGAGGGAACAGCCATCGTCCATCGACTGATGGCGCAACGACCCCTCGACCAACCCCGTCGCAAGTTTTCGTAGGGGACGGCAAATGTTTCTCCTTCTCCCCGGGGGAGAAGGCCGGGATGAGGGCGAGCGTTAAACATACTTTGTTCCCTGCTCATTCACGTCCTACT
>CAZIJO010000380.1:0-2384 GCA_964539515.1 uncultured Bifidobacterium sp. | reverse complement strand
CCGGTCGAGGAACCGTTACGCCTCAAATCTTAAGGACAGTGTCAAGATGCACCCCTGCGACCGGTTAAAGGGTTTCCAAGCTTGCGTTTTTCCAGGTGGTTTCTGATGCTCCCAACCATTATATAGTATGGCAAAACGAGCTTTAATCACGGGCATCACGGGGCAGGATGGATCTTATCTCGCGGAGTTGCTGTTGTCCAAAGGCTACGAAGTGCATGGGATTATCCGGCGGGCGAGCACGTTCAACACGGGGCGGCTCGATCCCATTTACGAAGACCCGCATGCCAGCCGGAAAAGGTTGTTCCTGCATTACGGCGATTTGAGTGATGCGAGTGCATTGTCGCGGCTCATTTTGAAGATTCAGCCGGAGGAAGTCTACAATCTGGCGGCGCAAAGTCATGTGCGGGTCAGCTTTGACAGCCCGGAATACACAACCGATATCACCGCCACAGGTGCGATTAGGTTGCTCGAAGCCATTCGGGAGACCGGGATCAAACCGCGGTATTATCAGGCATCCTCGTCCGAAATGTACGGGAAGGTGCTGGAGGTGCCGCAGACGGAGTCCACGCCCTTTTATCCGCGCAGTCCGTACGGTTGTGCGAAGGTCTATGCGCACTGGATTACGGTGAATTACCGCGAGTCCTATGGCTTGCACGCCAGCAATGGAATTCTGTTTAATCACGAATCACCGCGGCGCGGCGAAACCTTTGTGACGCGGAAAATCACCCGGGCGGTGGCACATATTCAAGCCGGATTGCAGGACAAACTTTACCTCGGCAACCTGGATGCCAAACGCGACTGGGGTTACGCGAAGGAGTACGTGGAAGCCATGTGGCTGATGTTGCAGCAGGACCAGCCGGACGATTACGTGATTGCCACAAATGAGACCCACTCCGTGCGCGAATTTCTGGAGGTCGCCTTCGCCCACGCCGGTTTGGACTGGCAGAAGTACGTGGAGATTGATGTGCGCTACTACCGCCCAGCGGAGGTCGAACTGTTGATTGGCGATGCCAGCAAGGCGAAAAGCAAATTGGGCTGGGAGCCAAAGACGAAATTCACGGAGTTGGCAAAGTTGATGGTGGATGCTGACGTCGAACTGCTGCGCCGGCACCGCACCGGGGAAATAAAAGTAGCTGGCTGAAGCCGGTCAGGGTCAAGGCTTGCCAAGGCGCTTCAAAAAATCCTCGTAGGCACGACGGATACCGCTCTCGAGGTCAACCGAAGGTTTCCATCCGAGAGCAAACAAACGGGAGCTGTCCATCAATTTGCGTGGCGCTCCGTCCGGTTTCGAGGTGTCCCAAACAATTCGGCCACCGAACCCCACCACCCTTTTGACGGTTTCCGCCAGTTGCCGGATGCTCACATCGCTGCCGTAGCCGATGTTGATGAATTGTTCTTCACTGTAGTTCTCCATCAGGAACACACACGCGCGCGCCAGATCGTCGCCAAAAAGGAATTCCCGCAGCGGCGTGCCCGTGCCCCAGCAGGTGACGGTGGGGTCGCCGGCTGCATTGGCTTCATGGAATTTTCGGATCAGCGCGGGTAGGACATGGGAGGAGGCGAGGTCGAAGTTGTCATTTAGACCGTACAGGTTGGTGGGCATCGCACTTATGAAATCACAACCGTATTGCCGGCGGTAGGCCTGGCACATTTTGATGCCGGCGATTTTGGCGATTGCATACCATTGATTTGTTGGTTCCAAGGGCCCTGTCAGCAAATGGTCCTCTTTCATCGGCTGGGGGGCACGCCCGGGATAAATGCAGGAGCTTCCCAGAAAAAGCAGCTTCTTCACCCCTGCCTTCCACGCTCCGTGAATGAGGTTGTTTTGTATTTGCAAATTTTCATAGATAAACTGGGCCGGATAACTGTTGTTGGCCAGGATCCCGCCGACGCGGGCAGCAGCTACAAACACGTAGTCTGGCCGTTCGTCTGCGTAGAATTGATCTACCGCATATGCGTCAAGCAACTCAAGCTCAGCGTGTGACTTGCCGATGAGCTTGCGATAACCTGCACGTTCCAGTTCGTGCCAGATGGCGCTGCCGACAAGTCCTCGATGTCCGGCCACATAGATCCTGCTCTCGCGCGGCATTGCCATGGCGGGAATATAGTTCAGGGAGGGCGGACCGGACAAGCCGGCAGGCTGCTGGGTTATGTGGCCGGAATTGCACCCTCGACATGCCAGCGCCACGATTGGGCATTCGGGCTCGCTGTGTCCTGATCCTCGACATGTCTAGGACAACCGCCCAATTCTCAAGCTTTCGTTGCATCCGACCGGGGAATCAAATTTCCGTTTTAATACGGAAACTAGTCGGAACAAACCGGTGACGCATGCGTAGTCTTGGCAATTGTAATCGTGATGGGCCTCAGTAGCTTTGTATTGGCAT
>CAZIJO010000379.1:0-2391 GCA_964539515.1 uncultured Bifidobacterium sp. | reverse complement strand
TTCCTTGTGCGCCTTGTGCGCGAGCAATATCCCGCCCGCAATGTCGCCAATGGCGTAGATGTGCGGATCGTCCGTCTGTTGCTTGGTGTTGACCTTGATGAATCCTTTTTCGTCCACCACCACCTTGGTGTTTTCCAGGCCGAGGTCGGCGCTGTTCGCTGTCCGGCCCACGGAAACCAATACGCGGTCGTAAAGTTCCTCGACTTTCTTCCCGTCAAATTCCATCTCGACTTTGATCTGCTTGCCCGCAGTGGACATCTTGTTGACGCGGGCCTTGAGCCGGATTTCCTTGAACGCCTTTTTGGCCGCCGCGACTACAGGCCGCGCCAAATCGGGATCCGCCCCGGCCAGGATGTTGTCCAATGCCTCCACGACCGTGACCTTGCTCCCGAGCGCGGCATACACCGTCCCCATCTCCATGCCGATGTACCCCCCGCCCACGACCAGCAAATTCTCCGGGATGTCCTCGATTTCCAGCGCTTCGGTCGAAGTCATGACGCGCGGATTGCCCAGGTCAAACGCCTTGGGCAACGCCGGAAGGGAGCCGACGGCGACAATCGCCGTGTCAAAATTAACAAACTGTTGACCCTGCTCATTCTCGACGCGCAACGTCTGAGAGCCTTCAAAATAAGCCTTGCCTTGAATGATCGAAACGTTGCGCATCTTGGCGAGTTGCGCCACGCCCCCGCCCAGCTTGGTGAGAATGGATTCCTTCCATGCACGCAACTTCGCCAGATCCACTGTCGGCGCGGTGAACGAGATGCCGCGATGGGCGGATTCGCGGGCCGACGTGATCTGGTGTGTGGCGTACAGGAGCGCCTTGGAGGGGATGCAGCCGCGGTTGAGGCAAACGCCGCCAAGCCGTTTGTCGCGTTCAATAAGCAGGACTTTCTTGCCCAAGTCCGCCGCATAAAAGGCAGCCGCGTAACCGCCCGGACCGGCGCCGATGACTACGATTTCAGTTTTGATGGGATCCATGAAATGAAAATCAGCTCAAAGTTTTACTGCGTCCTCGTTGAAATCCTGCATTGCCGCCACCAGATCCACGATGAACCGCGCTGCGGCGCCGCCATCAATCACCCGATGATCATACGACAATCCGAGCGGCGTCATCATGCGAACCTCCACTTTGCTGTCGCACACCACCGGCTTCAGCGACCCGCGTCCGAGACCGAGGATGGCAACTTCCGGTTTATTGACGATGGGCGTAAAATGCGCACCGCCGATGGCGCCTTGATTTGAAATCGTGAACGTGCCGCCTTTGAGTTCTTCGCTCGTAACCTTGCGCTCCCGGGCCTTCCGGGCGAGCTGCTCCAGCTCCTTCGCCAGGTCGAGCACGCTGCGCTTGTCTACGTCCCGCAAGACTGGAACGATCAAGCCCGCGTCCGTGTCCACCGCGATACCGAGATGAATGTAATCCTTGAGGACAATCTCGTTCGCCCCTTCATCCAGGCTGGAGTTGAAAATGGGATGCTTCTTCAGCGTGGCGGCCACCGCCTTCAAGACCAGCGGCGTCAGCGTCAGCTTCGTGCCTCTGGCTTCGTACGCAGCGGCGAACTTTTTCCGCAGCTCGTTCAAGCGCGTAAAGTCCGCCTCGTCAAACTGCGTGACGTGCGGAATGGCATTCCAGTTTTCCCACATGCGCCGGGCGATGACCTGGCGCAGGGGCGTGATGGCTTTCTTAGTGACTGGTCCCCACTTGGAAAAATCAACCGGCTCGGCGACGGGTTTGGCTGTTGCCGCCGGCGCCGCAACCGTCGCCTTGGCTTTGGCAACCGCCGTCTCCAACCGCTGGATGTACGCCCGCACGTCGCTCAACTCAACGCGCCCGCCTGAGCCGCTGCCACGGATCTTGCCCAAATCGATTCCCAGTTCCCGCGCGACCCGGCGTAGGGACGGGGAAGCCACCGGCGCTGCCACGCGCGATACAGGCTCATCGTCCTCGGAAACTTCGCCGACTTCTTTCGGCGCTTCGGCTGCTGGCTCGTGTTCGCTCAGCCTTGCCGTCGGCTTAGGCGCTAGCGCGACGTCGTCACTATCGCCCAGGGAAAGGATCCGCTGGCCGACGGAAATTTTGTCTCCGACCTTAACGTAGACCTTGCTCACCACCCCCGCGGCGGAGGCGGGGACGGTGGCCACGGCCTTCTCATTCTCGAGCTCGATGATGGTCTGATCCTTTGCGATCGTATCGCCCGCTTTCACAAAGACGTTAACCACGACGCCCGAATCTGAGCCCTCACCGAGTTTTGGTAATTTCAAATCCATAATTCCAAAGGACGCAAAGTTTGGCGGAATCCGCAGGTACTTCCTAGAACAAATTCTGCAGCGGTGAATTCAGGCGCGCATCTCAGTTTCTTGGCGGGTCGAGTAAGCTGGGGGCATGACAATAAC
>CAZIJO010000378.1:0-2420 GCA_964539515.1 uncultured Bifidobacterium sp. | reverse complement strand
AAGGGTGGCGGCAGGCGTCCTCCCCTGCCGTAGAGCTGGGCGTCCCGCCCGGCGGAAAGGGGTTGGGTAGCACGACTGTCACAAAAAATTCAGCGCGCGCTCCGGGCGGCAAGATGCCGCCCTCCACGGCAGGCGAGGACGCCCGCCGCTACGAGAGCTGGATCGAAACGCTCCACAGCAACCGCATGTATTCGCCGGCGACCGGCAAAAGCTATGAGCCGCTGACTCCAAAACATTTTTCGTTCAACGCTCCGAGCGGCGCGTGCCCGGTGTGTCACGGCCTCGGCCAGAAAATGGTTTTCGACGAAGGGCTGATCGTGCCGGATCCCGACAAGTCCCTCGAACAGGGGGCTGTGCTTCCCTGGCGGCGCGGCGGGAAGCGGATGATTGTCTATTACAAGGCGATGCTGCGGGCGATCGCGAGTCATTACGGCCAAAGCCTGGAGCAGCCCTTCAAAGACTTGCCCGCCGATTTCAAAAAGATTGTGCTGCACGGTTCGGGGGCGACGGAGATCGAGTTCAGCTTCTGGCGGGCGGGGAAGGCGAGCAAGGTGAAGCGAGGGTTCGAAGGTGTCCTGCCCAACATGGAGCGCCTTTACGCCGAGAGCGAAAGCGAGTTCACCCGCAACCGGCTCAAGGCCTTCATGAGCCCGCAGTTTTGCGATGCGTGCAATGGGCAGCGATTGAAGCCGGAGATCCTGGCAGTGACGCTGGGCAATGCGGAATACGGAACGCGGAACGCGGAATCTGCTCCGCACTCCGCACCCCGCACTCCGCACTCGGATATCCCCGGCCGGTCCATCATGGACGTTTGCTCGCTGTCCGTCGAAAAGGCCGACGAGTTTTTTGCCGGCCTCAAGCTGACCGAGTTTCAAGCGAAGATCGCCCACGAAGTCATCAAGGAAATCCGCGCCCGGCTGGGCTTCCTGAAGAACGTCGGGTTGGGCTACCTCACGCTGAATCGGGAGAGCGGTTCGTTGAGCGGAGGCGAGGCCCAACGGATCCGGCTGGCGACGCAGATTGGCGCCGGCCTCGTGGGGGTGCTGTACATCCTCGACGAGCCGAGCATCGGGCTGCATCAACGCGACAACGATCGTCTGCTGGTCACCCTGAAAGGTTTGCGGGATCTCGGCAACTCCGTCCTGGTGGTGGAGCACGACGCGGACACCATCCGGCAGGCCGATTACATTCTCGATCTCGGTCCGGGCGCCGGGGTGCGCGGCGGGGAACTGGTCGCGGCAGGCACGTTGCAGGAGGTGCTGGCCAATGAACGATCGCTCACGGCGCGTTATCTCACCGGGGAACTGACCATTCCAATGCCCAAGGAACGCAAGCAACCGTCGAAGGATCGCGGTTCCATCGAGATCATCGGCGCCAGCGAGAATAATCTCCGGCAGGTGGACGCGCGGATTCCGATCGGGCTTTTCACCTGCGTCACCGGCGTGAGCGGTTCCGGCAAAAGCACGCTCGTCGATGACGTGTTGCGCCGGGCGCTGATGCGAAAGTTTTACGGTTCGAAGGAAAAGCCCGGCGCGCACCAGGAGATCCGAAACTATGAGGGCCTGGAAAAAATCGTGGTGATTGATCAGACACCGATCGGCCGCACGCCGCGGAGCAATCCCGCGACCTACACCGGCATGTTCAACGCGATCCGGGATCTGTTCGCGCGGTTGCCGGCGGCGAAGATTCGCGGCTATGAAGCGGGCCGGTTCAGTTTCAACGTCAAAGGTGGCCGTTGCGAGAAGTGTCAGGGCGACGGTCTGATCAAGATCGAGATGCACTTCCTGCCGCCGGTCTATGTGACGTGCGAAGCTTGCAACGGCCGGCGCTACAATCGCGAGACCCTGGAAATCGCCTACAAGGGCATGAACATCGCCGACGCCCTGAACATGACCGTGGACGAAGCGGTGACCTTTTTCCGCGCCGTCCCCAAAATCTTCGATCCCTTGATCACGCTGGCAGAGGTTGGACTGGGTTACCTGCGCCTGGGCCAGTCGGGCACGACCTTGAGTGGCGGTGAGGCGCAACGGGTGAAGCTCGCCGCGGAGCTGTGCCGCAAACAGACGGGGCGCACCCTTTACATTCTCGACGAACCCACCACGGGGCTGCATTTCCACGACGTGGCCAAGTTGCTTGAGGTGCTGTTCAAGCTTCGCGCGTCGGGCAACACGCTGTTGGTCATCGAACATAATCTTGATGTGATCAAGATGGCGGATTGGATCATCGACCTCGGCCCGGAAGGGGGCGATGGCGGCGGGCGGGTGGTGGTGCAGGGTTCGCCGGAGCAGGTCGTGGCCTGCGCGGAGAGCCATACCGGACGATATTTGAAAAGCGTGATGCGCGGGAACGGAGCGGCGTGAGGGAATGCGCGCATCTCAGTTTCTTGGCGGGTCGAGTAAGCTGGGGGCATGACAATAACG
>CAZIJO010000377.1:0-2449 GCA_964539515.1 uncultured Bifidobacterium sp. | reverse complement strand
TCCGAATCGTGAACACCAGATCCGCCGTCGAGCCCGCCGCCACCGCCCCAAACGCACGGCTGCCTCCGTCGGCAATATTGCTCGATGCCGGCTGCTCCACCGCAATGTCGGGCACCGCAAAAGCGCTAAACAAGACCACCGCCTCGCTAACGCCGGAAGAGCCGTTGTAGAAGCCATCGGAACTAAACGCCCGGGCGCGAACCTGCCCCGTGACGGGAAGTGTTCCGATATATTCCCACCCGCCGGAGATGCGCGTGCCGTTGCCGTGGGGCGTGTAGGTGGCGCCACCATCAGTGGACACCTCGAAGGTCACCCGTTGCGCTTCCGGCGATGCGCCGCCGCGCAACCACTGCACCCGGGCCGAAGTGGGAACCGTCAGGCTTTGCGTGGCGGCGGCGTTGTTGAGCCGGGCAATGGAATTGCGGGTGACGGCACCTACCGTCGAGAACAGTCCACCCACAATTACCTGCCCATCCGCCTGCAGGGCCAGGCTCTGCACGGTGGTGCCGCCCGCATTCGGATTGAAACCAGAGTCCAGCGTGCCGTCCGCGTTCAACTGGGCAATGCGATTCCGCGTGGTGGGACTGACCGCGCCGTTGGGTTGCAACGTGGTGAAGGCTCCGCTGATGAGAATCCTGCCATCGGTCTGCAACACCGCGGCCACAACTTCACCGTTTGCGTTGGGATCGAAAGCGACGTCCACCGTGCCATCCGAATTGAGTCGCGCGATGCGATTGCGCGGCGAAGCGGCGACGCTCGTAAATTCACCACCCAGCAGGATCTTGCCATCGGCTTGCATGAGGAGGGTTGAAACCGCAGCGCTCGCTCCAGGATTAAAGCCAAGATCGAGGGTGCCATCTGCATTCACCCGGGCCACGTGGCTGCGGGCGGTGGCACTGGCCGCGCCGTTGGGCTGAAGGCTTAGGAAGTCACCGCCGATGACAATTTTTCCATCGGCTTGCACTGCAACACTCGAGACGGAGGCATCGGCGTTGGGGTCGAACCCGACATCGAGGCTGCCATCCGCATTGAGACGAGCAATGCGATTGCGGGCGGTGGCACTAGCGGCCCCATTCGGCTGCAGGGAAGTGAAGTCCCCCCAAATGATGATCTTGCCGTCGGACTGCAACACTGCGCCATAGACCAGTCCATTGGCCTTCGGATTGAAGCCCGCGTCCAGCGTGCCGTCCGGGTTGAGTCGCGCGATATAATTGCGCGCTGCACCGGCCACCGACGTGAAGTATCCGGCAATTAGGATTTTGCCGTCTCCCTGCACCGCGATGCTGTACACCGGGCTGTTGGCATTGGGATCGAAAGCGGTGTCCAGCGTGCCGTTGGGGTTGAGTCGGGCGATATAATTTCGCGACGTCGCAGTGGCGGCACCATTGGGCTGCAACGTGGTGAAGGCGCCCCCCACCAAAAGCTTGCCGTCCGGTTGAAGCGGGGTGGCATAAACCGTCCCATTGGCATTGGGGTTGAAGGTTGAATCGACATCGCCGGGAGCCGCGAGCGCGGGCGAGACGGCGAGCAGCGCAAAAACGGGCAACCCCAATAGGAGCCTGCAGAGGGGGTTCGTTTCTTGGAGGCATGTTTTCATACAAGATGCTTGGGTGTTGTTAAAGTGTGAACTCCAGACGCCGGAGGAGTTGCTGATTGGGTTTCTTGATATTGAGTTGCTTACCAAAGGCATTGCTCCGCATGGCGCTGCCGCAACTACATTTATCCTTAAGCCAGCCTAGCACTGCGGAGCCTGGGCAAATAGAGAGGCAAATGCCTCCTACCGCCAGAAGTGAGTTTCCTGTTTGATAACCAATTCGTGCGGTTGAGCAAGGCGACGTGTTTGATTTAGTCAATGCAGGAAATCTTTCAAGCTGACGGGTTTTGTTCATTGGATCAATGTGTTCTGTGGATAAGCACACAATCCAGGATCGGCGCCTAGTCCCACAAACGTTGTATGCAGAACGAGGGACGGTTCTGAGCTTTTGGGTTACGGTTGTAGCAGCGCACCATGTCGCTCTGACATTTGTTCGCCAAATCAAGAAAGCGCATTCGCCGCTACGCTCGGCCGGCGCATCCAAAACCGCTGGCGGTACCGCCCTCTTTTAGGCTACTTGGCTTTGACGGTGACCTGGTTCGAGGGCAGAGAATACCCCGCGTAATTCGAAGCGTAGACCCGATAAGAATAAGTGGTTCGAGCGGCGGGCGTGCTGTCCGTGTAAGTCGTCGTATTCCTGTTCAAAGTCGCTATCTCTACCCAGGCAGCGGTACCGGTTTTCCGTTGCACAACAAAGAACTCCTCGTTGTTCGCATTGTCGGCCCAGGCGAGACTGATCCTGCCTCGCGGCAACGCGGTCGCCGTCAGACTGTTCCCCGGTGACGCCGGGAGCGTAATCGGTGCTATGGGGCCGCTCCAGCCCGCCGCGCTCACGAGATTCGGATAAACGTTTTC
>CAZIJO010000376.1:0-2480 GCA_964539515.1 uncultured Bifidobacterium sp. | reverse complement strand
GCATCTGGCCCGTGGCTTCGAGCTTGGTGGCAAGCCAGCCCTGGAGGTAATAGGAGTCCACCCAGCGGACTTCCCCGAGCAATCCGGCCCGTACGATGTAGCGGGCGAAGCGGCTGGTCCAGTGGCCGAGATAAGTATGCGCCACGCCGAAGGGGATGTTGTGTTTGCGAACCGCATTGACGAGGGCGTTCGCCTCTTTGAGATTGAGACAGAGCGGTTTTTCACAGAACACCGGAATCCCCGCCTTGATCGCCTTCATCGCCGGATCAAAATGCACGTGGTTCGGGGTGACGATCAGGATGTAGCCAAGTTTCTCGTCTTCGGGCAGGGTGGCGTTGGCCGCGATCATTTCATCGTAGGAACCGTAACCCTTGAGCGGATAGGGCCAGTTGGCCGCCTCCTCGAGGGCGATTTTGGGATCCGGGAACAATGCGCCGGCGGTGACCCGGCGTGTGCCGTCAAAGTGAATGGCTTTTTGGTGCGGATTGACGATGAACGCGCCCTTGCCGCCGCCCACCAAACCGACATTGAGAGGTTTATTTGACATAAATAATCGTGCCCTTTCTGTTCTTAGGTTTCGCTGCCGTTGCTTGAGCCCTCACCTGAGAGCCTTTTCAGATTCAAGGTAAGCAACAGTTCATTTCCGGCCAAGGCTAGCCCAACGCCTTCGCGGTTCAAGGAGTTTATGCCGGGGCTAAATCTTCACCCACCGCCCCGTTTTGGCGGACTGTTCCACGGCCTCCAGCACCTGCTGGTTCCGGAGGCCGTCTTCGAAGGTCGGTTGAACCGTTTTGCCCTCGATGCAGGCAGTAACGAAATCGGCCACCGCATGTACAAAAGGATGTTCGTAGCCCAGCACATGGCCCGAACCCCACCAGTTTGCGATGTACGGATGAACGCCGTTCGGCTGCGTTACGATGATATCGCGGAAACCTTGTCGGTCTTTCGGATCCTCCTGATTGAAGAACTTCAGCCGGTTCATGTCCTCGAAATCGAAACTCAGCGAGCCTTTGCTGCCGTTGATTTCGATCACAATATGGTTTTTGCGTCCGAGGGCAACGCGCGTGGCTTCGAGATTGGCCGTCGCCCCGTTGGCGAACCGACCGATGAACGTCGCAGCGTCATCCACTGTCACTTTGCCCCGCGGCTCGAGCGCCTTCGCCGTCGGGCTCGCGATTCGGCCGGGCTCGCTCGCTAACGGGCGTTCCGGAATAAAAGTCTGCATCAGGCCGCAGACTTCCTTGAATTCCCCCACGAGGTAGCGGGCCAGGTCAATGATGTGGGAATTGATGTCGCCGTGGGCTCCGCTGCCACTGACGCCTTTCTGCAACCGCCACTTCAGCGGGAACTCCGGATCCGCCAGCCAGTCCTGCGCATAGCGGGCGTGGTAATGGTAGATCCGGCCGAGCGCCCCTTCGCCGATCATTTTCTTCGCCAGGACAATCGCCGGCACGCGGCGGTAATTGTGGCAAACCATGTGGGCAACTTTTGCCTTCTGGACCGCAGCCAGCATTTGCGTGGCTTGTTTGGAGGTCAGCGCGAGCGGCTTTTCGCACAAGATGTGTTTACCGGCTCGGGCGGCGGCGATGGCGATTTCCGCGTGGGAATCGTTGGGCGTGTTGATGTCCACGACATCGATGAGCGGCGATTCCACCACGTCCCGCCAGTCGGTGGCGGCATTTTGCCAGCCGAGCTGGACGCGCGCGGCCTGGACGGCGGCCGCATTGCGACCGCAAATCGTGTGCAATTCCACGTGCGCTTTAAGGGGAAAAAACCTTGGCGCCTGGCGCCACGCATTGGAATGCGCCTTGCCCATGAACCCGTAGCCCACCATTCCGACTCGTAGAGTTTTGGCCATAAGTAAACCAAGGGTTGAATTGCTGTTGGCCGCCTTTATAGTAGCGAAAATTTTTCAAGTCAACGGATGACTTGCGCCCCCGCGACAATATGCTTTTCACCGCCGCTGAAATTGCCCGCCACCTGGACGGTGAGGTCCTGGGCGACGCCGCAACCCCGCTCCAGAGCCTCGCTCCAGCCGATCGCGCCGGGCCTGGAGATCTGACCTTCGCGGAAAATGAGGAGTTCTTTGCCCGCGCCGAACAAAGCGCTGCGTCCGCCATCATTGTCGCCGGGAACTACAGTTCCGCGGGCAAAGTCCTGATCCGCGTTGCCAATGCGCGGGTGGCGTTCGCCCGGGCGCTCGCGATTTTCTTTCCGGAACCAACCCGGCCGGCGGGCATTCATCCCAGTGCCGTGGTCGCACCGACGGCGGTCGTTGATCCCGCGGCTTACATCGGGCCCAACTGCGTCATTGGCGAACGGGCGCGGATCGGTGCCCGGACGGTTTTGCATGCCGGCGATTTTGTGGGCGAAGATTGCCGGCTGGGCGCGGATTCGGTCTTGTTTCCGAACGTCACCCTGTATCCACGGACTGAACTCGGCCAGCGCGTCCGGGTGCATTCCGGCGCGGTCATCGGCGC
>CAZIJO010000375.1:0-2514 GCA_964539515.1 uncultured Bifidobacterium sp. | reverse complement strand
GCGGCATCGACATCGCCCTGTTCAGCGCGGGCGGGAGCATCTCGAAGGAATTCGCTCCCCTGGCGGCCAAGGCCGGGTGTGTCGTCGTGGACAACTCGAGCGCCTTTCGCATGGACGAAACCGTGCCGCTTGTCGTGCCGGAAATCAATGCCGCCGACGTCCGGCAGCACAAGGGCATCATTGCCAACCCCAATTGCACCACCGCCATCACCCTCATGGCGCTCTACCCGTTGCATCAGGCTTTCACGGTGAAGCGGATTTTTGCTTCCAGCTACCAGGCGGTTTCCGGCACCGGCGCCAAAGCGATCGAGGAACTCGAACGCCAGGTGGAGCAGGTCGTCAAGAAACATCCGGTGACAAAAGAGGTCTATCCCCACCAGATCGCCTTCAACGTGTTGCCGCAGGTGGATTCATTCCTGCCCACCGGCTATACGAAGGAAGAGATGAAGATGGAGAACGAAGGTCGCAAAATCATGCACCACCCGGCGTTCCGGGCGAGCGTCACTTGCGTGCGCGTCCCCGTCTATCGTTCCCACTCCGTCGCGGTGAGCGCGGAATTCGCGAAGCCGGTGAGCGTGGAAGCCGCGCGGGCCGTTCTCAAGAAGGCGCCCGGCCTCGACCTCGTGGATGAACCGGAGAACAAGAAGTATCCCATGCCGCTGTTCACCTCCGAGAAATACAATTGCGAAGTGGGCCGGCTGCGGTTGGATTGCGCGCTGGACAACGGCTTGTGTTTTTGGGTCTGCGGCGATCAATTGCTCAAAGGCGCCGCGCTCAACGCGGTGCAGATTGCCGAAGAGTTGTTGAAGTAGTTCCCCGCTCCCGTTCCCGGATTGAATTTGGTTTTGGTGTAGCCCTGGTGATCGACCAACCTGCGGGGCCGGCGCGGGCACTTTCCAACAGGCTTGCCCTGCTGCCGGGCCAAGTCATACTCCTCCCATAATGCCGTCGCCGAACACCATCAACGTTGCCCTCATCGGCTGTGGCAGCATTGCGCTGCAAAATCACCTGCCCGGACTGGCCCTGTGCCCGGAGGTGAAAGTGGTGGCCCTGTGTGACGTGGACGCCACAACCTTGGAACGGGCACGGCAGCAAACCGGGGTTGCCATCACCGCTTTGCGCCACGAGGAAATTATCCAGCGCGACGATGTCCACGCCGTGATCATCGCCACGCCAAATTTTTCCCACGCGCCAATCGCCTTGGACGCCATCGCCCACGGCAAACACGTTCTGTGCGAGAAACCGCTCGCCTTAAACCACGCCGATGCCCAAGCAATGGCTACGGCGGCGGATCGGGTGGGCGTCCGCCACATGAGCGCGTTCACCTACCGTTTCGTCCCGGCAATGCGCTACCTGGCGCATCTCGTGCAACGCGGAGATCTGGGACAGCCTTTTCACTATCGCTCCTGTCGCTTGCAGGACTGGGGCACGCGCAGCGTTGGCTGGCGGCAGACCAAGCAACTCGCCGGCACCGGTGAACTCGGCGACATGTTGAGCCATCGCATCGACTTCGCGCATCTGCTGGTTGGCCCGATGCAACGGCTTGTGGCCAGCCTGAAACAGTGGCATCCCGTGCGCGGCGGCCAGCCAAATGATCTCGACGATTGGGTGGCCATCCTCGCGGAATTCCAAACCGGCGCGACGGGCGTCCTGGAAAGCAGCAAGCTGGCAAGCGGCCGCAACGAAAGCTGGCGCAGCCTCGACTACGTGGAAATCAACGGCAGCGAGCGCTCATTTGTTTTTATCACGGGTGATTGGAACAAGCTCCAAACCGGCAAAGTGGGCGGCCCCGGCCTGGAGACCATCGAGATCCCGCGGGAGTTCTGGAAATGGCCCGGGGCGCCCCGCGACGTTGCGCAAGGCGATCCGCTGGTGACCTTTCGCTATGATCAGGCGTGGGAGTTTGTCGATGCCATTCGCAATCAACGCCCGTGCCGCCCGAGCTTTCATGACGGCGCCCGCGTCCAGGCGGTCATGGATGCGGCGGTGAAATCGGCGGAAACGCGGCAGTGGGTGCAGTTGGATGGCGGCCCGAATCAAACGCAGAGGGCGCAAAGGTTCACGCGAAGGACACAGAGGTTATGACCAAAACGAATTAGAGACTACGGCTCCGCGCCCCTCTGCGAAAACCTCCGCGTCCTTTGCGGTAAAAAGTTGCCTGGCAGGATGCCGGTTGGCCTGAGTTCGAAGGTGGGAAAGTATCAGATTACGCAAAGGACACAGCTTGACACAAATCTTATGCACGAGAACGAGCTATCCAAATTAATCATTGGGTGCGCCATGAAGGTGCATACGAAACTCGGACCAGGCTTGCTGGAATCGGCTTACGAAGCATGTCTGGCTTACGAGCTGAGCAAGGCCGGGCTTCACTTCGAACGGCAGAAACCCATGCCGCTGATTTACGAGGATGTGAAACTGGATGTCGGCTATCGCCTTGACTTGATCGTCGAGAACCTGGTGGTGGTCGATCCAAAGTCCGTAGAGGCGTTGGTCCCCGTATTTAAGGCGCAGATG
>CAZIJO010000374.1:0-2538 GCA_964539515.1 uncultured Bifidobacterium sp. | reverse complement strand
GCCGCAAGCGCCTGCCGAATGCGCTCGTCAAATCCTTCGTAATGGCCGGTGACGAACAGGAGATGCTCCTGCTGCGCCAGTTCCCGGGCGATGCTCTGATCGAACTTCCGCCCCGACGGCGAAAGCAGGATCACCCGCGTTTTTTCACGCGCCAGGCTTTCCACGGCTTCAAAGATCGGTTCGGGTTTCAGCAACATGCCCGGGCCGCCGCCAAAAGGCCGGTCATCCACGGTTTTGTGCCGGTCATGCGTCCAGTCCCGCAACTGGTGCAGGGCTAAATCGAGCAACCCTGCCTGCCGCGCCCGCTTGATGATGCTCTCGTCCAGCGGACCGGCGAACATCGCGGGAAACAAAGTGAGCACGTCGATCTTCACAAATGCACCACCGGAAACCCAGATGGCAGAATGTCAGCCCCTCCCGCCCTGGCTTGCATGCTGCGCTGCTAATTTCGCGCCCGGACTATTTCCGGTCCTCAACAATTTCCACCGAACACCGCAATCCCTTTTTCGCGCTGCCCGCCAGCAGCAGAGAACGAATCGCATTGATCGTCTGGCCTTGGCGGCCAATGATCTTGCCGACGTCCCGCGGATCCAACCGCAATTCGTAAATTGTCATGCCTTCGCGCGTCGTGGGCGTGACCGTCACCGCCGCCGCATTCTGCACGAGCCCTTTGACGACATATTCGAGAAAGGCCTGCATGCGGGTAAATTCACGCCGCCGCGCGCGTGGCTTTCTTGATAAAGCTCGCCACGGTCTCGCTCGGCTGGGCGCCCTTGCTGATCCAATACTTTACGCGTTCGAGGTCGAACTTCACATTGTCGCCCTTCTGGCGCGGGTGGTAGGTACCGACCTCTTCAATGAACTTGCCATCGCGCGGACTCCGACCATCGGCCACGACAATTCGAAATACCGGAGCGTTTTTCGCTCCGATGCGCTTCATGCGGATTTTAACTGCCATAAATTATTGGTTTCTTTCGCTCGCGGCCGAAAAGTCTGCTTTGGCAAACCATCCCACCGACTTCCAAAAATGAGCGCAGAGACTAGCCACCCTGAGGCTCCGTTGCAAGTGCTGTTTTGGGCTAAATGCTTCGGCCAATTCCGGCTGGGCATTTTAAGGGGCCTATTTGGACCGCTTCGACCGGAACATCCTAGTCTCGCTTCCCTGTTTCCAAATGAAGACGCCCGCGAGTTCCGGCTGGGAATCCAGCAACGCCGCGCCCCGCCTCACTCCGAGCACGCAGGTTGCCGTGGCGTATGCGTCGGTGTCAGTCGCCCGGCGGCCGATCACTGTGACCTGCAATCGTTCGGTCAGTCCAACCCCGGTATGCGGATCCACAATGTGCGAATAGCGCCGGCCGCCGATTTCAACGAATTGCTCGGCATCGCCCGAAGTGGAAACGGCGGCATGGTTCAGGAACAGGATGCGCGCCGGCTCGCCATTGGTTCCGTCCAACTTGCCCACCGCCACGCGCCAGTTCGGTTTACCCGGAGGCGGATCGCCCACGGCGATGTCACCGCTCGCGGCCACCAGCGCGCGCCGCAAGCCTTGCGATCGCAAAACCGCCAGCGCCTGGTCCGCCGCGTAACCTTTTGCAATCCCGCCCAAGTCCAGCTGCATGTCCGGCACCGTGAGGGTGACCGTTTGCTTTTGCGCATCCAGCCGAAGCTTTCGCCAGCCAACCGCCTCCCGCACCCGGGCAAGCGCCTCCGCAGCCGGCAGGGTCTCCGTCCGCCGCGCCCGCCGCCACTGCCGGATGACCGGCCCGATCGTGACGTCAAATGCACCATCGGACAGTTCCGCAATGCGTTGCGACTTCTGGAGAATATCGAATAACTCATCACTTACCCGGACCGGTTCTCCCACCGGCTTTCGGCTGAGCTGCATCAATTCGCTCTCCGGATCGTAATCGGTCATCATCCGGTCCAGCGCGGCGATTCTGGCGAAGGCGGCATCGGCGCCGACCCGGGCCGCCAGCTCACCCCGCGCATACAACGTGATGGTGAACAGAGTGCCCATGTGCGGTTGTTTGAACTCGAAGCGCTCCAGATTTTCGGTCACCGGCGTTGATTGACAGCCCGCGAGCCAGGACATGGCTCCCAGCAACGCAAGGAGATGGCCGTCGCCGAAAATCTTGCTTCGTGGTGCCACTGGTTTCATCGCGGATCAGTCTGACCGGATTGCCTACCGGATGCGAGTGCGAAGGTTTGACGATCCACCCACTTCTGCCAAGCTGTCAGCGCCACATGAAACCATGCCTCCGAGGACGGCAAGCGAGGTTCACTGCTGCGACGGAGCTTGCTCTGATGGCTCTGCTTCGCAATCTGGCAGGTAACCAACGGTTCGGTGACCCCGCACGCGATCCCCTGCTTCAGCGCTGAATCGAAGACTTATGCCCAACTACATGATTGCCGATCTCGCGACGATTCCCACCGTCGAATGCCCCTGCGGTTTCGCCCGGCGGGCGTTCGCCACGGCGGACAACAAGACCGCCACCATGCATCTGGTGGACATCCAGGAAGATTCGCGAACCCATTACC
>CAZIJO010000373.1:0-2555 GCA_964539515.1 uncultured Bifidobacterium sp. | reverse complement strand
CGGGCGTCCCGCCTGCCGTAGAGGGCGTGCGTCTCGCCGCCCGGATGGGCTTTGAACATGGTCGCCGGGCTGGAGATTTCCTTGCGCCTTGTGTTTGCGAGAGCTTCTTCCGCCGGGCTGGAAGCCGCGGCTCTACGGCAGGCGGGACGCCCGCCGCTACGAGCCTGTTGGAAAAGCTGTGCCTCCAGCAGAAATACATTCAGGAACAACAGCCCGGGTATTGAAGTTCCAAATTCCAAACTCCAACATTAAGAGCCCCCCAAAAAAAACACACTGTGTCTGTTTGATTATTGGAGTTTCGAGTTTCTTTGGAGCTTGGTGTTTGGAGTTTGGAGTTTCGAGTTTGCTCTTCAAAATCCTACCCCCCAATCGCCGTCATGGGCCGCCCGGGCTGGTATTGATCGCGAAAATGGTGTTCCAGCGGTTTGCCCTTGAGCGCGGCCAGCAACACGTCGCGCACGGCTTCATCCGAGGTCGTGGCCCTTAGCGTTGAGCGCAGGTCCAGTTCCCCGTGATCACCCAGGCAGGGCCGCACTTTGCCGTCGGCGGTGAGGCGCATTTTGTTGCAGCTCTCGCAGAAATGCAGGTTGGTCATCGCGCCGATGAAACCGACGTACGCTCCGGTCTGCTTCAACAAATAGTACTTCGCCGGCCCCCAGCCGATGCGGTAGTCGGGTTGAGGGATCAACTCATCGCGCTGGGCGAACCGCTGCATCACTTCGCCGATGGGGAGAAAATTTTTCTCGGTCAAAACCTCGTTGGAGGTCACCGGCATGAGTTCGATCAGGCGCAGCGGCAGCCCGTGTTCGGCGGCGAACAACACCAGCGGCCACAGTTCGCCCTCGTTCACGCCGCGCATCAGCACGCAATTCAGCTTCACCCGCTCGAAGCCCGCTGCCACCGCGGCGCGGATGCCGGCCAAGACTGCGGTCACATCGCCGCCAGTCACCCGCCGGTAAATCTCCGCGTCGAGCGCGTCGAGGCTTACGTTCACGGTGCGGAGACCGGCGTCCCGCAGCGGTTGCGCGAGGTGAGTCAGACGCGTGCCATTGGTGGACAACCCGACACAGGCCACGCCCGGCAGCGCCGCGATGGCCCGCACGATCTCGACGGCGTCGCGGCGCACGAGCGGTTCGCCGCCGGTGATGCGAAATTTGCGGAAGCCGAGACCCGCCGCCACGCGGGCCACGCGCACGATTTCGTCGGCCGTCAGGTGATCGGACTGCTGCTCCCACCCCTTGTAGCCCTCGGGCATGCAGTAGAGGCAACGCTCGTTACACCGGTCGGTGATCGAGATGCGCAGGTAATCCACAATGCGTCCAAATGAATCCATGATTGATTGTTGGCCAGCGTTATTGCGCCGGTTGTCGGTGATTCCGGGGCGTTCTATAAGCCCTCCGGTCAAGCCGGTCAACTCACAAGCGAAGATTCGGCGCGAGCCGGGGGGCTGGGAATTCCCCGGTCAATCAATCCCGGCTGCTGCGGGCGAGGCTCAGGAAGTAGAGCAATTGCATCACCGAGGAGACCAACGCTGCCACGTAGGTCAGGGCGGCGGCGCCCAGGACCCGGCTCACGGCGTCACTTTCGTCGGCCCGCACAATGCCCAGGCGCAGGAGTTGTTCTTTGGCGCGCTTGCTGGCGTCATACTCGACCGGTAATGTCACCAGTTGAAACACCATCATCACGCTGAAGACTGCAATGGCCACCCAGATCATCTTGGCAAAGAGCGCGCCGCCCAGGAACATGCCGAGCAGGATGATGCCAATCCACGCGTAGCTGGCGAATTGCGTTACCGGGACGAGCGCCATGCGCAGGTTGAGCGGGGCATACGCCGCTTGATGTTGCAACGCGTGCCCGGCTTCGTGCGCCGCGACACCCACCGCCGCGACCGAACGACCGTGAAAGTTCTCGGAGGACAGACAAAGGGCACGTTTGGTCGGGTCGTAGTGATCGGTCAGGTGCCCGCCAATTTCGCTGACCGGCACGTTGAGAAGTCCGGCCCGGTCCAGGATCACGCGCGCCGCTTCCGCGCCGGTAAGCCCGGCATCCAAGCCCACGCGGCTGTATTTCCCGTAAGCGGACGTCAATTTGAATTGCGCCCAGAGGCCAATCAGCATGGCGGGCAACATGAACAGCAAGTAGTCAATATTCCAAATCATAGTCTCGTCAGGTTGACAGTTGTTTTCACCGTCGCGTTCATCTCAGCTGCGGGCGTGCCAGCGGCAAATTGCCGGTTTCCAACGTGCCGCGGTCAGCAGCCAAAAAACTCGCCATGCCAGCGCGGCACAAGTGCGCCATCGGATGATCGGTTTTGGCGCAATTCTCGAACTTGCGAAGTGCTGATCAATGGGCCGCGACCAGGGTGGCCTCCGGTTCCACCCATTTGTTGTGTTCTTTGATCAGGTCCACGAGCCGTTCCACTGCCTCCGCCTCGGGGATGTTGAACTTGATCGGCGTTTTGCCCACGTAAAGGTTGATCTTGCCGGGCGCGCCACCCACATAGCCGAAGTCGGCGTCCGCCATTTCGCCCGGGCCGTTCACGATGCAGCCCATGA
>CAZIJO010000372.1:0-2556 GCA_964539515.1 uncultured Bifidobacterium sp. | reverse complement strand
GCGGCCGCGGCGGCGCCGGTTTCCCCACCGGCCTCAAATGGGGCACCGTCGCCAAGTCCCCTGGCGTGAAGAAATACGTCGTCTGCAACGCGGACGAAGGCGACCCCGGCGCCTTCATGGATCGCAGCGTTTTGGAAAGCGACCCGCACAGCGTCCTCGAAGGCATGGCGATCGCAGCGTACGCGGTCGGCGCGGATCAGGGTTTCATCTATGTGCGCGCCGAGTATCCGCTGGCGATCGCGCGCCTGCAAACCGCGATCAAGCAGGCCAAACAGCTTGGCGTCCTGGGCAGCGGGATTTTCGAATCGCCCTTCAACTTCACCGTGGACCTGCGCATCGGGGCGGGGGCCTTTGTTTGCGGCGAGGAAACCGCGTTGATGGCGTCGGTCGAAGGCAAGCGCGGCACGCCGCGACCGCGGCCCCCGTTCCCGGCCGAAAGCGGCTTGTATGGCTGTCCAACGCTGATCAACAACGTGGAGACATTTGCCAACGTGCCCCCGATTTATCGCAACGGGGCGGAATGGTTTGCCGGGATCGGGACGGAGAAAAGCAAGGGCACCAAAGTGTTCGCGCTCGCCGGCAACATCAAGAACACCGGCCTTATCGAAGTGCCGATGGGCACGCCGTTGCGCACCATCGTCGAGGAAATGGGCGGCGGCGCTCCCGGGGGGGCAAAAATCAAGGCCGTGCAAACCGGCGGGCCGTCGGGCGGTTGCATTCCGTCGCAGCATCTCGACACGCCCGTGGACTACGAATCGCTCGGCAAGCTCGGCTCCATCATGGGTTCCGGCGGCATGATCGTGATGGACGATTCCACGAAGATGGTGGATGTGGCGCGGTTCTTCATGGAGTTCTGCATGGACGAATCGTGCGGCAAGTGCATCCCGTGCCGCGCCGGCACGGTGCAGATGCACAACCTGCTTGACAAGATTCTTAAGCGCAAAGCCACCGCACGCGACTTGGCGAAACTGGAGGAGCTTTGCGACATGGTAAAAAACACCAGTCTCTGCGGCCTCGGCCAGACCGCGCCGAACCCGACGTTGAGCACACTGCGGTTTTTCCGCAACGAATACGAGGCGTTGTTGCAGCCGGACAAATACGGGCCGCGGGGCAACGGCACGACGCAACTTCAGCCGGGGGCGAAATAATGGAGCATTGCTATGGCCGCAAAAACCCTGACCATTAACGGCAAACCCATCACCGCCGAGGAAGGCGCAACCGTTTTGCAGGCGGCGGACGAAGCGGGCATCAACATCCCGACACTCTGCCATCTCGAAGGCATTTATGACGTGGGCGCCTGCCGTCTGTGCCTGGTGGAAGTTGCAGGGGTGCCCAAGCTCCTGCCCGCCTGCACCACGAAGGTGGCCGAGGGCATGGACGTACGCACGGACAGTGAACGCCTGCGCAACTACCGGCGGATCACCCTGGAATTGCTTTTCGCCGAGCGCAACCACGTCTGTTCCACCTGTGTGGCCAACGGCCATTGCGAACTCCAGACGCTCGGCTATTCGTTGGGCATGGACCATGTCCGCTACGATTACCTGTTTCCGCAATGGAAGGTGGACACCACCCATCGCCTGTTTGGCATGGACCACAATCGGTGCATTCTCTGCACGCGCTGTGTCCGGGTCTGCTGGCACATCGAAGCGGCGGGCACGAAAAACGTCGCCGGGCGCGGCACCAAGTCCCACATCATCACCGATCTCAACATGCCGTGGGGCGAATCCGATTCCTGCACGCAATGCGGCAAGTGCGTCCAGGCCTGCCCGACCGGGGCGCTGTTCCACAAGGGCTCGACCACGGGCGAAATGGAGCGCGACCGCGGCAAGCTGGAGTTCATTGTGACGGCGCGGGAGAAACAACAATGGATCGCGACGGATTGAATTTATGAAAGTGCGTCTGGCCACAGTCTGGTTTGGCGGTTGTTCCGGTTGCCACATGTCGTTTCTCGACCTCGATGAGTTTCTCCTCGAGCTCGTGGACCTGGTGGAAATCGTTTACAGCCCGGTCGTGGACATGAAGGAGTATCCCGAGAACGTGGACGTCTGCCTGATCGAGGGCGCGATCTGCAACGAGGACAATCGCGAACTGCTGCACCAGATCCGCCAGCGCACCAAGGTGCTCGTGGCCTTCGGCGACTGCGCCGTCACCGCGAACGTGCCGGCCATCCGCAACCAGCTGGGCTTGGGCAACGCCGAGAGCGTATTGCAGCGCGCCTACATCGAGAACGCCCAGGACAACCCTTGCCTCCCGCAGGCCGACGGCATCGTGCCGCCGCTGCTGGAACGCGTAATGCCCGTGCATGAAGTCGTGCATGTCGAGCACTTCCTGCCCGGCTGCCCGCCGCCAGCGGCGCGGATCAAGACCCTCGTCTCGCAGCTGCTGAGCGGCGTCCAGCCGAAGCTGGAAGGCGCGCATTTGAAGTTTGGGTAACAAGATTACGCCGTGAAACGTGACGCGTGATATTGGATTCACGTTTCACAGTTCACGCATCACGCATCATGTCAAAACGCATCGTCATTGACCCGGTGACCCGCATCGAAGGCCACGCCAAGA
>CAZIJO010000371.1:0-2590 GCA_964539515.1 uncultured Bifidobacterium sp. | reverse complement strand
TTTTCAATTGTTTTTCAAACACCCGGAAATCCTTTTTGGCAACCGTTCTAGTTTGCAAAATATGAGGAGCGGTTCGGACGATGATCGGGCAATAGTTAAGCATGACTTCAATCAGTCATCACGATCAGGGCTGGGTTCGACCAGAGCGGTCTGTCCCCTCCCTCAAGCGCGTGTTGGTGTCGAATGCCGGGACCGGATGCCTTGCGTTCCTGGTCTCGGCCTGGCAAGCGGCTGAGAATTGGATCGCACCGCTGGGTTACGAGGATGCAACGGGCTTCCACTACGGGGAACAACCGGTCGTGAAGAGCGACGGACGCCATCGATCCGCCGGCAATGACAGCAAAAGACCGGACTTCTTTCCCGAGGAATAGCAGCCGGCAACCACGGGGTGAACCCGGAGCGTCATAATCAACCGGCAAAACGCTCGAGGCACCACCAATCCAACGGCCGGAGCTTCCTCGCGGGCTTTCCGCGCGCCGGGAGCGCCAAACCTTTGGCAACGTTCAGCTACGGCTTTTGCAAGGCGGCTTGAATTTCCGCCAGCGAAACTCCGAGCGTGGCCCGCGCCACGGCATCCAGCGATGCCGGCGGCCCGCTCAAATGAAACGTCCGATGAACATGGGTCAGGCTTTTGTTCGGGCGCAACGCGGCCGCGGGGGACGAGGACTCCAGTTCGTAAAACGGGCCCAGGGCTTTCGCATCCGGCGATGGCACGCCATCGTTGTAGCTGTTGGCGGCGTCGCCCCCAAAGGGATTTTCCTGAATCTTCCACAATGAATTCACATAATCCGTGACTCCCGCCGGTTGGGTGAATTGCACAAGGGTGAGCACCTTGCCGGCGGCGTCGTAACTGCCGAGCACCGCCTTGCTTCGCTTCGGGTTGATGCCGATCTTGCTGCGATAATTGCCGTCGCCACTGAAGTAAATCACCTTGTCCTTCACAACCAATCGATCCGCCGGGACGCTGCCGAAATAATCCGATGTCACCTTCACCCCCAATTCGGACTCCGGGCCGGGATTGATTGGGACAACAATCGTGGTGGTCGGCGACGGATTGAACATCCCGAGAATCCATACCGAAAGCAGGCCGGTGCTTTTTTCCCAGGGCTGGGGCCCGGCGTTGATGATTTTATTGACCGTTTGGTAGGCAACGAGGTCAAGGTCCTTGCCAAGATTGATGCCCAGGTGGTCTGCGGCACGGCGGGCTGTGAGCAACTGGACTTCCCGGTCCACTTTCACATCAAAGCGCGTTCCGGAGTAATTCGTCACGGCGAACGCCGCGCGGAAAGTGGCGGCGGTTTTTGATTGTTTCGCCACCTCGTACGGCAGCGTGTCGATGGCCGCCGGCGTAAACCAATCGCTGAGTTCAAATTTCGCTCCCTTGGCAAAAAAGATGGAGAACTGGCCGCCTTCCGGCCCCAGCCAGAAACGATCCTCGCCGCCGAAGACGTTGATGTGTGGTTGGAGCTTTCCCGACGCGATGAGTTCGCGGTTGATCCAGCCATAACTCATTCCGGAGTCACCATTGGCCGTGCTGGTCATGACCCGCCCCTGCCAGGCTGGGGCCAAGGCGACCTTGGCGTTGCCAGTCCGATCGCTCAGGACGATAAGCGCGGTATGCTTTTGAAGAAAGGTGATGTCATCGCTGAAATTGGCGGCCTGCGAATTCAATGCGGCGCCGGCCAAAACCAGAACGGTGGAGGCAAGGGTTCCGAAACAGATGGAGTTCATATCATTATCACTAACCACGAGCTATCGAACGATTTGATGCCTGCGTGATACACGGAGCGGCCCGGTTCGCCAATCAAAATTCGCGCGCGTTTGCCGGCCGCTCGGAGGCGCCGCCTCATCGCGGCCGCGTCGCCGGCGGGACGTAGCGATTATGCCAGTAGAGTTGCCAGTGATCGTTGAGGCGGGCGGTTTCCACGTGCCCATCCACGAAAACCACGTTAATGCCTCCGACCAACGGGGTCCCCGCCGGGACATTGCGCGGAATACTCGCAGGCCGATTGCCGTGACGCGCGATCTGAAAGCGGGCGATCATGGTCCCGCCGGGGAAATCGCCGGTGAACAGATCCCGCGCCGGGGTATCGGTCGCAAGCGGCCAGCCGTCGGCCCAGGCGCAGTCGCTGAAGACCGGAGTCTTCGTCGGCTGCTTGATCGCGGCTTCCGTGTTGTAGTATCGCGTGTCTCCGGGGGTGTTATAGAGCCAGCCGTTCATGCCGTAGCTCGCCTCGAAGCCGGTGTTCCATTGGACCGGCATTACCATTGGTCCATACCACGCCGCGGAGACGTTGCCGCCGGACTCGGCCCCCGGGGTGCGATTTGCGGGAACAGGGGCCGTAGGGCACAAGCGGATTTTATCCGATGGCACATCATTGGTGCGCAAGATTGCCATCCAGAACTTGTCCGGCGTGTAGGAGATGGGAAAGGTCTTGCCGCCCTCCAGATACATGATGAAACCCAGGCCCATCTGCTTGAGATTGCTGCGGCAGGCGGTCTCCTGCCCTTTCAACTTGGCCTTGCCCAAGGCGGGCAACAGCATCGCCGCCAGGATCGCGATGATCGCAATCACCACCAACAGTTCAAT
>CAZIJO010000370.1:0-2592 GCA_964539515.1 uncultured Bifidobacterium sp. | reverse complement strand
AGCGCGAGGCGCTGGCTATGCGCAAAAATTTATATGGCGAAGCACATCCCGCCGTCGCGGATTCGCTCAACAATCTGGCACTCATCCGGCAGGATGAACACACCCTGGCCGAAGCGGAAGGTTTGTTCCGGCAGGCGGCGGAGATACAGAAGAAGTCTTTGGGCAACGACCATCCCAGCTTGGCCACAACGCTCAACAACTTGGCGCTCGTGCTGCGTGATGAAGGGAAATTGAGCGAATCCGAAGCCAGCCTCCGGCTGGTTCTGGAAATCCGGCGGAAGCATTTTGGCGACGATCATCCTTCCGTGACCGCTTCATTGACCGACTTGACCAACGTGATAACGAGGGGAAAACAATCGGAGAACGGGAGAGGCAATCCTTGAATGATTCAGAAGCCAACTCAGGCGAAGTCACGCGAATTCTTTCCGCCATTCAGAACGGAAATGCTCACGCTGCCAAAGAGTTGCTCCCGCTGGTTTACGACGAGTTGCGCCACCTGGCCGCGTCCAAGCTGGCGCGCGAAATTCCGGGCCAGACATTGCAGGCCACCGCGCTGGTTCATGAAGCCTGGCTGCGTCTCGGCGGTGAAGAAAATAAGGTTTGGAACGGCCGGCCGCATTTTTTCGGGGCGGCGGCGGAAGCGATGCGCCGCATCCTCATCGAGAACGCCCGGCGCAAACGCACTCTGCGCCACGGCGGCGGCCAGCGGCGGATGGATTTTCAGGAGATTGAGATCGCTGCGGAGGTGATGAATGACGACCTGCTGGAGGTGAATGCGGCGTTGGAGCGGTTCGCCGCGCAAGACAAACAAAAGGCGGAACTGGTCAAGTTGCGTTATTTCACCGGACTCACGATTGACGAGGCGGCCGAAATTCTTGGTGTTTCAGCGCCGACGGCCAAACGCTGGTGGGCGTATGCCCGCGCCTGGCTGCACAAGGACATCGCAGACCAAAAAAGCCGTCGCGGTTGAGCGGGCTTGGTAGCGAGCATTCTTCTGGTCGCAATGATTGCGGCCGATTTCCAATTCTCGATCCGTTCCATTGAGGAATTTCGCATTGCTGGATGAAACGATTCGTTCATGCACCTCCACTTAAACAGTCATGCCCGGCTTCATCCAACTATCAAACGCCCACCAGTCACGGCGGAAAACTCCCTGCATACCTGACATGCATAAATGAAAATTAGTTTGTGTAGGAGCTACGCATCACCCGGCATAAAACAATGTATCAAAGACACCGGGAATTATGCAGCACGATGCCAATCTTGTCGGAAGGAAGATCGCCAAGCTGCGCTACCAGAAGGGCTGGTCGCAAGACATGCTGGTAGCAAAACTTCAGGTTCTGCAATGCAACATCACGCGGGACATTCTCGCGAACATCGAGCTGCGCCGCAGCGTGGCCACGGACAAACACTGTTGCTTCATTGCCATAGCATTCAGTGTAAATATTGACGAACTATTCCGGCCATGAGGTTGTCCGTAAAAACTTTCAAAAAAGATCATGGCCCTCCGCCGTAACCAGCTACCATCAGATCAGCAGCTAGACCTTTTCTCAACCCGAAGGCCAAACAATGAAACCACTGACGCAATACGGTCGGATGGCCGAGAAACACTGGCGCGAACACCGTCCGAAGATGGTGAGCGAACTGGAACGAACGGGACGCCTGCACCAGATGCTTTTGGAGGCGGAGGAAAAGACGAAAGACGAAATGGCCACGCTGCGAACGGATTTGATGCAGCAGGGGTCAACGGCGCAGCAAGCCCACGACCAGGCTTGGGAGATGGTGCGGGAGAAATACATCCTGCTCCCGCCCGAAGAATAGCCAAACGTCATCAGGAAGAACCGCCGAAGAATCTCAACAACTACCGCCTCACCGAAGCCGACCGGCTCGGTGACGGTGGACCGAAGCAGAAGTTTCAGCAGAATCTCAAGGCGATCAAAATACTGCGAACGCTGGACGCCGAGGAACGACCGGCAACAGACGAGGAAAAAGCCGCGCTCGTCAAATACGTCGGTTGGGGTGCAATGCCCCAGGTGTTCGACGTGGACAGCAGAGACTGGCGCAAGGAGCAAATCCAGCTTTCTGAAATTCTGTCCGATGAGGAACACCGTTCCGCCCGCGCTACTACCCTTAACGCTCATTACACCGCGCCGACCGTCATCGGCGCGATGTATCGCGCCGCCGAGCGATTCGGCTTCAAAGGCGGTCGCGTGCTTGAACCCGCGTGCGGCATCGGCCATTTCGTTGGCCTCATGCCCGAAGACATGCTCCGCCGCTCGACTGTCACCGGCATCGAGATTGATCCGTTAACTGCGCGCATCGCAAAAGCGCTTTATCCCGATACCGACATTCGCGCCCAGCCGTTTGAACAGACGAAGCTCGCCGACGGTTTTTACGACCTCGCCATTTCCAATGTCCCTTTTGGCGATTACACCGTCCACGATCCGCGCTGGAACAACTACAAGTTTTCCATCCACGATTATTTCTTTGCGGCGGCTCTGGAAAAAGTCCGCCCCGGCGGGCTGGTGATGTTCATCACGTCGCGCGGCACGATGGACAAACTCGATTCCACGCTGCGAGAACTGCTTTCCA
>CAZIJO010000369.1:2045-2618 GCA_964539515.1 uncultured Bifidobacterium sp. | reverse complement strand
GAGTTATCCATCGGCGACTTTGTGCTGACGAACGGGGCGCTGCCGGCGATGGTGGTGATTGACGCGGTAACGCGGCTGCTGCCGGGGGTGCTGGGCGATGAGGCCAGTGCGATGGATGAATCGTTCAGTCACGGGCTGCTGGAGTATCCGCAGTACACGCGGCCGGCAGATTTTCGCGGGATGAAAGTGCCCGAAGTGTTGGTGTCCGGCAACCACGCGGAGATCGCCAGTTGGCGGCAGGCCCAGGCCCGGTTGCGGACGAAAGCGCGCCGGCCAGATTTAACGTAACAGGAAATAATTATGAACCAGGCATTGTTGGATAAAATTCAATCGGAACAGTGTCGGAAAGACGAAGCCAAATTTGGCGTAGGCGACAGCGTGCGCGTGCATACGAAAGTGGTCGAGGGCGACAAGGAACGAATTCAGATATTCTCCGGCGTGGTCATCGGCAAGCGCGGCCGCGGGCTGAACGAAACGTTCACCGTCCGCCGGATCAGCTACGGCGAGGGCGTGGAACGCATCTTCCCGCTGCACTCCCCGCGCGTGGACAAGGTGGAGGTGGAGCGGCAGGGT
>CAZIJO010000369.1:0-2035 GCA_964539515.1 uncultured Bifidobacterium sp. | reverse complement strand
CAAGGAGAAGGAAGGCAAAGTCGTCGCGCCCGCGAAGTAATCAACCGCGGCGGTCAACCTCATCATTGTCCGGCGAGGCTTCGGCCTCGCCTTTTCTTTTTATGGGGCGGGAGACGCGAAGCAAGCGTCACCGAATCGCTTCGCTGGAGAGTTTTATCTTCAATGATGAGACTCCGCCCGGGGCAAGGTTGATTTGGTTCTCGGCCACGTTCCCGGATTCCACGCAGACCATGCGCTGATATTCGTCGTCGCCGAAGTCCGGCATGGCCTTCGCCTTGGCGATCCAGGGATTCCAAACCACGGTCGAATGCGAGCCGGTCTTCTCCACGCGAATTACCCGGCGCAAGGCGGCATCGTGAATTTCCGCGGTCTGCGAGGTGCTAATGTAGGTGCGATCCACTTCCCCAGTGAAGGCAATGGCGTCGGACGTCTCGGTCTTACGCTGATGCCTGTCCAGACTGTCGAGATAGTCCACCCCCTGCAGGCCCACGACTTTGATCTTATTGATGTCGCCGACGGTGAAATAGGTATGGAGGCAATTCTCAAAGGCATACGGTTGGGTTGAATGGTTCGTCACGAGTAATTCAGCGCTCAAGTTTTCCCCGAAGGTGACGACGTATTCGACCGCGATCGCGTCATTCCCGAGTTCCGGGCATGGCGGTAGTGCCAGTTGCACGGAGATGATTCCGGAGGCCGGGGTTGCGATGGCTTTCAGGTGCCACGAACGATTGCGAACGAAACCATGTTGCGCCGCCTTGTCCGCGGGTTTGCCGAACCATGGAAAGATAATCGGAATGCCGCCGCGAATGGGCAGCCCCGCCTCGTAACGGCTTTGTTCACTGAGGAACAGCAGCGGCGGTTCGCCCGGTTTCTGAAAATGCGTCACGTGGGCGCCGTGCAAGTAAAGCTCGGCGGTGCTCCACGCGGTAGTGACGGCGAGTTTTGGGAACCCGCCGCATCCCGGGACAAAGCGGACCTGGGTCATGCGTTTTGGGCGGCCAGGAACCGTTCCGCTTCGATGGCGGCCGCGCACCCCATGCCCGCGGCCGTGATAGCCTGGCGATAGACGTGGTCGGAGCAATCCCCGGCCACGAACACGCCCGGCACATTGGTAGCCGCGCCCTCGGTGCGCACGATGTAACCGTTCGGATCCGTGTGAATGAATGGTTTGAAAATCTCGGTGTTCGGCACATGGCCGATGGCAATAAACACCCCCGCGCAATCCAGCACCTGCTCGGTTTTGGTTTTCAGATGCTTCACCTTAACGCCTGTGACTTTGTCCTGCTTTACATCCAGAACTTCCGTGACTACCGAGTCCCACACCATTTTGATTTTCGGGTTCGCCAGCGTGCGCTCCGCCATGATCTTGGAGGCGCGGAGTGCGTCGCGGCGATGGATCAAATAGACCGTCGAGGCAAAGCGGGTGAGGAAGGTCGCCTCCTCGCAGGCCGAGTCGCCACCGCCCACCACCACGAGCGGTTGGTTGCGGAACATCGGCAGCGCTCCGTCGCAGGTTGCGCAGTAGGTGACGCCTTTCTTTTCCAGCAGGTCCTCACTTTCCAGACCGAGATGTCGGTGGCTCGCTCCGGTAGCGATGATGACAGTCCGGGTTTCGACACGCTCCTCATCCACGGTCAAAAGGAATGGTCGCTTTGAAAAATCCACTGCTTGGACCAGGCTGCCGAGCTTGACGCGCGTCCCGAATCGTTCCGCCTGCTGCTGCATCCGCGTCATGAGTTCATAGCCGTCCACGCCTTCGGGGAAGCCGGGGAAATTCTCAACGATGCTCGTGGTGGTGAGGAGACCGCCGGGTTGTTCGCCGGTAATCAACAGGGGTTTGAGATTCGCCCGCGCCGCATAGAGCGCCGCCGTCCAACCCGCGCAACCCGATCCGATAATGACAACATTTTCCATATTTCCCACCACGGTAGATTTGGCCGTGGGCCCAAGGCAAGCCGCGATTGGCAACGCGATTGGCAACGCGCGCATCTCAGTTTCTTGGCGGGTCGAGTAAGCTGGGGGCATGACAATAACG
>CAZIJO010000368.1:0-2685 GCA_964539515.1 uncultured Bifidobacterium sp. | reverse complement strand
CAGCGTTCGTCAATGCCGCCGCGGTTCAGGCCGTAGGCATAGGTGTCGTCGGGGTGGAGCTTGATGCGCAGGCCGGGCTGGAGAAAGGAGCGCGGCACCCAGGCGGGCGCGAGCCGGAGCAGACCGCCGGTGCGGGAGAGTTCGTTGGCGACCTTGGTGGCCGTGTTGGCTTTGACGGTGCGGAGTTGATTGATGGTGTTCATGTTTGAGTTTCCAATTATCTTTGTGCCGGGCTGCGTGCTTGGCGGCGTTTTGTCTTGTCCGATGGCTTATTTGGCGGCGCGAAAGGCCGGGGCGTTTTCCCGGCCGCCCGACTCAAGGTAAGCGAGCAAATCCAAAATATCTTCCTTCGTCAATACGTTCGCGAGGCCTTCGGGCATGGGCGAGAGCTTCGCGGCCTGGCGGGACTTGATGTTGGTTTTCTTGATCTCGGTGCGGTCCTGCGTAAAGGGATTGACGTAAATCACCACAAGGTCGCCCGTTTCATCCACAATGCGGCCGGTCAGTTCCTCGCCGTCGTTGAGGGTGAACGTGGTGTTCATGAACTGCTCGCTGACCACTTTCGACGGTTCGAGAAGGGACTCCAGGATGTCCCGCCGGGTGAAGCGCGAGGAAACGGCCGTGAGGTCGGGGCCGACGCCGCCGCCCTGGTTGCCCATCTTGTGGCAGGCGACGCACTGCGCGTCCACAAACGCTTGCCGGCCATTGGTCCAGTTGCGGCCTTTGGTGGCCGCATCAATGGCGGGCAACAGTTGCGCCGGTTTCCATTCCTGCACCACCGTGCGTTGCTGGGCCTTCGGAAAGGGCACCGCCGGCTTGCCGGTCTTGCCCGCAACCGAGCTGACGTTGATCAACGGCTCCAGCGCGGTCCGTTCCGAGTCGCTCAACTTCGCGGCCGCGTCCTTCCGGATGAGGTCGAGTTGCTTGAGGAAACTGTTGCCGTCGCCGTACGGCCGACCGGCTTCCTCGAACCAGCGCAAAACCGTCGGGTCGTGCGCCGTGTCAGGTTGCGGGTAACTGTTCAGCGTGGTGAAGTAATGCACCCGCTGCTCAGGGGTCCACCCGGTGGCGAGATTGCGCAGGGGGAAGAGATAAGCCATCTGTTGCTCCTGGGTGGGCGCGGCGTCCATGAGCGCAAACGTCTTGGCCACCACGCCGGGCGCTTCGAGGAAGACCAGCAACTGGCAGAGCTCGCGGTTCACGCGCTCGCTCTGGGACGGATAGGCGGCATCGAGCTTCTGGGTGGCCAGCTGGGCGACCTCCGGCGAGGGCTTGCCATGGCGGGCGAAGCTGACTTCGATCACGCGCAACTTCTCCAACTGCTGGGTCTCGGTGATCTTCGCCAGCGGGAATTTGGCCAGGGCCTTGAGGCAATCATCCTGGGCGTCCTTGCCGCCGACCCGGGCGAGCGCCAGCAGCGCGGTCAGGCCGGCATTGGTTCGCTTTTCGGCCAGTGCACGTTGCTTCCACTCGGCGACGGGTTGCGCTTCGAGGGCGATGCGCGCGGCATAACGAATCCAGCGATCCTTGCTGTTCAAGTGCGGCCAGAGAACGTTGACCGCTTTTGGGTCCGGATGGCCGTGAAAGGCTTCAAGTTTGTGCCGCAAGGCACGCGCCGGGGCGCCGGACTTGTCCTTCAGCCGGGCGGGAGCAGTGCTTTCCTTGCCGGAGTAGGTGACCCGGTAGAGGCCGGCTTGAACGCCGCGGCCACCCACGGTGAAATACAAAGCGCCGTCGTTGGCCACTTCGATGTCCGTCACGTTAAGCGGCAGCTTGGGGGCGCCCAGCGTGATGAGCCCTTTCGGAGCGATGAAGTTTTCCATCGTGGCGTCGTAGCTGGCCCCGTTGGGGGTCAGGTGCACGGCCAGGATGCGGCCATAGGTCCAGTCGAGGATGTAGTAGGCGCGCTGGTATTTCGCGGGAAACTTCGTGCCATAGCCGAACTTTGTTCCGGTCGGACAGCCCACGCCGACATCCAGGGTGGGCGGGTTGCCGTCGGCGTAGTAATCCGGCCACTTGCCGGAGCCGGAGCGCCAGCCGAAGTCCGCGCCGCTGGTGCAATGATAGACGCGCGTCGGCCGATACCAGTGCATGCCCCACTCCCACTCCATGTCGCTGTCGAACGTGAAGATCTCGCCATCGGCGTTGATGGAGAAATCATAGCTGTTGCGGAACCCCGCCAGCAGCAACTCCCAGTTTTTGCCATCGGGGTCGGTGCGATAAATGTGGCCGCCGGGCGCAAGGATTCCGGCCGCGTGGCCGTTGCCATCCCACTGCCGCGGGAGCACGAAATCCTCGGCGTAGTTCTTGTGCGGTGAGTCGGGCGAGACCTCTTCCACGAGCTTGGTGTGATTGCCGGCCATCACATAGAGCTTTCCGTCCGGTCCGGCTTCCACCGCATGCGGGCCGTGCTCGCCCCCGCCGGGGATTTTCTTCAGCAATTCGATGTCCGCAAATTGGTCGTCGCCTTTGGTGTCGCGGACCCGGTAGAGGCCACTCTCGAATTTGGTGTTGTATTTGTTCACGACCACGTAGAGCGCGCCGTTGGCCCAGGTCAGCCCTTGGGCATCCGACAACGGCTGCGCGATGAACTCGCGCTTGATCACCCGGCCGTCCGTCCCGAGCGTGATCCGCAGCAGGCCGCTGTTCGTGCCGGCCTTCCCATATTGCGGGCTGATGATGAGC
>CAZIJO010000367.1:0-2694 GCA_964539515.1 uncultured Bifidobacterium sp. | reverse complement strand
GGTGAGGGGGAACAGTCGCGGCACCTTGGACAAACTCCTTGGTCGTGAGCTCCTCCAGTCCCCTCACCCTGACCCTCTCCCCTTCCGAAGGGGAGCGGGAATGCTGCTTCGAGAGTGAGGAGGCTCATGGAAAGTATGGTGGGATTTTGGCCACACGTTTCCCATCAATCATCTCCTGCAGGTAAAGGGTCACCCGATCCACGATGCGCTTGATGAATTCACCGCCTTGTTCCGCCTTGGCCAGCGACGGTTTTTTGTCCGCCTGATCGGTCCACATATTCGTGCGAACGTTCTCGGGAAAGGCGGCGAGGGCGAAGGCCGTTTCAAATTCCTGCGCGTGGCCGGGCAGATCAAACGGCAGCTGGTGCCCACTCCGGAGCAACTCCCGGGCGTCCGCTTCGGTGAGCACATCCCAGTAGGATAGAAAATGGAGGTTCACCGGATTCATCCGCAGAAACTGCTCCCAGGTGCCGTTGACGGGCGCCGTGTTGCCCCCGTGCCCGTTGAGGACCAGAACGTTTTTGAATCCCGCGCGCACAACGCTGTCGATCAAGTCGGCCAGCACGGCGAGGAACGTCCCGGGTCGCAGCGACAACGTGCCCGGATGGCGCATGTGATGTTCGCTGATGCCGGCCATCAAGCCTTCCGCCACCAGCACGTGCGGGCGCAACCGCTCCGCCACGGCGACGGCGACGTGACAGACGCTGCGCCAGTCGTGTTCCATGGCAAGGTGTTCAAGGTGTTGCTCGATGGCGGCCACGGGAATGATGCATGCCTTCAGCTCCCCGGACTCCATGCGCGCGCGAAACTCGCGGCGCGTGTGTTTGCGCTGCCAAACTTCCGCGCTCCTCATGGCTGACTCCAAATTTCGATGCCCTTCGGCTCGGGGATGTCCTCGGTGATGATCCGCCAACTCGCCCCCATCTCGCGCATCTTGCGGTAATCGCGCGGCCGGTAAGCAATGGCCAACTGGGGCGTGTCCATCGGCTGGCCGCCTTGAGCGCGGGAATCCGCTTCCGCATCCAGAATGCCGGTGACCAGCAAGGTCCGCTCGACCGGATACGGCGCGCGGCGTTCGCGAAAGTGCGTTTGAATGGCGTGCGAGAACGCCTTGAAGAGATTTCGGTTGTTCCAAGGTCCGACGTAAAAACTCGTCGCGCGCGGCTGCGATTCACCAGCGAGCTTGCAGGCAAAATGCCAGTGAGTGCCTCCGCCGGTCGCCGCCGCGAGGACCATCGCGCGGAGTCCATCGCGATAGTTCAGCAGGACACCGTGCGAAACGAATGGCGTGCCGCTGTCGCCGGGCTTCGGCGGGCGGATCAACTCCTTCGCCGGCGGGCGCCCCGCATTCGGCTCCGCGTCCAGAGCCGCTTGCGCCAGTTGCGGCGACCAAAGTCCCTCGTCGGCCGCCTTCCAAAGCGCATCGCCCTGGAGAAATTGCACACGCGCGACTCCAGTCTCTCCGCCGCGCCGCGCCTCGACCATGGACTGAAGCACTTCAAGCCCGTGAAAGTCGTACGATTCAAAGCCGCCGCCATGAATGGAAACCGCCTCTGTGATCTTCGCCCGCGCGGGTAGTTCCAAGGGCGGACGCCGTTGCGCCAGCGGGACGGAACTGCCGGCCATCAAGGGGAACTTGAGTTCACGCGAAGTGTCGTACATTTCCTTGGCCCAGTCCCAGCGATACGACAAATGTTTGTCGCTGAACACCGGCACCGCCCTCCCGCTCCGGTGAAACACCGCCACGATGTCATCAAAGAAACGTTTCCGGGGGTACTCGTGCTGACCCTTGGCGTTGGTCGGATATTCCCCATGCTCGCCGATCGAGAGCACGGCATCCACCGCCAGCTTGTCGCCGCCGAGACACAGCGCGTCGTTGATGGTCTGGTAGATGGGAATTTTGTACTTCGCCGCGAACGCGCGGCCCAATTCGCCGGCCGGAAACTGATCGGCATACATGCTGACCACGTCCATCCCGGGAGAAACCCATTTGCCGTTGAACAGGTAAGGTCCGACAAAATTCTCCAGGATGACCTGCGCATGACTGCGGTAGGTGAACGCGGTGATGACCGCCGCGACCTTCAAGCGCTTGCCGCCGGCGGCGAACGCGGAGGCCGGCAGCGCGGAGGCCAGCAGCAATCCGCCGGCGAATTGGCTACCGCGCTTCAGAAACTCCCGACGGCCGATCGCTTGGATATTGCTCATGTGAATTTAGTTCTGGGGTCCTCGCTTTGCTCCAATGGCGGCGGTTCCTGCAAGGAAATCCGGGTTTGAAGTCGGTTTCATGTCTTGAATGCGACGTTGTTTTAGAGCACGAACCGTCAAACGCCAAGCCTCGATTTATTGTCCGGCGGAAGGAGGAGGTCCAGCCGAGTCGCAGCCGCAAGACTCAGGGCGGCATGTATGAGGCGGTTGTTTTCGGATTTGACCCCGAGTAAATGATTTCCGACGCTCACAACATGAACTTCACCAAATCAATCGCGTGCCTACTTTTCCTGGCTGCACTTTGTTCCTGGCCGAGCCGTGCCTTTGCCGAGGTGAACAAGGTGGAGCCGGTCGCGCCCGATGTCTATTTTCACGAAGGCGACATCAAGACCAGCGGCCATTGCAACAATGGCTGGATCGTCTTTGAAGATTATGTGCTGGTCGTGGACGGCAATTTCCCGTCCGGCGCGCAGGAGATCATTCCCAAAA
>CAZIJO010000366.1:0-2700 GCA_964539515.1 uncultured Bifidobacterium sp. | reverse complement strand
CGCACGGAGTGACGCGCCCTACCAGTTCAAAGTTCCACTGGTCCCTCATCGGAGTTTCGCCAGTTGTTCCTGGATGCGCCCGATTTCCAGCGCGTGCAGGCGGCCGGGCTCATCCCGCATCGGGCCCGGATCGAGGGGGGGCGCATCGCCGGGCGACCGGATGACGAGCACGAGCACCGGCAAACCGAGGATTTTCAATTTTTCCACCAGCCGGCGACGCAGATCATCCCACGCCAGCAAGACACAAATGCAGCCGCTTACCGTGTTTGAATGCTTCAAGACCAGTTGTTCCAGCTCGCCAAAAGTCGGGGCATGGCAGGGACGCACGGACGCCAGGATCTCCAGCATCTGATCCGCGTGCGCCAGACCGCGCCCGGCCGTGAAGCAATAGGCCTGCGGTCCGACGAACAGCAAATCCAGCAGCGATTCCTGGGTCAGAACCGTGCAAGCGAAAGAGGCCGCCACGGATACTGCCTCTTCGAAAAGTTCGCTGTGCGGTCGCTCCGTGAAGGTGTCGAGGATCAAGGCGTGCCGGACAAAGAACTCGTCCTCGAACTCCTTCACGATCGGTTTGCCGGTTTTGGCCCAGCTGCGCCAGTGGATGTGCCGCAAAGGATCCCCGCGTCGATAATCCCGGAGTGCCACGAACTCGTCGCTCCGTCCGACATTGGTCGCCATCGCCACCCCGCCCGGCTGATATTTTAACGCGCCGGGCAACGCGAGCGGTGGCAATCCATATCGTTTGGGCAGGATCAACATGGCGGCGGGCAGCGGAATGGATATCAGTGCGCGATAAAGTCCGAGCGGATCCGCCCGGGCCAGGGTCACCCCCTTAAAATGCAAGATGCCCCGCCGCAATGGCGTGCATTCCAGCGCGACCTCCGCCGGCTGATTCATGGCCAGCAGCGGTACGGCAACTTCCTTCACCGTCGCGAATTTGAACGGTCTCAGGCGGCTCCGCTGATTCAGCCGAAATGGCCGGACGTGCTTGGTCTCATCGAGTTTGAAATGTTTCCATTCGTCAAACGAGGGGCGCGGATCGGCAAAGTCTTCGATGAGGGCGAGGCCGGACTGCGGCCGGGCCAGGAGACTCTGGATGGCGATGCGATAATGGATCGTCTGCCCCACGGTACCAAAACGCGGCAGCAAACGTTCGACCGTGAACCGCGCCTTGAAGGGATACCCGGCCAGGGCCGCGACCAGAAGCAGTGCTAGCAGCAATGTGAACGCCTGGTAGCCGACCGAGCTTTCGGTGTCGAGTCCCATGAACGCCGCCGCCAATACCGCACCCAACACGGCCTGACCCGGGCGCGTGAATCGCCGCAGGGTCCAGTACTTCGACCCCGAGAAGAGCCGCTCGCCGCGGTAGATGACTTTGAGGGCGAGGTTCATTGGCCAACAACCAACAGCCGACCTTTAACTACCAGCATCGAATGCCGCGCGTTACGACCGCCCTTTGGATGCGGGGAGTTGCGGGGTCGAAGTTCGACGTTCCGGGCATGGTTGGTCGTCGTCATTCCCCTGCCCTCACGCCGGCACTTTGATTTTTTTCACCACGCCCTCAACCACGCCACGCGCCGTGAGCCCGGAAAAGCGTGCCTGCGGCTCCATCACCAGGCGATGGGCAATGATCGGCACCGCCAGCTCCTGGATCTGCTCGGGCGTGACGAATTCCAGCCCATCGAAGAGTGCCAGTGCCTGCGCGGCTTTCATCAAGGCGATCGAGGCGCGCGGACTGGCTCCGAGTTGAACACCCGTGGTGGTGCGGGTGCCCGCCGTGAGGTCAACGACGTAACGCTTGAGTTCCTCGCTCACCCGGATGCCCTGGGTTGCATGTTTCAGCGCCACCACATCGGCCAGCGTGACGCAAGGCTTGAGCCGGTCGAGCGGGTGATCGCTGGCCTGCGCCGTCAGCACCGCAACTTCCTCGGCCGGCTGGACGTAACCGAGGGTGAACTGCATCGCGAACCGGTCCATTTGTGCCTCGGGCAGCGGATAAGTGCCGCGAAACTCGACCGGATTCTGGGTGGCCACGACAAAAAACAGCTCGGCGAGATGACGCCGTTCGCCGTCGACGCTCACCTGCGCTTCCCCCATGGCTTCCAGCAAGGCCGATTGCGTGCGCGGGGAGGCGCGGTTGATTTCGTCGGCCAGCAGAATATTGGTAAACACCGGTCCTTCATGAAACTGAAACTGTTGCTCCCGCTGGTTGAAAACCGAAACGCCAAGAATGTCCGACGGCAGCAGGTCGGGGGTGAATTGCACGCGCTTGAATCGCGCGTCAATCGAACGAGCCAGCGCCTTGGCGAGCGTCGTTTTGCCCGTGCCGGGAAAATCCTCCAGCAACACGTGACCGCCGCTGGCGAAGGCGGCGAGCAGCTTGCGCGTCGCGGCGGATTGCCCTTGCATGACCTGGCCGATATTGGCGGCGATTTTTTGGTAAACCTCCCGGGCGAACGGCAAATTCATCATGAGCTCCTTCGGAAAATGAAACGGCGAACGCGGCAAAAAGTTGCGCCGCGATTCGTGGTCCCTTCGACTTTGGCGGCGCTTGGCCGGCAGTGCATGGCGGAAAGTTATCGGCAACCGGCGGGAGCGCGAAGAAAATTATCACGTCGCTGGGGGCAAAACGGGCGGGGGGCGGAAATTCCACGGCCCGGAAAGATCCCGCCGGAGAACAAGTTTGCTTGCTTTCCGGCC
>CAZIJO010000365.1:0-2721 GCA_964539515.1 uncultured Bifidobacterium sp. | reverse complement strand
TGAAATCCAACTTCCGCCTGGTTCTCGGATTAGGTCTGGCCACTTTCCTCAGCTGGGTTGCGGCCGCGGCCGACAAGACCTACACCATCGCGGTGATTCCCAAGGGGACGACTCACGAGTTTTGGCAAACCATTCACGCCGGCGCAGTGAAAGCCCAGCGGGAGTTGGCAGAAAAAGGGATCAAAGTGGACGTGATCTGGAAAGGCCCGCTGCGCGAGGACGATCGCGATCAACAGATTCAAGTCGTCGAGAATTTCACGACGCGTGGCGTAGACGGCATTGTGTTGGCGCCGCTGGATTCGCAGGCACTGGTTGCGCCGGTGGTGATGGCCAGCAAGAGAAAAATTCCCGTCGTCATTTTTGATTCCGATTTGAAATCGGACAAGCAGGTCAGCTTCGTGGCCACGGATAATTACAAAGGCGGTGTAATAGCGGCCGATTCTCTCGCCAAGCTGCTGGGGGAAAAGGGCAACGTTATCTTGCTCCGCCTCGCCGTCGGCTCCGCCAGCACCGAGGCGCGCGAAGCAGGTTTCCTGGATACTTTGAAGGCAAAATACCCCGGCATCAAAGTCATTTCCTCCGATCAACACGGTGGCGCAACACGGGAGACGGCTTACCAGGCCTCGCAGAACCTGTTGAACCGTTATGGCCGGGAGGTAAAT
The DNA here is from genome assembly GCA_964539515.1 of uncultured Bifidobacterium sp. GTDB lineage: Bacteria > Verrucomicrobiota > Verrucomicrobiia > Limisphaerales > JADLHS01 > JADLHS01. The sequence continues at coordinate 2,059 of CAZIJO010000365.1, read as the reverse complement.
GGAATCTTCTGTCCCAACGAATCCACCGCCACGGGAATGGCCAAAGCCCTCCGCGACATCGGGAAAGCCGGCGGGAAGGTAAAGATGATTGGATTTGATTCGGGCACGCAATCGGTGATGGATTTGAAGAACGGTCATTTGCAAGGTCTTGTGGTGCAAAACCCAATGTTGATGGGTTACCTGGGCGTGATGACCATGGTGAAACATCTTCAAGGTGAACCGGTTGAAAAGCGGATTGATACCGGCGTGGTGCTCGCAACGCCGGAGAATATGGCGCAACCCGAGATCCAAGAACTGTTGCGTCCGCCAATCGACAAATACTTGAAATAGCTTGGCTGGGCGGTTGACGGCCCGGCCGGGACCGTTCCTCAGGAGATTAAGTGCTGGGACAATCCTCGCCGGCAGCCAAGGTTGTTAACGGTCAAACTGGCAACGGCGACCAGTCGACGGCTGAAGGCGTAACCGTCCAACGGCGGTGCTTGACGCACGGTTGGAGTTCGGCGACGTTTGGTTGTCTGGAAAGGCCGATTTTATGAATGCGCGTAGCTTTCCTTCCGTGGCGATCATCGCCGCAGCCGTCATCACTTCGACTCGCTTCGTGGCGATTGCAGCCGCCCAGGAGCCATCAGCCGGGGTCACCGCCCCAGTCCCCGCGGATGCCAACCCAGCACCCGCGTACTTGTCCAGTGGGGCCGCGGACATTTTGAAGCTCTCCCGCGCCAAGATTAGCGATGAGGTTACCGTCGCTTTCGTCCAGACCGGGAATCGCCGCTACGATCTAACCGCCTCCGAAATCCTCTATTTGCGGAAGGAAGGCGTTTCCGACCGGGTATTGACGGCCATGCTCAGTCAACAGTCCTCCCCCGCGCCCACCGCGCCAGCGCCCGCCGCGGCTCCGACACCGGCCATGACCGCGGAAGCAAGTGCCCCGCAATACGCCACGCCACCCGAAACTACGGTTGTGGAAACCGTTCCGGCTTCGACGGTTTATGTGGCCACGACACCGACCTATTACTCGTTTTATGATCCGTGGCCCTACTGGTCTTCGTGGTTCGCCTACCCATCGCTCTCCTTCGGTTTATACTGGGGCTCCGGCTGGGGTTGGGGTTTGGGTTGGGGTTGGGGAAGCTGCAGCTATGGATACTGGGGTTACCCTTATTGTTACAACGGTTATTGGAACCGCTACTGCCATAATGGCTATTACCCCCCGCCCTACTACGGGAATCCTCCACCTCCCAACGGTAACCGCCCAACGCCGCCCACCGGAAATCCGACGCCACGTGGGAGCACGAGCCCCGGAAGCACCAGCCGACCGGAAGGCTTGGTTTCCGGCGTGGCGAGACAGCCCGCTAACACGAGCCCAACTGCTCCTGGCAGTGGAATTGGTCGGGTCGACAACCAGTCCGCGACGGCAACAACGGCAGGCCGACCCACGAGTGTCTGGAGCGAGAATGGCAATCAACGCGCCGCCGCTCGCAGCAGCGGGACCCAGACAGGCGTCGCCGCTACCCGAAGCGGCCAAGCTGTGAGCAGCGCGAATTTTTCGGCCCCCAGCGCGAACGCGCGCGGTGCCACCGCCCGCCCGACTCAAGAACGGGGCGCTACTCAACTGACCGTCAGGAGCCGGAACTCAAGTTCGACTCAAACTTGGAGTGGCAACGCGAGCCAACGGCCCGCCGCGTCCACCATTATGAATCAAAAATCCACCGCGGTTGCTCCCAGCAGCCGCATCAGTGCTGCCCCTGCACCGACCACCACCTACAACCGGCCAAGCAGCCCGGCGCTTGGTTATCAACGCAGCAGCGGCAGCGCAAATTACGGCTACCGCAGCGGCGCGGGTTTCGGCAGCGCCAGCCGTCCGAGCCTGAGCCCTTCGTTTGGCGGCATGGGAAACAGCAGTGCGTTCCGAGGCAGCGGCGGTTTTTCCGGGGGAGGTGGTCCGCGGATGTCTTCTGGCGGCGGCTTCCGTGGCGGTGGCGGCGGCGGCGGAGGTGGGGGGGGTGGCGGCGGCGGACGTCACCGCTGAAGGCCCTTTAGTTTGAGATTTTCAATCCTCAAA
>CAZIJO010000364.1:0-2807 GCA_964539515.1 uncultured Bifidobacterium sp. | reverse complement strand
GGAATCCGGAGGCAGCGCAAAGAAAGAGGATGGGAAAAAGGGCGCGGAAACAAAGAAGCCTGAAGCAAAGAAGGGCTGACGCGATCCCCGAATCGTTCAAGCATACAAACCTGAAAACATGGCCACGTTGAAACTGGAAATTGTCACGCCGGAGTCCAAGGTTTACTCCGAGGACGTGGACATGGTCACGTTGCCGGGCGTGGAGGGCGAGATGGGCATCTTTCCGATGCACGTCCCCCTGATGACCCAGCTTTCGGCGGGCGAAGTTTCGGTGCGGAAAGGGGGGCAGGATTTCTTCCTCGCTGTTGGCGACGGTTTCGTGGAAGTCACCGGCGAGCGGGTTTCCATCCTCACCGACATGGCGATCAAGGCGGAGAACATCGACGAAGCGAAAGCCGAAGAGGCCCGCAAGCGCGCCGAGGCCCGGCTCGCCGAAAAGCTGGACGACTCTGAAGTGGCCTCCGTTAATGCCGCTTTGGCGCATTCGCTGGCGCAATTGAAAGTCAAGCGGCGGCATCACTAGGTCGCCTTCCATTTCACATGGGAGCAAACCAAGCCCCCGAAGGTGAAGTGCGTCAGGGTCGGCCCTTGGGTACCCGTCCCAGGTGAAATCCCAGGAAATCTTTCAGGAAACGGCGAAGTTCGTGAACTTGGGCTTCGCTTAACTTCAGTCGTGCCACCACCGGCCAATCCCCACCTGAAAACGCACTCACCACTTGTCTCGCCCCGGGGGTGAGTTGGCTGTGGTCGACATCCGGCGCCAGTCCCAGTTCGTGGAGCAGTTTGATTTCAAAGGCGAACAAGGTTTGGGGCTGGGGCGACTGTTTGGGGAGATGGGCCAGCAAGGACTGCAGCAGGTCGAACACGGCGGGCAGCGGAGTTTCCGATTCGGTGGCCAGCTCGATGAGTTGCGCGCAGTAAACGGCTTGTTGCAGATAGTCGAGTTCGTGCCGCAACGCGGGATGAGTTTCGCGCAGTTTCAGTTCGCGGAGCGTGTGGAGCTCGGACCGCCGGCTGCGCTGGAAGTTGAAGTCGGCGGTATAAAACAGATCCAGCTTGCCCATGAAACCGGATTTGGGCCTGCGGGCGCCTTTGGCTACCGTGCTGATGCGGCCGAGATCGGGCGTGAGCCAGTTCACGATCAGACTCGTTTCCGTAAGGGGCCGCGTGCGCAGGATAATGCCGGTGGCAGTCTCGGTCATCGGCTTCAGGAAGTGAGTCGCGTGCCGGCGGCTGCCGTGTAGTCCGGCGAAACGGAGCCGAGGCTGATGATGTATTTGATCCCCTCGGCCACGGACATGTCGAGTTTGGTGACTTTCTCCTCCGGGATGAGCACCAGGAAACCGCTAGTGGGATTGGGGGTGGTGGGGATGAAGACGCAAACCACTCTTTCGTTCGTTTTGACCTGGATCTCGTCGTGTTTCTCGCTCGTGAGGAAGCCGATGGAATAGATTCCCGGGCGCGGGAATTCCACGAGCACAACCGTTTTGAAGGAGGTTTTCTTGCCGCTGCTAAAGGCCTCGTTCACCTGCTTGATCATGCCGTAGATCTTGTTGAGCACGGGGAGGTGCAGCATGCCGGTGTCGAGCCATTCAAGGAGACGCTTGCCAACATAGTACCGGGTGAGCAGGCCCACGGCGCTGACCAGTGCCACCGCCAGGGCCAAGGCCGCCAGACTCCAATACCAATACATCGGGCCTTTGCCGGCCTCCGCGTGGGTGAGATGCGTGGGCAGAAAAAACAGCAACAAATCGGTAAGACTGGCGATGGTGCCAAAAAGCCACTTGAAAATGGCCAGCGTGATGACGGTGGGCAACAGGACGGCCAGTCCGGTGAGGAAATTGCCGCGCCACTGGCCGAGGAATCGGTTGTTCACGGACGCAGTTTAGATTTGCGGGCCAGGCGGCTCAAGGGAAAGCGGGTTCCGAGCAAGCGGAGCAGGCGATTCTCCTGCCGTTTCATGGCGCGACGTGCGGCGCTCCGGTGGTCGCTGTACCCAAGCAGATGAAGAATGCCGTGGATGAGGTAGCGGATTACTTCGGACTGCCAGGTGGTGCGGAAGCGGCGGGCCTGGAGCACCGCTTCGTCAACGCATACAATGACATCACCGCAAATACCCGGGTTGGGGGTTCGCCCTTGGGAATAGTCGAAAGTGATGACATCGGTCGAGCCTTCATGTTTCAGGAAGGTTTCGTTCAAACGCCGCATTCTCGGCGCAGCGATGAGGGAAACCCCGATTTCGGCGTTTTCAAGCTGGAGCAATTCCCGCAGTAATGTATCCCCAATTTGCCGGAGCGCGGTTGTGTCAACCGGCTGCCGACGCTGATAATTGGTGATATTGATCCGCAATCCGGGGGAGAAGACCGCGGAATCGCCGGCCGGAGGCCTCACTGGCGATGCCATCCGGCGGCGACGAGCCCGGCCCTTGGCAAGTTTCATTCAGGTTTGGTTTTGCCCCGGTGGATTTCGTAGGCGCTGATGATGCGCTGCACCAAGGGATGCCGTACCACGTCCCGCTTGTCGAACTCAATGACCGCGATACCTTCGACCTTGCGCAACACCCGATGCGCTTCCAACAATCCCGAATGCTTGTGGGGCGGCAGATCCACCTGGGTTTCGTCACCGGTGATGACCGCCTTCGAGCCGTGCCCGAGACGCGTAAGGAACATCAACATCTGTTCGGTGGTGGAGTTTTGCGCTTCATCGAGAATAATGAAGGCGTTGTTGAGCGTGCGGCCGCGCATGTAGGCGAGCGGCGCGATTTCAATCGTGGTGCGCTCGGTGAGCTTTTGGATTTCGTCCACCGG
>CAZIJO010000363.1:0-2812 GCA_964539515.1 uncultured Bifidobacterium sp. | reverse complement strand
ACAACTTTTGGGTCAACACGGGTGTCGCGGTCTATGACGAAAAAACCGGCGCCGGCGTTGGTATCAGCCCCAAGGATTCTCCGCTGGTCAGCCTCGGGTCCCCGGGCGAATACCAGTTTGCAAAACACTATGTCCCACAGCGCCCCTATCTGTATGTCCAGCTCTACAACAACCATTGGCGCACCAACTTCCGCCCCTGGATTGGCGATGGCGCCCGCATGACCGCCAATGTTCGCTTGTGGGCCTTCAATCAGTTCAATGCTGAGTCCGGCCTCTACACCCCCGCCATGGAGACCCGCGTTCCGGTTGCAGCCGCCCGCTCCGTGGCGCGACCAGGCAAACTCCCCCCGACTTTGGCCGGCATCAACCTTTCGCGCCGGGGGGTGGCGATTACGGCGTTTGGCCCCAATCCCGATGGCAAGGGCACCGTCCTGCGAGTCTGGGAACAGACCGGCGTCAGCGGTGAAATCACTGTCACACTCCCGTCCGGCGGAAAGTATTCAACCGCAACCCCGGTTACCTTGCGGGGCGAAGAAAACGGCAAACCGATATCCGTCACCAACCGCAAACTCACTTTCAACCTTACGGGCTACGCGCCTGTCAGTTTCATTTTGGAATAAGCTCGGTGCAATGAATCGACTGCTCCTACCCAAGGGTTGCCGTTGCACTTGATTCCCGCGCACGGAGAATCGTGAAATGACGCAACCCTTGGACGTCTGCCTGCCGATTGGCGAGTGCATACCGGGAGAGCAGGGGAGATGTTTGCCACCCAAACGGCGTTCGTTCACAACGATGTTGCAATCCGCTATCGGCATGCCGCGGGTACGCGGAAAGCGGCGAAAATCTTTCGGATTTTGCGCTCGACAATACTTCCCCGCCGGACGCACGCTGCCAGCCTCGTCACCCATCTAGGCAAACGTATGAAAGTCATTACTCAAAAACGACTGGAGTCGGCCAAGGAACGCCTCGCCGAGTTGCTGAAGCAGGACGGAGCGGCGCAGACCCTCACCGTGCAAGAGTGGCTCGACACCGCCCAGTATCGGCCCGCCCAGTTCGCCTCCTCGTTGCCGGCATTGGAAATCTTTCAGCTGCTCGGTTTCGGGGATGAAATGGTGCAACCCGAAGCGGTGGGCTGAAGCTCGAGACGCAACGGCCCTGACTCATTCGCCAGCGGCGGGGAGTGCTTTGGCGGGTGTGGCTTTCCTTTCTGCCGGTTGGACTTCGGCTGGAACTTTTTGTAAGCTGACGGTCAAGAACAGGGTGCAAGCCGCACCAGTGATCGGTTATCTTAAACACATTTATTTTCGATGCTAAACCACCAACATTTTTTGCGGTACCCCAAAAATCGCAAGCAGGGCAGGGTTGGGTTTCACATTATCGCGCTTTTCCTGCTGGCCGCGCTTTCAGCCTGGGGTGCAGAGCAGCCGGCTGTCGTCGCGGTCGTCAAGGGCGACAATCCTGACCGGATGGTGGCGGAAGCCATCGAATTATGCGGCGGTCTGACGGACTTGATCCAGGATGGCCGAACCGTGGTCATCAAACCGAACCTGACCGGTCTGCGCGACGGCCGGGTTTATCCAGGGCAGACGACGGATGTGCGGGTCGGGGAGGCGCTGATCAAGGCCATCAAAAAAGCCGGAAACTGCCGTCTGAGTTTCGCGGAGGGGCTCAACGACGGCGGGCTGTGGCAGGCCACTGGTTTCTCCGAATTGGCCGACCGGGAAGGCATCGCCTTGACCAACATTGCCGCCGGAAAATTCCTCCCCATCCAAATCGACGGGCTGGCGTTGAAGGAATATCGGTTTCCCGAGGTCATCAAAGGCTGCGACGTCTTCATCGACCTGCCGGTGATGAAAACCCACCGCCTCACCGGCATCAGTGCCGGTATGAAAAATCTCTACGGGTTGCTGCCGTTTCCCCGGGACGTTCATCATGGGGCGGCGGAGCGCGTTCTGCCGGACCTGGTCGCCATTCGCCGGCCGGACTTGGTGGTGGTGGACGCGCTGGTGGCGATGGAGGGTCAAGGTCCGCTGAGCGGCTCGTCCGTCCCCATGAACCTCATTATTGCCGGCCGGGATATCGTCGCGGTGGACGCCGTGTGCGCCGCCATTATGGGCTTTGATCCCGGTCAGGTACCGCACCTCAATTATGCGCATGAGCGGGGCCTGGGCGAGAATGACCTCAAGAAAATCGTGATTAAGGGAGTGCCGATTGAACAAGTCCGACGGAACTTCAAACCCGCTGAGTGGTACATTCGGTTGGAGATGCCCGGCACCCCCGACGTCGCCAAGCGAATTGCTTCCCTGGCCGACAACGTCACCCTCTTCAATGCTGGGCAAGGGGGGCAGGAAGCCGAGTTCAAATCCGGAAGGCTAAAGGTGGACGAAACAAAATACCCCGGCTACAAGGCGCCCGCCTTTAAGGTTTTCATCGACCGGCGGGCCCGCAAGCTACGGTTCACGGCCGAGTATCCGGTGCCGTCCTTGGATAATCGCGCGGCGACTGAGGAAGGTCTCCGGCGCTGGATCCGGGAGAACCTCGGCACCCTGACCGACGCAACGCCGATTACCGCTCCCCTCGGCGATTATCCCTGATAGCGTGGCTTGGAAACGGGAGAGCGCAATGCTCGCCAGCAGGCCGCAATTGGATGAGCGCGCATCGCTTGACTCACTAATTGGTATCGATGTCGCAATCGCGAAGTGGCCTGAAGCCGGGCGGTCATTTGTCCGGGGACGGCCTGGCATCATCCCAGCCCTCCTATAACGGTTGCCAAAGGTCATTTCCGAATGGAGCAGATGGAGGCGGTTTTGTC
>CAZIJO010000362.1:0-2934 GCA_964539515.1 uncultured Bifidobacterium sp. | reverse complement strand
GTCCGCCCCGCCAAGTGTGTAGCCGCCCAACAACTGCGCGGCCTGCATCACCTGTTCTTGATAAATCAAAATCCCGTAGGTTTCCCGGGCGATTGGCTCCAGCAGCGGGTGTTCGTATTTGATTTCGATTTCTCCATGCCGCCGCTTGATGAATTCTGGGATCAGAACCATCGGGCCGTGGCGATAGAGCGCCACCAGCGCGGTGATGTGCTCGACGGAACTTATTTGGAATTTGCGGCACAGGTCGCGCATGCCGCCGGATTCCAGCTGGAAAATCCCCAGCGTGTTCGCCTTGTTCAACAGGTCATAGGTCTTCGCGTCGTCCAGGGGCAGGTTGTCGATGTCCACCGTGATCCCATGGAGCCGCTTCACCATTTCGCACGTGTTGCGAATGACCGTCAGCGTCTTCAAACCCAGAAAATCCATCTTCAGCAGGCCGAGTTCGCCGACGGGGTTCATCGCGTACTGCGTAACAATGGCGCCGTCCTCGTCCGCCTTGAGGGGGAGCAGATTCACCAGCGGTTGATCGCCAATGACGACCCCCGCGGCATGCACACTCGCGTTGCGGGTCAGGTCTTCGAGGATGAGCGCGGTGTCAATCAGTTCGCGCGTCGTCTCCTCGGTCTCGTAGGCTGTCTTGAGTTCCGGCGACTGTTTGAGCGCCTTTTCAAGCGTCATCTTGAGGTCGAACGGAATCATCTTCGCCAGCCGGTCGCATTCGCCGTAGCTCAAACCCATCACGCGGCCGACGTCGCGCACCACGGATTTTGCCCCCATCGTGCCGAAGGTGATGATCTGGGCGACGGAATCGTTGCCATACTTCTGGCGCACGTACTCGATTACGTCCGCGCGGCGGTCATCGGCGAAATCGATGTCAATGTCCGGCGGATTGACCCGTTCTGGATTGAGGAAGCGCTCAAACAGGAGCCCATACCGAATCGGATCCACGTTCGCGATCTCCAGCAAATAGGTGACCAGCGAGCCGGCCGCCGAGCCACGCGCCACACACGAAATGCCCTTGCTGCGCCCGTAACGGATAAAATCGCCGACGATCAGGAAGTACGAGATGAAGCCGGTCTTCTCAATGACCTCCATCTCCAGGTTCAACCGGTCAATCACCACTTTGACGGCCGTCGCGACCGCAGGGTCGTTAAGATTGCTTTTCGGTCCGCCCTCACCCTGACCCTCTCCCTCGGGGAGAGGAGACAGCGGTTGGTTGCTTTCAACTTTCTCCCTCTCCCTGGGCGGGAGGGCTGGTGCGAGGGATTCTTTGACCTGAAACGTCGGCAGCCGTTTCGGATCTTCAATCCCCTCCACAATGAACTTTTTCCCCTCGGCGCGCGCTTGAATCCCGTAGCGCCGATGCAAACCTTCCGCGAGCCACTGCCGCAGGAAACCTTCACGGGTGAAATGCTCCGGCGGGTGGAACACCGGGTAGTGCAGTTTGCCGAATTCGATCTCCACGTTGCACTTCTCCGCCACTTCCAGCGTGTTCTGCACCGCCGCGGGCACGTCGGCGAAGCGGGCCTTCATTTCCTCGGCGGAGCGCAGGTAGAACTGTTCCTTCGCGTAACCCGCGCTCATCCGCTTGGGATCGCTCAGCAGTGATTGCGTGCCGATGCAAACCAGGCAGTCGTGCGCGTGCGAATGGCTCTTCTCGATGTAATGCACGTCATTGGTGGCGACGAGCTTCAGCCCGAACTCCCGCGCCCACGTGATGAGCTGGTGGTTCACCTTCGCCTGCTCGGCGATGCCATGGTTCTGAAGTTCGAGATAGAAATTGTCCGCGCCGAGCGTCTGCTTGAACCAGTCGATGGTGTCCCGCGCCTTGGTGAACTGCTCTTTGAGGATCCAGTCGGGGATTTCACTGGCCAGGCACCCGGAAAGCGCGATCAGCCCTTCCTTGTGAGCCGCGAGAATCTCGCGGTCAATGCGCGGCTTGTAATAGTAACCCTCCAGATGCGCGGCGGTCGTGAGTTTGATGAGATTCCTGTAGCCCGTCTCATCCTTGGCGAGCAGACCGAGGTGATGGTAAACATCGCGGCCCCCGCCGCTGGTGCCGGCTTTCTTTTCGCGCCGGCTGCCGGGCGCGACGTAGACCTCGCATCCGATGATGGGTTTGATGCCCTTGGCGCGCGCCGCCTGGTAAAACTCAATCACCCCGTGCATCGCGCCGTGATCCGTGATGGCGAGCGCGGGGAATTTGAGATCGTGAGCCTTGTCCACCAGCCGGTCCAGACGGCAGGCGCCATCGAGCAGGGAATACTCGGTGTGCAGGTGCAGGTGAACAAAGTCCGCGTGCGACATGGGAACAAGTTACCGCTCGCTGGCAAGGAGTGGCAAGACGCGAGCACAATTCGTTTTCCCGTTGCACTCACTTCTCGGGGCTTCGCTCTTACCGGCTTGAGTTGGGTCGCCAAACAAATTGCCGGAATCTGGTGCATGCCCAGCCCAAAAGCCTTTTCCGGTTTACCAATTCGACCAGTACCCCGTTGGCGACGGAGGAAATCTTGCCGGGTTTGGGCAACTGTGGCTTAATGCGCGCCGCTCATGAGTTCAGCCAAGCGCAAAAAAGAAACCGATCAGCCGGAGTTACCCATCGAAGGCGTGCGGCCCGCGCCCGCAAAGAAAGCTGCCGATACAAATGGCAACGGAGCCGACCACGTCGTTGCGGAGACGGTTGAGGCGGTCGTCCACAAGCCGTTTGATCCAAAACAGCTCGGCGTCGGATTGCACACCCGCGTGGATCGCAGCTTTCTGGACTACGCGAGCTACGTCATTCGCGACCGCGCGATTCCGAATCTCGCCGACGGTCTGAAGCCGGTGCAACGCCGGATTCTTTGGGCGATGCATCGGATTGATGATGGCCGCTTCACGAAGGTCGCCAACATCGTCGGCGATACGATGAAGTTCCACCCGCACGGCGATGCGTCC
>CAZIJO010000361.1:0-2941 GCA_964539515.1 uncultured Bifidobacterium sp. | reverse complement strand
TGCCGAAAGCATCTCGGTGTCGGTGCCGAATTGTTGTCCGCTGTTCGGATTCCGGTCGAAGCGCGGGAAGTTACTGCTGGAAATCTCCAGCCGGATGCGGTGACCGCGCTTGAAGAGATTGCTCGTCACCCAGAGGTCAATCTCGAACGGCTCGGCCTTGCCCGGCTCCAACAGAGTTTCCGTTGCCGGATCCCGCCGGTAGCGCGCGCGGATGATGCCGTCGCACAGATTGAAAGCCTTGCCGTCCGGATGCACGTCCACCAGCTTGGCAGTGAAATCCGTGTCCCGCGCACTGGAAGCGGCGTGGAGAATCATCTTCACCGGGCCGGTGACTTCGACGTCCTGTTCCAGCGGCGCGGTGGAATAGACGAGCACATCCTCGCGCGCTTCCACCTTGGTCTGATCGTATGGGCCGGCGGCGGCGCCAACGAGATTGTTCCCGCCCACGGTCGGCGCGGGATCGTCACCATCGTAAGTAAATTCGTCGGGTTTTTCCTGGCTGGGAGCGGCGGTGCTGAGCGAGCCATCGCCTTTGAGAGAATTGGCCTTGCCGTCGCTGTGCAGATAGTACGAGGTGAACTGCGTGCGTTTGAGCGGCCATTCGTTTTCACTGCGCCAGCGGTTTTCCCCCATCACGAAGAGCTGATACGCCGGCCAGTCTTCCACCCCGGTTTCCCGGCCTTTCAGCCAATACTCGAACCACTTGAACTGCCATTCGCCCACCTTGAAGGTCGCGTTGGTGCCAAAATCGAGTTCCCCGACCTTGCGCCCGCCCACACCGTGACCCCACGGCCCGATCACCACAAATTGATTCCGGCGAACTTCCCGGTCCTGCGAGGACGCGCGCACCTGGTCCACCAGGTCGATCGTCGTCTTCGAAAAAATGTCATACCAGCCGCCGATATTCAGCACCGGGATGGTCACCTCCGCGTAACGATGGTCGATGCTGCGCTGCTTCCAATAATCATCGTAGGTGGCATGCGCCACCCAGTCGTTGAGATACGGGATTTTTTTCTCGAACTGATCGCCAAAGGTATTCAGCGGCAGATGGCGGAAGACGTCTGGCAGTTTATCGGGGCTGACGGCCACGCCGCCCACCGCCGTGCCCCAGCCCATCAGCAAGGCGAGTTGCAGCGCCCCGCCGGTGTAAGCGATGTCGTGGGCGCTGTCGAACGGGACGATCGGCACCATGGTCTTGAGATATTTGCTCGCCTTGGCGGCAGCGGCCCATTGCGTCCAGCCGACGTACGAGCCGCCCGCGGTGCCAATCTCGCCATTGCACCACGGCTGTTGGCCGACCCATTCCTGCGTGTCGAAGCCGTCCTCGACGTCGTAACGGAAGGGATCCCAAACGCCTTCCGATTTGCCGCGCCCGCGGCAATCCTGCACCACCATGACGTAACCGGCGGCGGTGTAGCGCCGGGCCTCGTCAAACTTCTCGTCCATTTTGCCGTACGGTGAGCGCATCAGGATCACGGGGTAAAGGCCCTCCGCTTTCGGCCGCCAGATGTTGGCGGCGAGCTGGACGCCGTCGCGCATCGGCACTTTCACATCGGCTTCAAAAATGAACGCGCGGTTGGTCTCTTGCGCCAGCAATGAGGTGGAAAGGAAAAGAAAAAGCATGAAATAGGAGAGCAAGCCCTCCCGCCGCGCGAGGCTATTTGGACTGCGGTGGCCAGCGGAGCGTGACACCGCTATCGCACGCGCAAACGCAAACCGGATCGAAATCTCAACACCCAGCCTCCGCGCAAAAGCGCCGTCGCCGCTTTGCTCTGCCGGCGCAGTCCAAAATCGGCGTCGACCGTTGGGGAGGCCTTCGCGACGGACGAACTTGGGATTCCACGCTGCCGGAGCCGGGCCTTCGCCGTATTGTGACAGCTGCCCTTGAACCGTAGCAGCCGACGTGAGCCGGCTCTGATTTTGCTTTGGGGAAGAATGAGCGGACTCACGTCCGCTGCTACAGAGGTGAAGGGAGCAGGGAAACCGGCGATTCGTTTTCACGGCGGCATTGAATCAGGATTCCCGGGGGCAAGTCCAGTCAGGCCTGTCTGCTTGCCGAACGTCGAGCGCCGGTCAGTTTCATGCCGCCCGAAGGCAGCACCTTCTCATTAACACCTGGCTTTAGCCAGGTGTGGCGCGGGTGAAAAGCGGAGAACGGTTTCAACCGTTTTCTTCTGGGCGCAGCGGGGAAAGCCGTTGAAACGGCTGGCCCACGTTCCGCCAGTCTGCGCCGGACTGAAGTCCGGTGTTAATGCGAAGCTCCTGGAAATTCGACTGCGCGTCTGAAAGTTCCCTCTCAACGCCGGCGATCCTCCTTGATCGAAATGTGCGATCCGGATTACATAACCCCATGCGAACGCGGGTCGTTGAGAATACCCAGCGTACAGGTTCACGTGCATTGGCTGCGGGCGAATCTCAATCTTAGGCGTATGGAGCACATGTTGCACTTTCAGCTTTTGCAGCCCTGGCACTGGCCTGGTTTCCTTCGATGTTTCTTGTTCTCTTGGTTGTTTCTCGGCGTGCCATCGCTCACTGTGCTCGTTGGACTAAGTTGTTATTTGCAGCGGGTGCGCAGTTGTTGGTTTTTGATGCCGGTCGTCGGTCTTATCTTCGGTCTGGCGACGGGTCTTTTTAACGCTTGGGATGATCACTATTATTGGTCCACCGGAGCTCAGACCCATTGGTTCGATATTTTTGCGATTGCAGGTTCACCGGGTGACGGTATGGCAAATGCCTATGGTGGAGATTGGCAGGAGGATGAGGCTTGGCATTACAGAGGAGATATTACTGTCCTCAACGGGCTGTTTTGGATGAGCGTGGGCATAGTCGGGATGTTGCCAGTCAGGTTTCTCAGCCGGCATATTTGTTCGTCAAACATCCCAACGCCTAACCCTAATGCCTTTCGGAAAATGGACAGGCCAGCGCTCAGACGATGCGGACA
>CAZIJO010000360.1:0-3002 GCA_964539515.1 uncultured Bifidobacterium sp. | reverse complement strand
GCTTGCTTTCAGGCCGCGGCTTTGGCGTGTTGACATGCGCAACATGAAAGAAATCGTGCCCGCACCGCCGCCGATCGTCCGCAATCAGTTCGAGACGATCCGCGAGTTGTTCAACAAGAATGTCGTGCCCAGCTACGGCCGCTTCGACCTGGCGCTCAGTCACGGTTCGGGGAGTTACCTGTTTGACGTGAACGGCCGGCGTTATCTCGATCTCGGCGGCGGCATTGCGGTTTGTGCCCTCGGTCATGCCCATCCCGCCATCACTGAGGCGCTGGTCGAGCAGTCGAAGAAGCTCGTTCACATTTCCAATTTGTATTATCAGGAGCCCCAGGGGCGGCTGGCGCAGGCGCTGGTTGAACTCCTCGGGCCGGGCAAATGTTTCTTTTGCAACAGCGGCGCCGAAGCCAATGAAGGGTTGTTCAAACTGGCCCGCAAATTCGGCCACGATGAAGGTCGCTTCGAGATCATCACCACGATCAACTCGTTCCATGGCCGCACGCTGGCCGGCATCGCCGCGACCGGCCAGGACAAGGTGAAGAAAGGCTTCGAGCCAATGGTGGCAGGGTTCCGGCATGTCCCCTACAACGACCTGGCGGCGATGCGGGAAGCGATCTCCCCCGCTACGATTGCAGTATTGGTCGAGGGGATCCAGGGGGAAGGCGGCGTGACGCCCGCCACCCCGGAGTATCTCCTTGGTCTGCGGGCGTTGTGCGACGAGAGGAAGTTGTTGTTGCTCATGGACAGCGTGCAATGCGGACACTTCCGCACCGGTCGCTTCCAGAGTTACCAGCGCATTCTGGAAGGCGTGCCGGGGGGCGACGCGTTTCGGCCCGACGGCATTTCGATGGCCAAATCGCTCGGGGGCGGATTCCCCATGGGCGCATTCTGGGTGCGGGCGCCGTACGCCGACCTGTTGAGCGCCGGGACGCATGGCACAACCTACGGCGGCACCCCGCTGGCTTGCGCCGTGGCATTGAAGATTCTGGAAGTCATCAAGCAGGAGCAACTGGAAGCAAATACCCGAAGCACGGGGGCGTTTCTCAAGGCGGGACTGGAGCGGCTTTCGAACGCGTACCCGGGAATCATCCATAATATTCGTGGCTTGGGCATGATGATCGGCATCGAGTTTACCGCAGGCATTCCGAATCTCCCGGGTGACCCGGACAAGATGCAATCCATCCGGCTCACGAACCTGCTGCACGCCGCGGGCATGCTTGTGATTCCGGCTGGCGCGAACACCCTTCGGCTGCTGCCCGCCCTCAACCTGACCCGCGGTGAAGCCGAGGAAGGGCTGCGCGCTTTCGAATCCGTCATAACCAAGCTGCGGGGGTGAATTGGCGAATTGAGCCAATGTGCTAATGAGATGCCGCTCCTACGGAGCTTGAGCCTGCGGCCGGATTGGTGCTATAAACATGGCGCTCCTAACGGAGCTAATACCACGGGCGCGGGCTGCATTGCGCTCCCGGTAAATTGAATTGTGAAACATCTCTTAAGCATCGAAAAACTCGCGCCGTCCGACATGGACAAGATTCTGGCGGATGCCGTGCGGATGAAACGCGAGCGCGGGCAGCATAAAAGCAAGCCGCTGACCGGCCAGACGTGGGCGCTGATTTTTTCCAAATCCTCCACGCGCACCCGGGTCTCCTTTGAAGTGGGCGTTTCGGAACTCGGCGGACGCCCCATGTTTCTGAGCGCGGCGGACATTCAGCTCGGTCGCGGCGAACCGATCAAGGACACGGCACGGGTCCTGGGCCGGATGATTCACGGCGCGGTTTTCCGCACTTTTGCCCAGAACGATGTGGAGGAGTTTGCGCAGTACTCCGCGATCCCCACCATCAACGCCCTCACGGACCAGGAGCATCCCTGCCAGATCCTCGCGGACATCCAGACGATCCAAGAACGGCAAGGCGCCATCGCCGGCAAGGTGGTGACCTTCGTGGGTGATGGCGCGTGCAACGTACCGGTCTCGTGGATGTTTGCAGCGGCAAAGCTCGGCTTTGAATTCCGCATCGCCGCACCAAGAATGTTTCAGCCGTCCGCCGCGTTGCTGAAACGCGCAGGTGGAAAGATCATTTGCACCACGGACGTGAAAGCCGCGGCCAAAAGCGCGGACGTGCTCTATACCGATGTTTGGGTTTCGATGGGGAAGGAGGCAGAGTCGGCGGCCAGACTCAAAGCGCTTAACGGGTATCAGATCAATCAGTCACTGGTGAAGCTGGCCAAGCCCGGGGCGTTGGTCATGCACTGCCTGCCCGCCTATCGCGGCAAGGAAATTGACGACGAAACCTTCGAGGCCCATGCCGAGACGATCTTCACGCAGGCGGAAAACCGCCTGCACGTGCAGAAGGCCATCCTGAAGTGGACCGTCGCATGATATTTCAATTCCATGGCAAAGTTCAGCCGCGCATGGCAATCGTGCCATTCGGCCGCAGCCACATGAAAAGGCCGCCGAAGCTTTCGCTCCGGCGGCTGTCAAATTCCGCATTCCGGATTCCGCACTCCGCGTTTCAGTAGGCGGCCTGCGTGCCCTTGATCGAACGCTTCTTCATCCACGGCATGAGCGCCCGCAGACGTTCGCCGGTCTTTTCGATCGGATGCTGCGCGCCCTTTTTCAGCAATGCGTTGTATTTCTTGTAGCCGCCTTTGTATTCATTGACCCAACCCCGGGCAAACTTGCCGGATTGAATGTCCTTGAGCGCGACCTTCATGCGTTTCTTCACGCTGGCATCAATGATTTTCGGCCCGACACTCACGTCGCCCCACTTGGCGGTTTCGGAAATCGAGAAGCGCATGCCGCTGATGCCCGCCTCGTTCATCAGGTCCACGATCAGCTTCAGCTCGTGCAAACACTCGAAGTACGCCATTTCCGGCTGATAGCCGGCTTCCACCAGCGTCTCGAAGCCCGCTTGCACCAGCGCGCTTGCGCCGCCGCAAAGGACCGTTTGTTCGCCGAACAAATCGGTTTCGGTTTCTTCCTTGAAGGTGGTCTCAATGACGCCGGC
>CAZIJO010000359.1:0-3090 GCA_964539515.1 uncultured Bifidobacterium sp. | reverse complement strand
GCTCCGCCCAGGGTAGTCTGGGTCGGGAACCTTCGGAGCACAGGCGCCGCACGTGAGGGTCGGCGTCGCGCGTCCACTCGCCGAGTCGAGCCAGCGTGCGCTCCGGCCAGCGAATCAGAAACCGGCGCATGGAGAACTCGGCGCTGAAACGCCGGGTCAGCTCGTACTGTGCCCGCATCGAGACTTCGAATGGATCGCCTCCCCCGTTGTGCTCGGCATCCAGCCCGTAGTCGGCAACGAAGCGAACGTGCGGCAGTTAAAAGAACACAGCGAGCCCGAGATCCTCGGTGGCCGAAAGCGGAGGTGTGAGCGACCGGAGCAGGACCTCGATCGCATCCTCGTAGCGCGCGGGAAGATGTTCGCGGAGCGCCCGCGCCAGGTGTCGGCCCCGGTCCAGAATGGCCAGAGGCTCGATCCCGTCCAGGGCGGTCCGCCGGAATGCCTCCGCATCGAACGAAGGATGCGCCAGCGCGACGTTGTGCGCCAGGCAATCGACGGCTTCCCGGTCGAGCAGATCCTTGAGCGTGCTGCCTTTGCGGATGGAGCGGGGCGCGGCGGGCAGCCGCGGCCGATGCAGGACGGCGGTCAAACGTAGAGCGCAGTCTGGAGTTCGTGCACCAACACGCTCATGTCCGGGTAACGCTTGGCGGGATCCCGGTCCAGGCAGCGGAGGATCGCTTTCTCGACCGCGAACGGAATGTCGGCGTTGACTTCGCGAGGCGGGATAAAGCTCTTGTCGCGGTCCTCGATCATCTTGAGCAGGACTTCCTTGGGTGTTTCACCCGGGAACGGCTTCTGCAGCGTGAGCAGTTCGTAGGCGGTCACCCCGAACGCGAAGATATCGGCCCGATGGTCGACTTCCCTCCGTCGCAGTTGTTCAGGGGCCATGTAGGCCGGGGTGCCGGGGTTGTCCGAAAGCTTGGCCGGCTTGTCCGGGCGAGGCAGGGACAAGTCGAAATCGACCAGGCGCACATTCCCATTGCGGGAAACCAGGATGTTCTCGGGCTTGAAATCCATGTGCATGAACCCGCTGTCGTGCACGTGCTCAAGGGCAATGGCCGCATCGATCAGGATGTTGCAGAGGTATTCGCTGAGGATGGGATCCACGCGGGCGATCAACTGCTTTATGTTCGACGCCTCCATGTATTCCATGGCGCAGTAAAGATCCACGTCGATCTTGCCGTGGTCGATGTAGCCAATCACGAACTCATGGTTGTGGATGCGCGACAGAACGTCGCAGCCGCGTTGGAAGCGCTTGCGGGCCACGCTGTCGCCGCGCAGGGCGGGATTCAGGCGTCGCACGGCAAGGGTCTCGCGTTGCTCGTTGGTAGCCAGCCAGATATCGGCCATTCCGCCGCTGTTGATCAGCTCTTGGAGGTAATAAGGGCCAAACTGCCCCGGTTCGGAGGAACCGGAGCCGGCTGACTCTTGTTTGAACAGTCCAAAGATACCCATGACCGGAAAGCGGGCGGTGTCTTAACATGGGAGCGAATCCCGTGCCAAAGAGTTTTTCCCCGCACAGGGACTTCGAGGGTGACGGCCAAGGGAAGGAACCGAGCGCCAGGGAGCCGCGGAAAACCGCGAACCGCCACGGCGCCGGACGTCGCCACCACTGGGCCTGCCCCCCCCCATCGGCATCACACCGCCCGCTTGCAAGCCGCTCGGTGCTCACTAAGCTTCAGCCGCCATGCGAATTTTGTCCGGCATCCAACCGTCGGGAACGCTGCATCTCGGGAACTATTTCGGCATGATGCGGCCTGCCATCGAGCTCTCAGGAAGGGGAAGCCTACTATTTCATCGCCAACTATCACTCGATGACGTCGCTCTTCGACGCCGCCGAGCGTCGGTTCAACACCCGCGCGGTGGCTCTCGATTTCCTGGCCTGCGGGCTCGATCCCAAGCGGGCGGTGTTCTTCCGGCAATCGGACGTCCCCGAGGTGACCGAACTGACCTGGTTGCTGAGCAGCCTCACGCCCATGGGCCTGCTCGAACGCTGCCACAGCTACAAGGACAAGCTCGCCAAAGGCATCAGCCCGAACCACGGGCTTTTTTCATACCCGGTCCTGATGGCCGCCGATATCCTGATCTACGACTCCAACCTGGTGCCGGTCGGGCGCGATCAAAAGCAGCATATCGAGGTCACCCGGGATATCGCCATCAAGTTCAACGAGCAATACGGCCAGACCTTCGTGGTCCCCGAACCCAGGATCCGCGACGAAGTGGCCGTGGTGCCCGGAACCGACGGCCAGAAAATGAGCAAAAGCTACGGCAACGCCATCGACATCTTCGGCGACGAAAAAGCCCTGCGGAAACGGATCATGGGGATCGTCATGGACAGTCGCGGTCCGGCCGAACCCAAACCCGACGCCGAATCGAACCTCGCCATCCAATTGCTCAAACTGGTCGCGCCGGCCGGGACCGCCCGCGACTTTGAAGATCGGCTGCGGGCCGGGGGTCTCGGCTACGGCGATCTCAAAAAGGCGCTGTTCGACCATTATTGGGCTTTCTTCTCCACCGCCCGCGCCCGGCGCGCCGAGCTCGAGCAAAACCTCGATTACGTCGAAAAGGTCCTGACCGAGGGAGCCGAACGGGCGCGCGCCGTCGCCACCGGAGTCCTCCAGCGCGCCCGCAAGGCTTCCGGGATCGATTGATCCGACCCGATCCTATTCGGACGCAGCCACTCGACGAAGATAGTCGAAGGCGAACAGCCCGCTGCTGTGGCCGTCCCCCCAAAAAGGTTGGAGGGCGTACCCGCCCACCGTTTCCAGCCGCCGCAGTTCGAACGCCGCCGCAGTCAAGCGCTGCTCCGGGCCCCGGTGCAAATGGCCCATGACATCCACCTCACCCTTGCACCCGGCGCAAGGGCAGGCCCGGCGCAACTTCTCCAGCGGCACAAACGATTCGCTGCCATCGTCCCATTTCACCGCCAGCTCGGTCCCGATTTGTTGAACATCCACCGGTCGCATCGCGGGTTCACCCTACAGCCATCCGACCCGCGCGGCCAGCATAGCGATTCATGGAAAGGGGCGACTTTCGTAAAACGGACGTGATTCGAGGCCCATGAACCAGAGGAAGCGCGGCGCATTCGGC
>CAZIJO010000358.1:0-3161 GCA_964539515.1 uncultured Bifidobacterium sp. | reverse complement strand
GCGGGCGCAATTGATCGTGAGCCCGAGGAAGGTCTGGCCAACCACGCTTATGGTGTCTTCGAGTTCGTCTTCGCGAGTGATCAGCTTTTGAGTCACGTTGGCCTGCGCGTTCCCGGCTTCATCCCACGGACCGCAGACAAGCAGGCTCGCTCCAGTGATGCCTTCGGTGGTTACCGGCTCCAACACATCACCCGCTATCTGCTCCTTCATGAAGCGGTCGTAGGGCTTGTCATCGTTGAAACTCTTGATGACGTAATCACGATAATGCCATGCGTTATCGCGCAACTTGTCATACTCGAAACCCTGGCTTTCGGTGTAACGCGCCACGTCCAGCCAATGCCGTCCCCAGCGCTCGCCGTACTGCGGCGTGGCCAGCAACCGCTCAACGAGTGCTTCGTACGCCCGGGGCGAAGGATCGGCCACGAACGCATCGATCTCTTTGGGCGAGGGCGGGAGGCCGATCAGATCGAAGCTCAAGCGCCGGATGAGCGTGGCCCGATCAGCCGGCGGCGCGAGCGACAATCCGTTGGTGGCGAGCTTCTCGGCGATGAAGGCGTCGATCGGATTTGCGCCGGGCGATGTGCGATTATTGATTTTGGGAACCGCCGGAAGCCGCAGCGGCTGCAACGACCAGTGCTCGCTGCGCGTCCGGTTGGTCGGGTTGTTCGCCGGCCAATTCGCTCCCTGGTCAATCCAGGCGCGGAGCAGGGCCACCTGTTGCGTCGTGAGCCGCTCGCCTTTGGGGGGCATGGTCTTGTCCGGATCCAACCCGGCCACGAGCTGAATCAACGCACTCTCCGCACTCCGGCCCGGAGTGATCACTTTGCCCGAATCGCCGCCGTTCAGGGCCGCGGCCTTGCGGTCCAGGCGCAGCCCGCCTTTTTGCTTTTCACTGCCGTGACACTGGACGCAATGGCGGGCGAACAGGGGCTCAACGTCTCGGGCAAATTCCACCTGGTTGGTAGCCGCCGGCGGGAGTCTGGCCGGATCGAAATCCTTTGCCCTGATTTCGGCGGCGGCCGCGCATGGCGTCCATCCCGGGCAAACAACCATTGCTGCCAGCACGCCGGCCCATCCCCACGGACGAAGTGCCGCCCGGCGGCCGCCATCGGAGCGCCCCGTTTCCGCGTCGCGTGGACGAAGCCCCGGAACGCGTCGGCCGGGAGCGTCGCGCTCCGGCCGTTGCCGTTCCGGATTCGTGCTGTACTTGGACGTCACCACCGTCAACAATGCGTCATGACCAATTTGGGCCGGGGAAGCGGCGGACGGGGCTGCCGTTTCCGAACCGCTGCCATCGGGTATTCGGGCCATACTCTGCTGGTAGCGGTTCAGGCGAAGCAAGAAAATCCCGGCGCCACCCTGATCCGTTGGCCCCCTGTGCAAAACGGCAGAAAGTGCATTGCTCGGTGCCGCAAGCTGCGTCACAGCACCAATCAATGACCAAGTCGGAAAACTTACTTCCCCCAGTTGTGCGCCAGGTGAAAAGAAGCAAATGCCGTTATCAATTGGGCTGACAAGAATACTAGCGCCACGTGCCGGGGAGCGTCTGCGCCATCGGAAACGGGCCCCGCGAATTCGGTCCCCAAAAAAGGCGCACCGCCACCGAGGCCGTCCAGCAATCCTCTCCCCCCAGCGTGGAATACTCCACCCCGCTCATCAGTTTCAGTCGATGCCCAGCGATGTAGCGATTCAACCCGAGGTAAACGGCCTGGTAGCGGTCGCCCGTGGTCATTCCCGCCGGACGTTCATAGCGCCGCTGCGCCCGGAGACCGTTTTCTTCGTCGCTGAAGGCCAATTGATAGCGGGCCACCAACTGGGTGGTGTCGGTGATGAACCATCCGGGCTGGAGATTGATCCCCACCGCGTTGCCCGTGTTGCTGCCCAGCCCCAGTGTCACCTCGCTGACGAGGGAGACCGGGCCTTTCGTGAGGATCAGGGCGGACGACAATCCGTAGTCGAAGTGATTCAGGTTGCTGGCTTTCACGTTGGCGTCGCTGGCCACGAAGCCGAAATAGAGGTAGGCAGTGTCGGTGCCGAGGGAATGGCCCAGGTCGCGGGTCGCGTTGCCGAGCAAGGAGCCGCCCGAGTCAAACTCCGTGAAAGCCTCGCCGATGTCGGTGCCCGTCGCGTTGGAGAAGAGGCCGCCGTAGTAGGTCCATTCCCCGACCTCACCCGAGAGCGTCACCGCCGGGGTGTAATCCAGCGCGAACATCTGGGTCAATTGCGCGCGCTCCAGGTAATTGAGGTAACGGCTGGACACGGTGCGGTCGTACGTGAAGCGGTGCTTCTGCTGGCCGACCGTGAGTGTGACCGCGTCGGTGAATCGCCACCCGGCCCAAAGTTCGGTGAAGCCGCCGTAGAATGGGTCCATGTCCGGGCCGCTCACCATCTGGGCATGCAACGTGAGTCGCTGCCACAGACGGGCCTGGCCGCCGATCCGGAACCGGCGGTTCTCCCAGTCGTCATCCGCTCCCCGGCTGCCTTCGGCCCAGTAATACTGGCCATTGTAACGACCGAGGAACCACAGCTCCTGGAGCACGGGATTATCCATGTTGCGGTAAAGCCGGCCCAAGTTCTCAGTCCGCTCCGCCAGCGTCGGCTTGGCCTCGCGAGTCGCGGTTTCGGATCCCGAAGGGGTGGCGGCCCGGCTGACTTGGCCGACGGCGCCCAGCAGGATCAACATCCGCAAGACTCGAAGTCGCTGGGCGAAAGGCAAACGAGGGTCTTGGGCACGGGCGCCGCACGCGCGGTGGTCACCACGAAAGTTCATGATGGCGTGGCGTTCCCCACGGCAATCCAAAGGTAAAAGCGCTTCGTGGACCATGGGTGGCCGGGTTAGGCGGGTGCTTCATGAGAATGAAACGGCGAGGCCGGGTCTCTTGCCGGCTGGCAAAAAGCAAAGGCGTCTGGTGTCGTGGGTTACTTCCTGGATTACGCCGGTTCCCCCACCCCCCAACCCGGGCAGGTGTCTTCACGGCCGCAGAAGGGCTATGGCGGTTGGAACTGAAAGGCACTTGGACTTCGAATTGAGGAAAGGCTGTGCTGCCGGAGGGAGCTGTTCAAGGTGAAAATGATTCACGCCTTGCTTCACCGGGCGGCTTAAGTCCTCCGACGGCTGCCGGCGCGAAACGAGGAAGGGTCGTGCTGGCCACGATGACCTT
>CAZIJO010000357.1:2820-3163 GCA_964539515.1 uncultured Bifidobacterium sp. | reverse complement strand
CGGAAGTGGCGCGGATGCATATGCAATTTCTCGCCTGGCTGGCGCTCGGCAATGTGCTTTACGTCGGCTGGGTGGCGATGCGGCAGAAGAACCTCAACCTGCTCATCGGCAACTCCAGCGTGGCGCACATGGGCATGATCTTCCTTGGCATCGCGAGCTTGAATCTTATCGGCGTCACGGGCGCGGTGGTTATCATGATCGCGCACGGCTTCCTCGCGGCGCTGACGTTTGGCTTGAGCGGCTACATTTACAACCAGACCGGCACGCTCGAAATGAGCGAACTCGGCGGGCTCGCGAAGAAGCTGCGCTTCGTCGGTGTGGCCTTCGTGATGGCGGCGATGGC
>CAZIJO010000357.1:0-2810 GCA_964539515.1 uncultured Bifidobacterium sp. | reverse complement strand
GGCTTTCTGAATTTCGTCGGTGAGGTGAGTGTGTTCTTCGGCGCGTGGCAAGTGCCGGCGTTGCGCGTGATCACCGTGCTGGCGGTTTGGGGCGCGTTGCTCATCGGTGCGGTTTACATGCTACGGGCGGTGCGGGCGACCATGCACGGAGAGATAAACGAGAAGTGGTCCAACCTCGCCGACGCGAATCTCTGGCGCAAACTGCCATTCGCAATCCTGATCGCCAGCCTGCTCCTGTTCGGTTTCTTGCCGAAGTTGCTGACCGAAAAAGTCAAGCCAGTGACCGAACAAATTGTCAGCATGGCGACGGCAGGCAGCAGCGGACGCGAATCCAATCAAGCCTCCATCGCGGAGAATCAGAGCCGACTCACGTCGGCGGCTACGGGATCAGAATGAACCTTTCATTGATGTCATTGGAATTGTCGGTCGTGGCCCTCGGCATTGTGGTGCTGCTGGCCGACTTG
Source organism: uncultured Bifidobacterium sp. (assembly GCA_964539515.1). Taxonomy (GTDB): domain Bacteria; phylum Verrucomicrobiota; class Verrucomicrobiia; order Limisphaerales; family JADLHS01; genus JADLHS01. The sequence continues at coordinate 2,346 of CAZIJO010000357.1, read as the reverse complement.
TGGTTGCCGGTGGAGCGCAAGCGCGGGCTCGGCTATCTGGCAGCGGCGGCGCTGGGGCTATTGTTCCTGAACAGCTTTACGGCGAATTGCAGTTGTGCTTCGGTGGGCACGGCCTTTGGCGGAATGTTTGTGCAGGACGCACTGTCGGTTTTCTTCAAACGCTTCTTCCTGGTGGCGGCAATTTTGGTGCTGGTGCTGGCGGTCGAGTTTTCCGATCGCATTGCAGCGGGGATTTCCGAGTATTACTCGCTCATCATATTCGCCCTGGCGGGGATGTTGTTCGCCGCTTCGGCCCATGACTTCACGTTGTTGTTCGTCTCCATCGAGCTGATCACCGTGACGTTCTATGTCCTGACGAGTTTTAACCGCGGCCGAGTAACGGCATTGGAAGCCGGCGTGAAGTATCTCATTCTGGGGGCATTGTCATCGGCGTTTCTGGTGTATGGCATTGCGCTCGTGTGGGGCACGACGGGAAAGTTCAACTTCACGGAGCTGGCGCAAGTCGCCGGTGATTTTACTGCCAACAAACTGTTCCTCTTTGGTGTGTTGTTCATTCTGGTCGGGCTCGGATTCAAAATCGCGGCGTTTCCGTTTCAAATCTGGACGCCAGATGTTTATCAAGGCGCGCCGACGCCCACGACCGCGTTCCTGGCCATTGGCTCGAAAGCCGCCGGCTTCGTCTTGCTGTTGCGCTTTCTGTTCACGGCCATTCCCGATGTTACGAGCCAATGGAGCAATTTGCTGATCGTGATTTCCGGCATCACGATTCTCTACGGAAACCTGTGTGCGATCCCGCAACGGAATTTGAAACGTCTGCTGGGCTATTCGAGTGTCGCCCACGCGGGTTATTTATTGTTGGGGGTGTCGGCGTTGAACGGCACGGGGCAATCTGCGGTCCTGTATTACCTGTCAGGGTATCTGTTTACCACGGTGGCAGCGTTCATGGTCATCGCCCTCGTGCTGCGGCATGTGGACACGGAGGACATCGCGGGACTGGCGGGCTTGAACCAGCGTTCGCCGCTGCTGGCTGCCACCCTCACGCTGGCGATGGCGTCGCTGGCAGGCATACCACCGCTGGCGGGTTTCTTCGGGAAATTCCTGTTGTTGAAAGCTGTCATTGAAAAGGCCGCGACGAATTCCAGCTATTACGGCCTCGCCTTCACGGCGCTCGCAGGCGTAGTGATTTCACTCTATTACTACTTCGGCGTGATCCGGGCCATTTACTGGAGCAAGGACGCGCCCAGCCTTGATCCGATCGCGATGTCACGCCCAATGCGACTGGCAGTCGCGGTTTGCATCGCGGGAATGTTCTGGCTTGGATTGTTCCCCGGATCGGTGTTGGCCCTGGCCACGGCAGCGGTCAAGTCGGTGAGCCCTTAGCGCCATCAACAGGGCATTCCAGCCCAGCACCTGCCCCTTGCCGGACCCGCTGGGTCACTCGTTCACTTGGTCTGGCATCCGCCTGCAAAACCGAATCCGTCCCCAACGCTCCCCTACCGGCTTCAGTTGTGCCATTCAAACCGGCGACACACCCGGCACGACTGTGCCATCACGTCACCTTTGGCACAACTATCACCGGGGGATTCGAATCACCTTTCTGTTGGTTTCCTCAGCAAACTGAGTGATTTCGACATGATTCCCGTGCATGGCACAGGCATCGCTTAAAGGAATTCGCTGTGGGTTTCACAGCAACCAAATTTTTGATTTATGGCAAAAGTCTTAGGCATTGATTTAGGGACAACGAATTCTTGCATGGCGGTCATGGAAGGCGGCGAACCGCTGGTCTTGGAGAACTCCGAGGGCAAGCGCACCACGCCGTCCGTTGTCGCCTTTGCCAAGAGCGGCGAGCGCATCGTGGGTGACGCCGCCAAGCGGCAAGCCGTCACTAATTCACGCAACACGATCTACTCCATCAAACGCTTCATGGGACGGAAGTATGATGAGGTACAGGAGGAGATTAAACGTGTGCCATACAAGGTGGTGAAGGCCGCCAACGGCGATGTGGCCGTCGAAGTCGAGGTGGATGGCAAGCCAAAGCAATTTTCGCCTCCGGAAATCTCCGCGATGATACTCGCCAAACTTAAGGCGGACGCGGAAACCCGGCTCGGCGAGAAAGTGACCCAGGCGGTCATTACCGTGCCGGCTTATTTCAATGATTCCCAGCGTCAGGCCACGAAAGACGCCGGTCGCATTGCCGGTCTGGAAGTGCTGCGCATCATCAATGAGCCGACCGCCGCGTCGCTCGCCTACGGACTCGACAAGAAGAAGGATGAGAAGATCGCGGTTTATGACCTCGGGGGCGGCACGTTCGACATTTCGGTGCTGGAAATCGGCGATGGTGTTTTT
>CAZIJO010000356.1:0-3202 GCA_964539515.1 uncultured Bifidobacterium sp. | reverse complement strand
CGGCCGTCGGCGGTGCGCCAGTCGCACCATTGCGCGCCATAAACGCGGCCCAGATTGCCGTCGGCGTCGGCCCATTCGTCCCAGATCGTCACGCCGTTGTCCTTGAGATACTTGATGTTCGTATCGCCGCGGAGGAACCAGAGCAGTTCGTGGATGATGGATTTGGTGTGGACTTTCTTGGTGGTCAGCAGCGGGAAACCGGCGCGAAGCGAATACCGCGCCTGGGCGCCAAACACGGAATACGTGCCGGTGCCGGTGCGGTCGGCCTTAAACTTGCCCTGCTCCAGAACATAGCGGAGCAAATCGAGATACTGAGTCATGGCGGCAGGAATTAAACCATGAAGCCCACGAAACACACTAAAGAATTTCGACCCGCCGCAAGGCGTCACTTCGCGGAGGATTCGCGGCTTTCGGAGGAGGCTTGCACTCCGGCCAACCCGGCAATTCGACGCGCAGCGGACCGGGCTTGAAGGGCAGGGGGTTCGGGGCCGCAGCCGCAGCGGCACGATTCCCCGGGGTCTTGACCAGATTCAAATTCTGCGCCAGCTCATCGAGGAACACCATGACCAGACTTTGCAATTTGCGTTGCTCCCGCGAGAGATAGTAGGCGAAGAGCGGCAGGGTGAGCAGCAGCAGCACCAGCCACTTGTGCCAGCCCCCGGACAGCCCAACGACCAGCACCTCCAGCCCGCACAGGGTCCAGAAAATTGCTTTGGCCTGTAACGACCACCGCGCCCGCAGCTGGCAACGGAGAAGCTGTCGCCCGCGGGGATGATCTTCGCTGGCCGTGATCAGCTGAACATGCGCCCAGCGGTTGCCGTAGATCTCGACGTCGAATTCGCTCCAGCCGATGTCCGGGCGATTTGGCCAGTTGCGCCGGTTCAGTTCCCGCAGGACTTGGGCGACGAAGGCCACCCGATCGATGCGCTGTTCCGCCCAATAATTTGCTTCCCGCAGTGAATCCGGGCGGGTGCGGAGGGTGACGGATTCAAGCGTTTCCGGCGCGGGCTCGTCCACCGATTGCCGGGACAGGCGGCCCTGGTAGCGGGCCCAGCCCCGAACGATGGGTTGCAGGAAGAACAGCAGGGCCACGAGCGGGCGCGACCACCAGCGCCGCCGGCCCTTGGGCAGCGTCGCCTGACTGCCCGCGGCCAGGGCCACCCCCACCGAAATCAACAGGCTCGCCCCGGCTAGCGGCAACAGTCCGTGGAACGTCACCGACAAAACCCAGAGGGGCAGGGTGACGAGAACGTGGTATTCGAGTGTCGTCAGGAGCATCAACGTCACCGCCGGTTCGGAGGCGTACAGCGATTGAAAAGGTGCGTTGCCGAAAATGCCGTGATAGATGATCGGGGGGCGCAACAGAATCCCGAACTTCGCCGGGGTGTAAATCCGACCGCGCCAGAGGCTGTCACCAAAGGCATTGAAATACTCCGGATGTTTGCGGACCAGCAACGCCTCCGCCTCGCCATAGCCACGCTGCTGTTTCAAATAGGCGCCCACGGTCGAGCGCCGGAAGTGCCAGACAAATGCCGCCGGACTGAAGCCGATCTTGAATCCCGCCTGCTGCAGCCGCCAGCAAATGTCGACGTCGTCGCCGGCTGTGCGAAAAATCGGGTCAAACCCACCCACCGCGGTGAGCGCGCTCTTGAAAAATGCCATGTTGCAGCCGGGAATATGCTCGGCCTGCCGGTCGTCCAGCATGACATGCGCGGGGCCGCCGGGGGAGACCATCACTGCGGCGGCGACGGCCACATCCTCCGGAGGCAACAGATTCGGCCCGCCCATTCCGGCGAAGTCGCCGGCCAGCAGGTCAGCCATGAGGTAATAAAGCCAGTCCCCATCCACCCGGCAGTCCGCGTCGGTGAAGGCAACAACTTCACCTTCCGCGGCGGTGATGCCGGTGTTGCGGGCCACGGAGAGTCCCAAGTTGGTGGGGTGGCGAAAGTACCGGAACTTTCCGGCCGTGGCGCTGGTCACGAGTTGGTGCGGCAGACCGCTGTTCGAATCGCCGCCCCCGTTCCGCGGGGCCGCGGCGGGTTCGGCGGGGGCTTCACCGCGCCGAAACTGCTCCGCCAGTTGCGGCGTCGTATCGGTGGAACCATCGTCCACCAAAATGACTTCGTAATCGGGGTAATTGAGATTCCGGAGGGATTCCAGGCACGCCTTGAGGGTGCGATCGCCATTGTAGCTGGCGACGACCACGGAGACCTTTGGCGAGCGCGGCAGCGGAAACCGCGGCGCGGCGTGAAACAAGCGTTGCACGACGGCAAACGACGGCTTGGGTTCCCGGGCGACGGTCGTGAGCCCCATTTGCCAGTCGGTGATCTGCTCCCCCCCGCGATGCCAGTCGTCGGTCAAGCTGAACACCACCGCTCCGGCGAGGCCCCCACGAAAAGCGAGCTCGATTTGCCACGCCAGCGTTTCACTCTTGGCCGGTTCGCCCTCCCGCAATGAATCCAGGCCAAATTCCCCCAGCACCAGGGGCCGCGCATCGGCGATCAATTGCAGCCGGGCCAGGTAGCTTTTGAAGGGTTGCGGCTGATGCAGATAGAGGTTGTAGCAGAGGAAGTCGATCGTTTGCGGCCGCAGGAATTCGGTGGACGGGAAATTCGTATAGGTGCAGAGGCATTGCGGGTCCAGGCGCTTGGCCTCGCCGACCAGTTCATCGATGAAATCCGCCACGCGCGCGGCGCCGCTCCAGCGGACGATGTCCGCCGGGATTTCATTGGCCACACTGTACGCCAGGACCGCCGGATGTTGCGCGCACGCCAGTACCGCATGGGCAACCGACTGGCGGGCGGCGGTGCGATGCGCGGCATCATCGAGGAAGACCAGATCCTTGGCCCAGGGAATGTCGATCAAGAGGACCAGGTCATGTTGCGTGGCGAGGTTGAGGAACCAGCGCGGGGGGACGTGGTAGACACGGAGCAGGTTGGCCCCGAGTTGGCGGGCGAGCAAAAAATCGCGGGCGGTTTGCTCCGGCGACGCAAAGGGCTCGCCAGCGGCGTTCGGAGCAAATGGGCCGTAGGCGACGCCTTTGAGATAGAACTTCTCCGCGCCCCGCCGAAAAAATTTCCCATCCACCCAGACGCGCGGACGCTTGGCAAACAAATCAGCCATGATGCTCAGACGTCGTTACCGGCGGATTTAATCACACCAAGTCGGATAGCAAAAGACCGCGGGCGACGCAAGCCGTGTG
>CAZIJO010000355.1:0-3281 GCA_964539515.1 uncultured Bifidobacterium sp. | reverse complement strand
CAGGTGATGCAGGCCGCGCAGTTGTTGGGCGGCTACACACTTGGCGGGGCGGACTTGTTGCGCCGGGCGATGGGCAAGAAGAAGGTCGAGGAGATGCAGAAGCATCGCGATATCTTCGTCAAAGGCTGCCACGAAAAAAACGCCATTCCCAAGGCAAAAGCGAATCAGATCTTTGATTTGCTGGAAAAATTCGCCGGTTACGGCTTCAACAAGTCCCACGCGGCCGCCTATGCCATCGTCGCGTACCAGACCGCGTATCTGAAGGCCAATTACCCGGTCGAATTCCTGTGTGCCATGTTGACCAACGACATGGGCGACACAGCCAAGCTGAGCGAGTACATCGCCGAGGCCCGGGTGATGCGGATTGAGGTGCTCGCGCCCGATGTGAATGAGAGTGAGGTCGTGTTTGCGCCGGCGCGCGAAGGCAAGGTCATCCGCTTCGGTCTGGCCGCGATCAAAGGGGTGGGGGAAGTGGCGGTGCAGTGTATCCTCAAAGCCCGCACGGAGGGTGGGCGGTTCACCTCGCTGGCGGATCTGTGCCAGCGCGTGGATGGGCGCACGGTGACGCGGAAGACCCTGGAAGCGCTCATCAAGACCGGGGCATGCGATGCGTTCGGTCAGACGCGCGCCACCCTCACCGCGCAACTCGAACGCACGCTGGCCCGGGCGGCCAGCATTATTGCGGACCGGCAGAGCGGACAAAGCTCCCTGTTTGGCGCGCTGGAGGAACAAGCCCCGGCCATGCCGGAGGCGGTCAGCAACCTCCCGGAATGGCCCCAGCACGAATTGCTCGCGCACGAAAAGGAACTGCTCGGCTTTTACGTCACCGGGCATCCGCTCACGCCCTACGCGCCGATCCTGGAAAAATATGCGCTGGCAAACACCGCCAGGCTGCCCGAACTGCCCAATCGCAGCCTGACCCGCATCGGCGGCTTGATTGCCGCCGTCCAGAACGGAATGTCGAAAAAAAGCGGCAAGCCGTATTCGATCGTCACGCTCGAAGACCTTGAAGGTTCGGTGCAGGTGCTGTGCATGAACGAGAACTATGACAAATACCGGGAGTTGCTGGTGGCGAACAAGGCCATCCTGGTCATCGGGGAAGTCAACAACAGCGAGGACAAGCCAAAGATCTTTCCGCAGGAAATCATGCCCTTGGAGGAGGCGCCACGGAAGTTCACCAAACAGGTTCACCTCCGGCTCCATACCGCTCACTTGCAGCCAGCTGACATTGAGGCCGTGCGTGATCTGGTGGCGGCCCATCCGGGGAAGTGCCCCCTCTTCCTCTGCTTCATGCGCCCGGCGGGCGAAGTCATTTTTCTGCAGCCCCACGAGCGATTTGGCGTGTTGCCGTCCCAGGCACTGCAGCAGGCGGCGGATGACCGCTTCGGCGAGGAAACCTATTACGTGAAAGTGGACACGAGTCTGCCGGAAAAGCAGCAACGCCGCTGGGAGCGCAGAACGGGAGCCAACGAGGACGAGTAACGCCCGGCGGGTGGCAAATCCCCGACCGCTGCGAAGCCACCGCGCTTCAAAGGCACAAACCCAAGCCCTTCCTCGAAACGGGTCGGGCAAGGGCCACCGGCTTCTGCCGATCAGGGCGTTATTGCGCTAGGTGCGGGCGGCAGGCTTGGATTTCGCCGAGTCCAGAATCTTTTCCGCGATGCTGTTGGGCACCTGCTCGAAGGTCAGCGGCTCCATGGAGTAGGAAGCACGGCCTTTCGAGAGCGAGCGGATGGCGGTGGCGTAGCCGAACATTTCGGCGAGCGGGACCTGGGCGTTCACGATCGTCTGCCCCTGCTTCGCCTCGATGTTCAGGATCATCCCGCGGCGGCGCGTGATGTCGCCGATCAGATCGCCCTGGTATTCGTCGGGCGTGGTCAGTTCGACCTTCATGATCGGTTCGAGGAGGATCGGGTTCGCCTTTTTGAAGGCGTCCTTCAAGGCGAAGATACCCGCCATCTTGAAAGCAAGTTCGTTCGAGTCCACTTCGTGGAACGAGCCGTCGGTCACCTGCACCTTGATGTCAATGACCTGGTAGCCAGCATAGACCCCGCCTTTGATGGCTTCTTCGATACCGTCAATAACCGCCGGAATGTATTCCTTGGGAATCGTACCGCCGACGATCTTGTTCTCGACTTCGACGCCCTTGCCTTTTTCGTTGGGTTGCACCTGGATGCAGGCATGGCCGTACTGACCGCGACCACCGGACTGGCGGATGAATTTGCCCTCGCCATCGGCCGGCTTGGTGATGGTTTCCCGGTAGGCAATCTGGGGCGCGCCGGCATTGGCCTCGACTTTGAACTCGCGCATGAGCCGGTCGCGAATGATTTCCAGGTGCAGCTCCCCCATGCCCGCGATGATGAGCTGGCCCGTTTCCTCGTTGGTGAAACAGCGGAACGTGGGATCTTCTTCAGCGAGCCGTTGCAGTCCCTCAGACATCTTGTCGCGATCCTGCTTGGTCTTCGGTTCGACGGCCATGCTGATGACGGGCTCGGGAAAGGTCGGGGGCTCGAGCGTCACATCAAATTCCTCGTCCGCCAGGGTGTCCCCCGTGGTGATGTTGCGCAGACCGACGAGCGCGGCGATGTCACCGGCGAAAACTTCGTTGATGTCCTTGCGTTCGCTGCCTTGAATAACCATGAGGCGGCTGACGCGCTCACGCTTACGGGTCCGGGGGTTGTAAATCGTGTCGCCTTTCTTGAGCTGGCCGGAATATACGCGGAAAAAGACCAGCTTGCCGGCGTAGGGATCGGTCCAAAGCTTGAAGGCGAGCGAGCAGAACTTGTTGTTGTCGTCGGTATCGACCGTGACGACGGTTTCCGTGCCTGGCTCCAGCCCGGTGGCCGCCGGAATGTCGAGCGGGCTCGGCAGGTAGTCCACCACGGCGTCCACGAGGACCTGCACCCCCTTCTTCTTGAAGGCGGACCCGCAAAGCACGGGAATCAACTCGATCTTGCACGTGAGCCGGCGGATTGCCGCTTTGAGCACTTCGGGCGTGATGGGCTTTTCCTCGAGGACAAGTTCCGCCACCGCGTCGTCCTTGTTGGAGACGGCATCGATCAACTCCGCCAAGGCCGCCGCCGCCCTGTCCTTGTGGGCCGCCGGAATCTCGATGATCTCGTACTTCAAACCTTCGTTTTGCACGTCGCCCGGCCCCCAAACGATCGCTTTCTGATTCACCACATCAATGACGCCTTCAAACTTATCTTCGGCGCCGATGGGCAGCATGATCGGGAACGCATACGCCTTGAGTTTGGTGCGCATGTCGTTGAGCGCGTTTT
>CAZIJO010000354.1:2206-3283 GCA_964539515.1 uncultured Bifidobacterium sp. | reverse complement strand
TCCGAGGTGATTTCGCAGACGCTGGCGGGAGAACCGGTCAAGCCTGGCCCCCACAAGATCCAAGGCACCGGCGCCGGCTTCGTCCCGAAGAACCTCCATTTGAAAGACGCGCAGGGCAATCCGCAAATCGTCGAGTGCATTCAAGTATCCAACGACGATGCCTTCGCCATGGCTCGCCGGCTGGCGAAGGAGGAAGGTTTGCTCGTGGGAATTTCCACCGGTGCGAACGTCGTTGCGGCCATCGAAGTAGCGAAGCGTCCGACAAGCAAGGGCAAGTTAATCGTTACGGTGGCATGCTCGACGGGAGAACGCTATTTGAGCACTGCACTGGCCGCGGAGGCGCGGGCCGCAGTTGGTGGGTGAGGCGGTTTCCCTTAAACGCCCCGCACCGTTGCTTCTTTGCCGGTGTCGCCGCTCAATCAGTCGGGGTCGGGAATTTCTGGAAAAAAAGAGTTGCGCTGGCCCCGGTTTCACCCTATTTAGAGGGCAGATCGAAGGTTTGATGCTGCGCAAGGCGAGGGTTTTCCATTGGCTGGCCTCGTGGCAACTTCTCAAAATTCAAAGTTCAATTTCGGGTTCTATCCGGGCTTGATTCCGAACCTTCGCAACACACAGGCAGTCTATGAGCAGTAAGAACAACAACAATCCGGGCAACGCGCCGGCAACGGCCGGGGGCGACCACGGCACCGGATATCTCGAAATCTCTGAAAAGGGGTTTGGTTTCCTCCGCACGCCCGCCAACCATTTCCATCCCAAGCCGTCGGACATCTTTGTCACCCCCGACACCATCAAGCGCAATTTCCTGCGGGAAGGCAGTCTTGTGGTCGGTACCACCCAGCCCCCGCATCGTGGCACCAGTCCACAGCTCAAAACCGTGGAAAAGGTCAACGACATGGTGTTCGAGGATTACACCAAAGCGGTTCGTTTTGAGAATCTCACCAGTATTGATCCGGTTGAGAAGTTCAATCTGGAAACCACTCCGGACATCCTTGAGACGCGGGTCATTGACCTGGTTACCCCCATCGGCAAGGGCACCCGTGGCATCATCGTTGCCCCGCCGCGCACGGGCAAGACCAC
>CAZIJO010000354.1:0-2196 GCA_964539515.1 uncultured Bifidobacterium sp. | reverse complement strand
ATCCAGAGGTCCACGTGATGGTGCTGCTCATCGACGAGCGCCCCGAAGAAGTGACCGATTTCCAGCGCTCAGTGAAGGCCGAGGTCGTGGCTTCCTCCAATGATCAGGATCTTGAGACCCACGTGCGGCTCTCCCGGTTCATGATCGAGCGCTGCCGCCGCATCGTGGAAAGCGGCAAGGATGTCTTTGTGCTGCTCGACTCCCTGACCCGCGTGGCCCGGGCCTACAACAGCGTCCACGGCGGCAGCGGTCGCACAATGACCGGCGGCGTGGATGCCCGCGCGCTGGAGATCCCGCGCAAAATGTTCGCTTCGGCCCGCAAGATCGAAAATGGCGGCTCCCTGACCATCATCGCCACCGCGCTGATTGACACCGGATCGCGCATGGATGAGCTCATCTTCCAGGAATTCAAAGGCACGGGAAATATGGAGTTGATCCTCGACCGCAAACTCTCCGACCGCCGTTTGTATCCCGCGATCGACATTCCCAAGAGCGGGACCCGTAAGGAGGAGAAACTCTTCGCCCCGAAGAATCTCGAATCGATCCGCAAACTCCGGCGCATGATGGTGGACTTGAACCCCATCGAGGCGATGGAAACGCTCACCGCCGCGCTCAAGAAGCACAAGACGAACGACGAATTGCTGGCCAAGCTGGTATAGGGCGGCCAGTCGGTAGCCGCCGACGTGAGGAGGCGGACTGAGTGGGCATTGCCGCTGGTATGCCTGTCGTCGGCGCTTCGTCCGTCGCGTGAAATGCCAGGCTTGCCAGTTTCCGGGATATTCCAGGGTCGAAAACTTCGGCCGTGCTTTTCTTTCCGCACTGTGGTAGCAAATAGGTATGCGTGCCGCCGGACAGAGCGCGTTGCCGCGTAATTCTCCCGCCGGGTGCGAAGCCAGGTCACCTTCTGACTCTTCACCTCAACTCACCTCCGTTGACCCTCAACCACCTACTATTCCCGATCACGACTTGCTCTACCTGATCGGGCGAGGCAGCTACGGCGAAGTATGGCTGGCGCGCAACGCCATCGGCCGGATGCGCGCGGTGAAGATTGTCCAGTGCCAGAGTTTCCCCCACGCCGACCATTTCGAGCGCGAGTTCAAGGGCCTGCTTAAATTCGAGCCCATCTCCCGAACCCACGACGGTCTGGTGGATGTCCTGCAAATCGGCCGCCACGATGACGCCGGTTATTTCTATTACGTGATGGAACTGGCGGATGCGGCGAAGCCGTGCGGAGAAGATGGAAAATTGAAGATAGAAGATAGCAAAGACTCTGAATGCGGTACTCGCCATTCTCCATACTCAATCTTCAATCCTCAAAATTACGCTCCTCGCACCCTCCGTTCCGAACTCCAGGCGAACGGCCACCTCCCACCAACCGAATGTGTGGCCTTCGGCCTCAAGCTCGCTTCCGCATTGGAGCACTTGCACACGCACGGCCTCGTGCATCGTGACGTCAAACCCTCGAACATCATTTTCGTGGAGGGTGAGCCGAAGCTGGCCGACATCGGATTGGTGACGGCGATCGACGAAGCGCATTCTTTGGTCGGCACCGTGGGTTATATCCCTCCGGAAGGACCCGGCACGCCGCAAGCAGACCTCTACAGCTTTGGGAAAGTGCTCTACGAAATCGCCTTCGGCAGAGACCGCCAGGAATTCCCACAACTGCCCGTGGATTTGCATTCGCACCCCGACTACGCCGCGTTGCTCGAACTGAACGAGATCATTCTGAAAGCCTGCGAAACCGATCCACACCGACGCTACGCCAGCGCCACCGCCCTAGGTGAGGATCTGGCTCGCCTGCAACAGGGCCGCTCTGTCAAACGCCACCGCACGGCGGAGCGGCGCTGGGGCGCTATCAAAAAGTTTGGTCTTGCGACCGCTGCCGTCACCATGCTGCTTGCCGGCGGCTGGCTGCTCTCTCGCCAATTTGATGCCGCTATCGTTCAACGGGTGGAATCCCCTACTCGGCTGGACCCGGGGGTTAAGGAATCCAGATTCGTCGCCGTGCTGCCGTTCGACAACGAAAGCCCGGACCCAACGGATGAATACTTGGGCATGTCAATCGCCGACGAATTGAGCGGCGTGCTGGCGAAGATCCCGGAGTTGCGTGTGCTCGGTCGCGACTCCGCCGTCGCTTTGAAGAGCGCCGAAGACCGTCGTGCTGCCGCTCAAAAACTCAATGTCAGTGCCTTGCTC
>CAZIJO010000353.1:0-3308 GCA_964539515.1 uncultured Bifidobacterium sp. | reverse complement strand
GACATGGCGGAGTCGTCGCCGCGCAGGTAATGATCGAAGGGGCTGTCATCCAGAGTCCAGTGATCCACCTCAAAGGCAGCGATGGCGTTGGCTGCGTGCGCAAAGGTCAAGACGGACTCGACCGTTCCGGGATAGGCCGCGTCAAATAAGTCGCGGTACTCTTCAATCGCCAGCAGACGAGCCATCAGACCGACCCAAATGCCGGGCAGGTCGTCGTCGGGCAGGTCGGCCAGTTCGTTTTCACCAACGTGGCCGCGCATTTCCTCGCGCGACGTAACCGGAAACATGGCCTGGGCCGCGAGAGCGCTGTCTAATCCGGGGGGGAGCTGCTCACCGGCCGGCGTCGTAAACGATCCGTCGTCGTTGCGATGAACGCGGCCGTCCCAGAACATTGTGTCAAAATCGCCGCGGTTGAAAACGTCCGGCGCATTCCGCGGAATCAATATCGGTTGTCCATCTGCACCCAGCGGCGTCGATCGCGACTGCGCGAGTCCGACGCCTCCTTGTCCTTTGGAAAGCGACAAGCCATCGCCGGTGCCGACCGCCGGATGGTGACAGGTAGCGCAGGATATGTTGCGATTCCCGCTCAGGATCTTGTCGAACATCAACATCTGCCCGAGCTTGACCTTTGGAGCGTCCACCGTCGGTTTGGTTACGGGTGTTACGGCGGCGTCGTCCAGAACCGCTCGCAGTGACTCATCGACAACGGAGTCCTCCGTTCCGGGTAGGATTTCCGGGCACCCGGTCACAAACAACGCCAGCACGCAACCGACGGAAGGCGGAAACCACCGTGTTCTCATGGCCATATCTCCATTCGTGAACGCCAAACGACAAACGAACCCGTACGGAGCGAGACCATGACTCGTCCCGCCTCCGAGGTGCGGCCCCGTCTTTTGCCGCCGACTGAAACCACAGTTAAACCTGGACATCCAAGTTTACTTTTCTCAGGCTACCGGCTAAAATATGGATGTCAAGGTCCAGGTTTGCCGGAAAAAACTGGCAAAGCACCGGGCTGAAGAGGATATATCAGCATGATCTCACAAAGCGCGGAGTACGCTCTTCGAGCGGTCGTGTGGTTGGCCAGCCATCCGGAGGGGGCGCTCAGCACGCCGGAGATCGCCCGCCGGACGGCGGTTCCGCCTGGCTACCTTTCCAAGGTTCTCCAGGCGTTGAGCCGGGCCGGGCTCGTCGCGTCGACGCCGGGTCGGACGGGGGGCTTTGTGCTGGCCCGAGAACCGCACCGGATCTCGGTTCTGGATGTGATCAACGCCGTTGGCCGAGTCCAGCGGATCGAACGCTGCCCGCTGGGCAGGGAAACCCACGGCGATCACTTATGTCCGCTGCACCAGCGGCTGGATGACGTCTTGGCCCAGGCCGAGCGAGTCCTTGCTCAAACGACCGTGGCCGAGGTCTTGAAGGGCAGCGCGTGCGGCAGGGCGCTCTGCGAGACGGTCCATTGCCTGGCGTAAGTCAAACATTGCCCCGCCCCAACGCAGGGGAATTCAGAATGGCGACTAGCGAATAGAGAAAGTGCCACGTCGATCGGGTGCTGGCCGATCTCACTGGGTGTGCGTTGTGGATGCATGGCTCGGATACGACAAAAGCACAAAGATGCCGCGGCGAATCAGTCCCGAGCGGCGCTTTTTTTTCGAGGAGGGGTAAGGGAGGAGGCAAATGAAACAATCACTTTTTTCGGTCGCGTTGATTGCACTGTTGCTATCCCTGTTTGGCGTAGCGCAACTGGGAGCATCTCCCTTGGCGACAAACGGGCAAACGGCACTCCAGGCTAACCCGCCTGCCGGTCCGCGCTACGCCATCACCGACCTGGGCACGCTGGGAGGGTCGTCCAGCGGAGCCTACGGTATTAACGACGAGGGTCAGGTGGTCGGCTGGTCAGCCACTTCCGGCGGAAATACCCATGCTTTTCTGTGGGAAGACGGGGTGATGACCGACCTGGGAACGCTGGGTGGGCAAATGAGTCGGGCAAACGATATCAACGATGCCGGCCAAATTGTTGGGATGGCACTTACCAGCAGCGGAGGGGGACGCCCCTTCTTGTGGCAGAACGGCGACATGCAAGACCTGGGCACGTTCGGCGGTAATAGCGGCGAGGCATATGGGGTAAATAGTTCCGGGCAAGTAGCGGGTTGGTCACTCAACAGCACACAGCAGATGCGCGCCTTCTTGTGGCAGAACGGCTCGATGCAGGACCTGGGCACCCTGGGAGGGAACAGTAGCCTAGCTACCGACATCAACGACGCTGGCCAAGTAGTCGGCCATTCCGAGCGCGTTCATCGTGAGCCATTCTATGCCTTCCTGTGGCAGGGTGGATCGATGCAAGACCTGGGCACCCTGGGAGGTCCGAACAGTCAGGCGTATGCGATTAACAATGCCGTCCAGGTGGTGGGAGAATCGTTTATAAATGGTGACACACAACGCCCCTTCTTGTGGCAGAACGGCGGCATGCAAGACCTGGGCACCCTGGGAGGGCAGATATTCAACGTTGCATTGGACATCAACGACCAGGGCCAGGTAGTCGGCCACTCGTACATCCTCACTCCCGCCGGTCGGCTTCGCGCCTTCCTGTGGGAGAACGGCCAGATGCAGGACCTCAACAACTTGATCCCGCCGGGTTCAGGTTGGGAATTGACTAAAGCGCACGCCATCAATAGCAAGGGCCAGATCGTCGGTGAGGGGAATTTCAACGGCCAGGGTCGTGCCTTCCTGCTCAAGCCACAGGCGTATCGCTGGATTAACGCGAGCGGCGGCTCGTGGCACGTGACTACGAACTGGGACCCGCAGGGCGACCCCGGCGATGGCGATACCGTCGTCTTTGCCCTGAGTGGGCAATACACGGTAGATGCCAGCGCCGCATTCACCGCAGCCACGCCGGCGGCCACCTTTCCGGTGCGTCGAGCAATCATATCCGGCACCAACACGGTCGATTTCGTCAATTTGTCTTTGAATCTACTGGACGATTCGGTGACGGAACCGGCGCTGACCGTCAACGATGGGGGGACGGTCAAGATCACTTCGGGTGCGGGGAATATGATCCACGCCATCATCGGCGGGGATCCACCCACAAATCCATCCATCGCCCATTTGCAGGTGTTCAACAGCGGCACCAGTCTGAACGGCACGGGGCGGCTGTCTATCGGCGACGAAGGGGCGGGCGACCTGTTTGTGGCCAATGGCGGTCATCTGACCAGCGCCGAGGCGCGTCTGGGCGGCTTGCTGCCAACGGCACCCGGCACAGCGGTAGTGGGCGGAGATGGTTCGCTATGGGACACCGGCAACATTGCCGTGGG
>CAZIJO010000352.1:0-3364 GCA_964539515.1 uncultured Bifidobacterium sp. | reverse complement strand
GACGCGCCCGGGGCGGTGACGCGCCTCGTGGACATGGGGGTGGAGCCCTACCTCGTGGCTTCGTCGCTCGAAGCCGTGCTCGCGCAACGCCTCGTGCGCGTCCTTTGCGCCCGCTGCAAGCAGCCTGACGGCTCGCCCACCACGCAGGCGGTCAAGGAGCAGATCGGGATTCCGGACGACACCATTGTCTTCCGCGCCGTCGGCTGCCGCGAATGTCGCAATACCGGCTACCATGGACGCCATGCCATCTTTGAGTGGATGGATATTGATAATGACCTTCGGGCGATGGTGCTCAAGAATTGTTCCTCTGGCGAAATCGCGGCGGTGGCCCGGCGGAACGGACTCCGCCTGCTGAGCGAAGACGGCTGGCGGCTCGTGCGTGCAGGCATCACCACCCCGGAAGAAGTGATGCGTGTGACGAAAGACCAGGCCTTGCACAGCGTCGCGCCGGAGGCCGAACCCAAGCCGGCCATTGAAGTGCATCCTCCGAAAATAGCGCATGCCACTATTTGATTACAAAGCGCTCCAGGCGGATGGCGCAATCGCCCAAGGCCAGCTTGAAGCTGCGGGCCGGCCGGAGGCGTTTCGGCACATGGAAGGCCTGGGCTTGCGGCCCATCAGCCTGGCCGAAAAGGTGGTTTCCCCGTCGGGCAGGAATGGCGGGGTGACGCCGGGTTCGCGCGCGTTCACCTTCAAACTGGGTTCGGAGAAAATCTCTGGGCGAGCGCTGGAGAATTTTACGCGCCTGCTCTCCAGCCTGCTGGCGGCCGGCGTGCCGTTGAGTCGCGCGCTGACGATTCTGCACAAGGAAGCCTCCACCCCCGCGGCGGCGGAAAAGTGGAAGGAAATTCACGGCCTTGTTATTGATGGCATGTCGCTGGCCGACGCGATGGCGAAATCGCCGGAGACCTTTCCCCGCGTCTATGTCGCGATGGTGCAGGCGGGGGAGACCGGCGGCTTCCTGGATTTGGTGCTGGCGCAGATCGCCGACTTTCAGGCCCGCGAAAAGGACCTGCGTTCCAAGGTCCTGACCGCGATGCTGTACCCGACCATCCTGCTGGTCCTCGCATTGGGGGTGGTGGTGTTTCTGCTCACGTTTTTCATTCCCAAGTTTCAGCTCATTTTTTCCGGCTTCGGTGCCACCCTGCCCTTGCTGACGCAAATCATCGTCGGCATCAGTCATGTCGTGAGGTCGTATGGGTTGTTCGTGGTGGCGGGCCTGGTGGTGGGCGGATTGCTCCTGCGCAACTGGTTTACCTCGGACATCGGTCGGCGCGCCTGGGAAGGCTTGATTTTGCGTTCCCCCGTCGTTGGTCCGCTGGTGGCGCAATTCGCCATGGCGCGGTTTTGCCGGATGCTGGGGACTTTGCTCGGGGCCAGCGTACCTCTCGTCCAGGCCCTGAATGTCGCGCGCAAATCCATTGGCAACCAGATTCTGGTGGACGCGGTCGCGCAGTCCATTGAGCGGGTGTCGGCGGGCGATCAGCTCGGGCAGAGTCTGGCCAACTGTCGTGGCCTGTTCCCCGGTTCCGTGCTGGAGATGATCGCGGTGGCCGAGGAGAGCGGACGGCTCGATCAGGAGCTCATCCGCATTGCCAACGTCACCGAGGGCGACCTGGACCGCCAGTTGAAGACCGCCGTGGCGTTTGCCGAACCGCTCATGCTGTTCTTCATTGCCGGGTTCATCGGCACGATTTTCATCGGCATGGTCATTCCGATCTTTACCCTGCAAGAACACATCAAATGATTGCCCAACCCGTTGACTGAATTATGAAAGTGAACCGAACCCTCCAATTCCAAAATCCAGCCATCCTTTCCCGCGCGGCGGGGCCCGGGAGGGCGACGTCGCGCGGCCGACCGGGCGGTTTCACCCTCATCGAGCTGCTGCTGGTGCTCGTCATTCTCGGCATCCTGGCGGCGATTGTGGTGCCGAAGTTCGCCGGGCGGACCGAGCAAGCACGAGTCACGGCGGCGCAGACGCAGATCTCCTCGTTCGGCACGGCGCTGGATGCGTTCGAGGTGGACAATGGCTATTATCCGAAAGGCAAGAGCGGCTTGATGGACCTGGTGCAACAACCGCGCGATGCCCAGAACTGGCGGGGACCGTACCTCAAGGAAGTGCCCAAAGACCCGTGGAACAACGACTACCTTTACGAATGCCCCGGCCGGCGCAACCCGACTTCCTACGATCTGAGTTCCGGCGGCCCGGACGGCAAAACCGGGAGCGATGATGACATTACCAACTGGCAAACCAAGAAATGAGTCGCATCGCGGCTTCACGCTCATCGAGTTGATCATGGTGATGACGTTGCTGGTCGTGGTGGTTGCGGTTGCAGCGCCCTCGCTGGCGGGATTTTTTCGCGGACGCGCCCTGAATTCCGAGGCGCGGCGGCTGTTGGCGCTCACCCGGCAGGGCCAGAGCCGCGCGGTGTCCAGCGGCGTGCCGGTGGTTTTGTGGGTGGACTCGGCCCACCGTGCTTATGGGTTGGAAGAGGATTCCAGCTATACCGACAAAGATACCAAAGCCCTGGAATACAAGCTGGACGGCAATGTGAGCGTCGAGGTCGGCTCCACCATCACCGCCAGCACCCTGATGGGGAGCATGACTTCGACCGGCAAACGCGGGGCGTTGCCCCAGATCCGGTTTCAGCCGGACGGCGGCATTGACGAGAGCAGCGTGGCATCGGTGCGGTTGTCGGATCGCGAGGGCGCCTCGCTCTGGCTCGCCCGGACCCGCAGCGGATTGAACTATGAAATTCAGAACCAGGCCGAACAGCGTGCCGCGACCCGGCGTTGAGGCGTTCACCCTCGCCGAAGTTTTGGCGGCGCTCGTGTTCATGGCCATCGTGATTCCGGTGGCGGTGCAGGGTTTGCAAATTGCCGGCCGGGCGGGCGCGGTGGCCGAGCGGAAGCGGGAAGCCGCGCGCGTGGCCGAGCGGGTGTTAAACGAAAGCATTGTGACCACAAATTATTTTCAGGCTGTGGCGAGCGGGACGGTGCTCGAGGCCGGGCGCGAGTATCGCTGGACGCTGCGCACCGAGGCGTGGACGGAGTCCACCATGCAGTTGTTGTCCGTGGCCGTGACGTTTCCGGTGCAAGGCAGGGATTACACCGTGCCCATGAGCACCTTGGTGAGTTCGCAGTAAGGCCAGCAGTGAATCTGAAATGAAACAACATCGAACATCGAACATCGAACACCGAACATCCAACCCGGATGTGCGCGGTGAATTTTCGATATTGGATGTTCGATATTGGATGTTCGATGTTGCTTCCCCGTACGGAGGGCAGAGCAAGAGCAAGATTCAGACGAAGGCCTTCACGCTCATCGAACTGTTACTGGCCGTGGCGATCTTTTCCATTGTGC
>CAZIJO010000351.1:0-3390 GCA_964539515.1 uncultured Bifidobacterium sp. | reverse complement strand
ACGGGCGACGTTGTAGGAGAAGTCGTCGGTTTCACCATAGACCATGCCGGGCTTGATGCCGCCACCGGCCATCCAGATCGTGTAGCAACGCGGATGATGGTCGCGCCCGTAGTTCTTGTCCGTGAGCTGGCCCTGACTGTAAACCGTGCGGCCAAATTCACCGCCCCAGATTACGAGCGTGTCGTCGAGCAGGCCGCGTTGCCGGAGTTCCTGGACGAGCGCAGCGCTGGGTTGGTCGGTGTCGTAGCATTGGCTGCGGATGCCACTGGGGAGGTTGTCGTGCTGGTCCCAGCCCCGGTGATAAAGCTGGATGAACCGCACGCCGCGTTCGGCGAGCCGTCGCGCCAGAATGCAATTGGCCGCATAGGTGCCGGGCTTGGTGGATTCCGGGCCGTAAAGGTCGAAGGTGGATTTGGGTTCCTTGGACAGATCCGTCAGCTCCGGCACAGAGGCCTGCATGCGGTAGGCGAGTTCATATTGGGCGATGCGGGTCTGGATTTCCGGATCCTGGTAATCGTCGAACTTCATCCGGTTCAATTTCCCCACGTCGTCGAGCATGGCGCGCCGCCGTTCGTCGGTGATCCCTGGCGGATTGGAAAGAAAGAGCACTGGATCTTTGCCGGGACTGAAGCGCACCCCCTGGTGCATCGACGGCAAAAAACCGGCGCCCCACATCCGCTCGTGCAACGGCTGCGCGTTGGTGGGGCCGCTGGGGCGCGAAATCATCACCACAAACGCGGGCAGGTTCTGGTTCGCCGTACCCAGGCCATAGGAAAGCCAGGACCCCAAGGACGGTCGCCCCGACTGTTGGCTGCCGGTCTGGAGGAAGGTCATGGCGGGATCGTGATTGATCGCCTCGGTGTGCAGCGAGCGAATGACGCAGAGTTCGTCCACGATCCGCGCGGTGTGCGGCAGGAGTTCGCTCAGCCAGACGCCAGCCCGGCCATGTTGCTTGAACTCGTAGATCGAGGGCGCGACGGGAAAATTCTTCTGACCCGCCGTCATACCGGTGAGCCGTTGTCCGCCCCGGATCGAGTCCGGCAGTTCTTCCTTGAACCGCGCCCGCAGGTTCGGTTTGTAATCAAAAAGTTCCAGTTGTGACGGCGCGCCGGCCTGCGTAAGCCAGATCACGCGTTTAGCGCGCGGCGCGAAATGCGGCAGCAACGGCCTGGCGGAATCAGCAGCGCCGAGCAAGCCCGGATTCAACAGCGAGGCCAGCGCCGCTGCACCAATGCCCGTCGCGGTGCGACCCAAGAACTGGCGGCGGGTCATCTGCATGGGATCGAAGTTCGTGGGATTCAAGGCCATCATTGCGTGTCGATTAGCAGTCCGTAGAACGAGCCCTCACCCTGACCCTCTCCCATCTGATGGGAGAGGGAACATCCATCGGCTGTTTTCCGGTTCGCGAATGACCATTCAGCAAACTCTGATGCACGACGTTCCAAGGAAACGGCGAACGATTCCCCCTCGCCCCTTCGGAAGGGGAGAGGGCTGGGGTGAGGGGGAGGTCGCAATGGTGATTCATTCCTTGGTAATAGTCTCATCGAGGTTCAGCAGCGTGCTGGCCACAGTGGTATAAGCAGCGAGTTCGACCGGGTCCAATGCCGGGTCCGCCTTCGTCTCGCCCACGCTCAGCAGGCACTCGGCACCGGGCCGGTCGCTCCGGAAACCAGCTTCCATCCGTTGCCATCCGGTCACAAGGACCTTCAATTCCGCCCGGCGGGGCTCGCGACCGGTGACGAGGCGGAATCCGTGCCGGATGCGGGACTCGGGTGTCGTGCCACCTTCCCGCACCATGCGTTGGGCAAGGAATCGCGAGGCTTCGACATAAGTCGGATCGTTCAGGAGATTGAGCGCCTGGAGCGGCGTCGTGGTGCGTGAACGCCGGACCGTGCACGTTTCGCGGAAGGGGGCGTCAAAGACCAGCATGGCGGGGTTCGGGACGGAGCGTTTCCAGTACGTATAAATGCTGCGGCGATAGAGATTCTCGCCCTTGTCTTGCACGTAGGTGCTCGCCGAAGAACCAGCCACCACCTGTTCGTAAAGCCCCGGTGGGTGATACGGTTTCACGGATGGCCCACCCAGCTTTTCAACCAGCAAACCGCTGACGGCCAGCGCCTGGTCGCGGATCATTTCGGCGGCGAGCCGGTAGCGTGGGCCGCGGGCCAGGAGACGATTATCCGGATCCAACTCGCGCAATCTTGGAGTCACGCGGGAGTCCTGGCGGTAGGTTGCGCTCATCACCAGCAGTTTCATCATTCGTTTCACGTCCCACCCCGTGCGGACGAACTCATTTGCCAGCCAGTCGAGCAATTCCGGGTGGCTCGGTAGTTCGCCCCGGGTGCCAAAATCCTCGCTGGTGCGGACCAGGCCGGTGCCAAAGACGGATTGCCACAGCCGGTTGACGGTGACGCGCGCCGTCAGTGGATTGCCCGGATCAAGGAGCCAGCGAGCGAGGCCCAGCCGGTTGGTCGGTAGTCCCGCCGCAAACGCCGGCAGATGGGCGGGGGTCGCGGCGGTCACCGCCGCGGCCTTTTTGTCGTAAGCCCCGCGCACCAGGACAAACGTGGGTCGCGGCTCGGCCATTTCCGCCATCACGAGCGTGGTAGGAATGGATAGGTCGGTTTCATCAATCTGTTTTTTCAAATCCGCGACGCGTTGCGTCAGCGCCGGGTATTCGGGGTGATGCGCCAGCCGGAAATCATCCACCAGTTTCTTGTCCTCCGAGGTGCGCTCGGCGTCCGTCTTCGCGATGACCGCCAGGACGTTGGGTGGCAGAAGCCATTCGGACGCCAGATCGGTGGCTCGCAATTTTAGTTGCCAGGCGGGAATGCGTCTTTCCCCCGCAAACTCCACCTCGAGTTCAAGCCGCGCCCCGTTGGTGGCTACCGTGAAATCGAGCAGCTCGAAGACGCCCGTCGTGGCTTGCTCCGGCGCCAAGGTCACGGACCAGGTAGAACTTTCCTTGTCATCGAGAACTTGGGCCAGTTCGGCCACGGGGGCGGTGTCGGCTAGCAACACGGGCCGAAGCGCCAGTGCGGATTTGCCTGCCTCCGCCGATCCCGCCGGTCGCAGCCGCACGGTTCTGATGGACAGTTTCTCGGCGTCGTTGGTGCCGGTGCCGGGTGGCGCGGTGAACATCAATTGAATCGCCGTGATCCGGGGGATTTCGACGCGGGTGGAAATGGTAACTTTTCGTGCCTCGGGTTTCAGTTCCGGGGACCGGACCCAGCCCGTTGGATCGTTCATCACTAGTTGGTTGGTGCCGGCTGTAGCATGCGAAGGTGCCACATCAACCCAAACCGGCATCACGCTTTTCGCCCGGCTCTCCCACTCCGTCACGTCGGTTGCGCGGAACGCGGCCATCAGATTTGTGAGCTGTTCGTTTGC
>CAZIJO010000350.1:0-3463 GCA_964539515.1 uncultured Bifidobacterium sp. | reverse complement strand
GAACCGACGAATGCAGCTTTTGCAGAGCCGTGCCTTACCACTTGGCTACCCCGCCTTCCACCTGCTCATCCTAGCCAGCGAACTTCACCGGCTCAAGCGAAACAATTACGGTGGTCAAAACTGATCTTCCTTTTCCTTGAACAGCACGTTGAAGGTCGTTAGCGAACCGTAACTACGGGTGATGTATTGCTGCATCTCCACTTTCTCGCCGTCGGTGAGCTTTTCATGGGAATTGATTTTTTGCTCTAAGACACGAAGATTATTGCGAACCATCACGATCTTGTGGAAGAAGACCTCAAGCGGAACTTCCTTCGTCTGCAAGGTCGTATCCGCCGGATGCAGTACGATTTTACCCTTGTGCCACCGGACACCGAGTTTTTCCACGAGCAAGTCGGGCTTGCTCAAGCCAAGCCGATCAATTGCGGTGGCTACCGTTTGCGCGATGAACTGCCCAAGGGGCAGACTCAAACCACTCACGCTCGCCTGCGGTTCGGCGAGTTCGAGGCCCGCCGCCTCCGGAGCGATTGTGTGCTTGCCATCGGCAAAAAGAATTTCCGCCGTCGATTCAGAAATGGATTTTACCGTACCCAAGCCATACTGCGGATGGCGAACGGACATCCCGAGGTGAAGCGTCTGAATGTTCATGCGGCCAATCTAGTAGCACAGGCAATTCAAATAAAAGCTCGAAATCCAAATGCTGGTTTTTGGACTGCTCCTCCGGCTATAGTGCGACCACCTGGCCGGTCTGAATGGACTTCTCCTCCGCTTCGCAAATTTCTACCGCGCTCAAACCATCCGCCGCCGTCACCACCGTGGGCGACTGGCCGGATTGGATGGCGGCGATGAAATAGCGCAGTTCTTCCACGTATCCATCCACGCCTT
Organism: uncultured Bifidobacterium sp.; assembly: GCA_964539515.1. GTDB lineage: Bacteria > Verrucomicrobiota > Verrucomicrobiia > Limisphaerales > JADLHS01 > JADLHS01. Next base: position 2,581 of record CAZIJO010000350.1, on the reverse strand, counting down.
CAGGCTTGATAACGCGAGCTGGCTGCCCTTCTTCCATCAATTGCAGTGCGTCGGCGCCGCGCGCACTTTCAAAATCAATCGTCGCGCGTTCGAAGACAACCGTGAAAGCCATGCTGAAGCCGCTGGTCAAGAGCCAGCTGCCCTCGGCATACACTGTCGCGCCGCCAGCGACCTTGTATTGGGTGACCACGTGATCGATCGCCCCGCTGAACCGGCTTTGGCCGGTGGAAAAGACGCTTGTGGGCCGACCGAAAAGAAACTGTACAAAGTCCGTGTCGTGGATGTGCAAATCGAGCAAAGCGCCGCCCGAGTCGCCGCCCTTGAAATAACTGTCGCGGCTCCAGCCGGGAGGGGCGGATACGCGACGGAAGCGGGCCGTGAGAATTTTCCCATACGTGTTCTGCGCTGCGAGCTCCTTGAGCCAGGCCCAGCCTGGCCAGAAACGCATGCACATCGCTGGCATGAAGAACCCCTTCGCCATTCGGGCGGCGTTCACAATTTCCCGGGCCAACGCCGAGGTGCGGGCCAACGGCTTTTCGCAAAGGACATGCTTGCCAGCCTGCAGCGCCGCGATGGCCTGCGGTACGTGCAACGGCGTTGGCACGCAGAGATCCACGAGTTCGACTTCGCGATCCGCAAGCAGATCCTCCAATCTCTGATAAGTCCGAATGTTCTTGCCCAAGTCAATCGCGTCCGAACCGGTAATGTTGCCGCTGACGCCGGCCAGCACGCCATTCACGGGCAGGCGCACCGCGTCGCACACGGCCACGATCCGGGCGCCGGGAAGTTGTTGATACGATTTGATGTGGGTAAGTCCCATGAACCCAAGGCCCACGACGGCAACGTTCACGGGCTTGCCCGTGGTTTGAGGATTGTTATGGCTCATAAAAAGGAATCTCGAATCGAGGATAACCCGCGTTAGCTGGGAATTTGTTCCACCATTGCCCGGGCGGCCGCAATATCGGCAACACGTTGAGTGCCCGCCTCGCGTTCGATGCACAGGTCGCCTTGGAAGCCGATCTGGTGGAGGGTTGCAAAGAAGGCGCGCCAGTCCACTTCGCCGGTGCCGGCGACAACCTCTTCGCCCCACGTCCCGGGAATCTTCGTGCGCCGGGCATCCTTGATGTGGACTTGACGAATCCACGGGCCGAGCGTGCGCAACGCTTCCAGCGGATTGCCCTTGTCGTACAAGATCATGTTCGCAGGGTCAAAATTCACCCCGAGATTCGGGTGGCCGAGTTTCTGCAAAAAGCCGCGCAGCGCGGTGGCAGTTTCCTGGCCGGTTTCCAACCCCAACGCAATGCCATGCGCAGCAAAAAGTCCAGCCACCTCGCCGAGGCGGTTCTTCAATTTTGCGAAATCCGGATCCTGTTCGTCATGCGGGAGAAAGCCGGCGTGAAAGGTGACGAGCTTCAGACCCAGCGACTGCGCCAGGGCAACGGTGGCCTGAATGTTTCTCCGGTTTTGCTCCCACGTTGCATCCGGGGCGATGCCGCCGGTAACGCGGATGGTGTCGAGCGTGGTATAATCTTCCCCCACGCAGCCAAACATGCCGGAAACAATCGCGATGCCGGCCGACTGGAACAAGGTCTGGGTAGCGCTCCAAATCGCGGGCGATTCACGTAACGGGTCAAGTGCGAGCTGAACGCGGCGCACGCCGGTGGCCTGGACTTTGGCGACTAAATCCTGCGGGCTCGTCGGTTGCAGCGACCAACTGCACACCGCCAGCCGTTGACTGAGGGAAGACATCATCATGGCCCCTATTAAAACCCGGATCGCCGCCCGACCTCAATCCCGCATTTTGAACTGCAGCCGCCTGCTGATGCGGATTCGATCGGGGTTAAATCCGACATCCAAGCGGGCCACGACATGAAGCCTGACCTAACCGACGCTCAGCTCGCGATAACGCTGATCTCGACGGGCTCCACACTCACACCCGTTTTCTCCAGCCATTTGATGGCGGCTTTCACCTCGGCACGTTTGCCATCGAGCTCCAGACAGACAATGCCGATTTCATCGGTTACACTGGCCTGACGGATGTTCGTGACCACGTTAAAGCGCCGGCTAACTTCCCAGATCAGCGGCTTCTTGATAAGCCGGGGCGGATACATCAACCACAGGCGGGTTTGTTGGGGGGTACTTTGGGTTGTCGGTTTGGTTCTCTTTTTGGTGGCCATGAGATGGAATGGTTTAAATGTCCTCCCTCACCCCAGCCCTGTACCCAAGGAGAGGGCGAATGCTTCGCCGGTTACTGGTAACTCGCAAGTCGGTCGATATGTCGCCGGCCATAGAATCACCAGAGACCGCCGCCCGCTGTTCCCTCGCCCTGAGGGAGAGGGTTAGGGTGAGGGCGAGCGTTTTCATTGATTTATTGGCGGGGCGAGCGTCCTCGCGAGCCGGCTCGTCAGTCGCCTCGCCCCACCGCAAGCGTCTAGCCTCCCGCAATCGCCGGGATGATGCTGATTTCGTCGCCGTCGTTGAGCGCGGTTTGGGAGCCTGTGAGGAAGCGGATGTCCTCCTCGTTCACATACACGTTCACGAAGCGGCGGACTTCGCCTTTTTCGTCCACGAGCCGCTCGGC
>CAZIJO010000349.1:0-3647 GCA_964539515.1 uncultured Bifidobacterium sp. | reverse complement strand
GACCATCGGCTGGAAGGGATTGATCAATGATCCGCATCTGGACGGCACGCAGGACATCGAAGCGGGGTTGAAGATCGCACGCCGGATGCTGGTGCAGATCACCAGCCTGGGCCTGCCGGCGGCAACGGAATTCCTCGATCCCATCGTGCCCCAGTATATTGCCGATCTCGTATCCTGGGCGGCCATCGGGGCGCGCACCACGGAGTCGCAAACGCATCGCGAAATGGCCAGCGGTCTATCGATGCCCGTGGGCTTCAAGAACGCGACCGACGGCAGCCTGCAGATCGCCATTGATGCCATGGGTGCTTCCCGGCATTCGCATAGTTTTCTGGGCATCGACGCCGATGGCGCCACGAGCATCGTGCGCACGACCGGCAACGTGGACGGTCATGTGGTGTTGCGCGGTGGCCGCGCCCGCACCAACTATGACGCCGACAGCATTCGCGACGCGGAGGCCACGCTTAAGAAATGCAACTTGCCGCCCGTGATGATGGTGGATTGCAGCCACGCCAACTCCGAGAAACAGCACGCGCGGCAGGAGGATGTCTGGCGCAGCGTCATTGAGCAGCGCGCCGGCGGCACCCGCTCGGTGATCGGCATGATGGTGGAAAGCCATTTGCACGAGGGGAACCAGCCGTTTCCCCGGCCCGTCAGCGAATTGAAATATGGGGTCTCGATCACGGATGCGTGCCTCAACTGGGAAACCACGGAGCGGATGTTGCGCTGGGGGTATCAGGCGCTGGCTTGAGCGGGGCGCCCGCGACTCGCTTGACGCACGGCGATGTAAAACATAGTATTACAACATGACAAAGACCATTTCGAAGGTGGGTAATTCGCAGGGATTGATTTTCGACGCGGCGTTGATGGATCTCACGCGCCTGAAAGTTGGCGATCAAGTCACCGTCACCGTCCATGCCGGGGGGGCGATCATTTTGACCCCGGTGCGGCGTACCATTGAACCAAAGCAGGCCACGGCAACGGCGCGGCGTTTAATCCGTAAGAATTCCGAGTTGTTCCGACGGCTGGCATGAGCAAGCCGCTCTTCCATCCAATGGTTGCGGCCGTAAAAGCGATCCATGGGGAGGTGCTGGCGGCTCACGGTGGCTCGGCTGGTTTGCGCGATGAAGCGCTTCTGGAATCGGCGGTGGCGGCCCCGCAAGCCACCATGATGGGGGCGCCATTATTCTCGGACCCAGTTGAAGTCGCCGCCGCCTATCATTTCTACCTTTGCAACAATCATCCGTTTGTTGATGGAAACAAGCGCACCGCGCTCGCCACCTGTCTGGTCTTCTTGAGTGAGAATCACCTGCTGCGCCATGAGAAACTCGATGTTGATGCATGGGAGGCATTGACCCTCGGGGTTGCTTCCAGCGAACTGGACCGCGAGCAGACAACTGGTCGGCTGAAGAAGCTGCTGAAACATCGCTGATGCCTGCTAATGGCCACCAAATAGCAGAGCGCCTGCGGGCCGCCGTCGAGTTGCTGGAAAGTGTGGCGCGCAATCGCACCCTGCTCGCCGGGCTGTCGGTCGAGGAACGCAACCGGCTGCTCCGGGCCGCGGGCGAAATTTACTCGCCCGACGTGAGCGAGCGCCGGCGCTTGGTGAAGGCCAAAGTGCGCCAGCGCAAGGCGGACAAGCGCCAGCGCGATCAGGGCAAGCTCAACCAGACCGGGATTCGCCAGCTGCGGAAGAAGCCTGTGTTCACGACTCCGAACCTGCTGCCACCCCCTAACCTCGAGCCGCAGGAGGTTAAGGATGACCCCGAGTTTCGCGAAGTCGTCGAGCCCCAGAACTGCTACATTTGCAAACGTGACTACACAACAATTCATCATTTCTACGACCAATTGTGCCCGCCGTGCGCGGAGTTGAATTTCCGCAAGCGGGGCGAGCTGGCGGATTTGCGCGGCCGCGTGGCGCTGCTCACCGGCGGCCGGGTGAAGATCGGTTATCAGGCGGGGATCAAGCTGTTGCGGGCCGGGGCGCAACTCATCGTCAGCACCCGCTTTCCGCGTGACTCGGCGTTGCGCTATGCCGCCGAGCCCGACTTTGCGGAATGGGGCCACCGGCTCGAGATCTTCGGATTGGATTTGCGGCACACGCCGAGCGTGGAGGCGTTTTGCCGGCATTTGCTGGCGACGCGGCCTCGGCTGGATTTCATCATCAACAACGCCTGTCAGACGGTGCGGCGACCGCCCGATTTTTATCGCCACATGATGGAACGGGAAACGGCTTCGCTGAACAAACTGCCGGAACGTGCGCGCAAACTGCTCGGTGCTTACGAGGGCTTGCGCGGCTATCACATGTTACCCGAAGGCGATGCCGTCGTGGTGCAACGAAGGATGTCCGAAGTGGCGGGGCTGACGCACGCCGCCGAGTTGTCGCAAGTGCCGCTGCTGCCGGACGAACTCGCGGCCCAGCAGGCGTTGTTTCCTGCCGGTCAACTCGACCAGGATTTGCAGCAGGTGGATTTGCGCGAGCGCAACTCGTGGCGCCTGATGCTGGCGGAAGTGCCGGCGGTGGAGTTGCTGGAAGTCCAGCTCGTGAATGCCATCGCCCCGTTTATCCTGAATGCCCGCCTGAAGCCCCTGCTGCTCCGCACCCCGGAACGCGACAAGCACATCGTCAATGTCTCCGCCGTTGAAGGCCAGTTCTATCGGAAGTTCAAGACGACGCGCCATCCGCACACGAACATGGCGAAGGCGGCGCTCAACATGATGACCCGCACCTCGGCGGCGGATTATCACGCGGACGGCATCCACATGAACAGCGTGGACACCGGCTGGGTGACCGACGAGGACCCGGTGACGATCGCGGCGCGCAAGGTTCGGGAGCATCGTTTTCATCCGCCGCTGGACATTGTGGACGGTGCGGCGCGCATCGTGGATCCCATCATCGCCGGCATCAACACCGGCGAGCATGTCTGGGGCAAGTTTCTCAAGGATTACCAGCCGACGGATTGGTGAACACAAGGGCGGTGCTGGACGAGCGGATGTCTCCATTAGGACGAATTTGCACAGGGCCACGGAGCGCCGACTGCCGGCGGCAGCAGCGGGTGATGCTAGCGTAAACGCGGCGTTCCAATTCACGGTGGCCGCCCCAGCTGAAGGTGTGCGCGAACGCGCCACCATTCTTCCCCTACCATCAAAATTCCCTGTTCCGCCCTCTATTTATTGATAGACTGCGCCGTGACGGATTGGAAAACCCCATGAGCAAACTGCTGTTGATAGATGACGAAGCGGACGTGCAGTACTCGTTCCGCCGGATATTCGACTCGCCGGAGATCGAGATTTCCACGGCGTCCAGCGGGGAGGAAGGGCTGACCTTGATCCCCAAACTCAAGCCCGACCTCGTCCTGATGGACATCCGTATGGGTGGCATCAACGGCCTGGAAACCCTCCGCCGCATCCGGCAGTTGGACACCAAGCTCCTCGTCATCCTGATGACCGCGTACGGCACGACGGCCACGGCCATTGAAGCGATGAAGCTCGGGGCGTACGATTATTTGCTGAAGCCGTTCGACGTGCCGAAACTCAAGGAGATTGTCACGAATGCCTTGAAGGCCGCGCGTGACATGAAGCAAGTGGTGTCGTACCAGCCGTTGCTCGAATCGGAGGATTACGAACTCGGCATCGTCGGCCGCAGCGAG
>CAZIJO010000348.1:0-3695 GCA_964539515.1 uncultured Bifidobacterium sp. | reverse complement strand
GAGAAGAGGAGGGTGGACAGGCAGGCCGCGAACACGGGGTGACGTTACGGAGGGAGGGGCGGTGAGTCGAGAGTTCTCGTCCGGGGGGCGTAGCCGCAGACGTGAGGAGGCGGTATGGCATGTTGGCTGGGGATTCCGCCTCCTCACGTCGGCGGCTACAACTCGAGTGCGCGCCACATATACCAGGAAGCCACGCTGCGATGCGGTCGCCAGCGTTCGCCGTACGCCAGCAGTTCCTTGGGGGCGGGTAATTCTCTCAATCCGTAAACCCGTGCAAACCCGCTGCGCACGCCGTAATCCGTCGCGGGCAACACATCCGGCCGTCCGAGGGTGAACATCAGCAGCATCTCCACGGTCCACGGCCCGACGCCGCGAATGGTGGTGAGCCGTTCGATGATTTCCGCGTCGGCCCATTTTGCAATGATCCGTCGCGACGGAACGACGCCTTCGATGGTTTTGGCGGCAATGTCCTTGATGGCCGCGGTTTTCGCGCGGGACAGCCCGGCGCTGCGCAGCTTTTCATCCGCAATGGCAACAATGTCCGTGGGCGCGGGGAACTTCTGACCGGGAAACAACGCGAGCATCCGGCGGAAGATGGTTTCGGCGGCGTTGCCGTTGAGTTGCTGGTAGGTGACGGATTTGACCAGGGCCTGATAGGGCGGCACGCCCCGGCGGGGGGTCAGCGGGCACGGCCCGACTTTTTTTATGACGCGGGCCAGCACCTTGTCAGCGCGGCGGAGATGTTGGAGGGCCGGTTGATTCACGTGAGCACGGGGGCATCAATCGAACGCCGGGTGGGCGCGCGATTGAGGGTGCGGACGGTTTCGACGCGGAGGATGAGCCATTCACCGTCCACCTCGCGCAGGGTGCATTTGATTTCTTGCACGATCAGGTACTGGTCGCCCGGGGTCTCGGCGCGCAAGGTGAGGTCCACGAGGGCGGATTTTTTATCCGCGCCGATGGTGATGTCGGGGTCGAGCAGGGAGACTTTGAGGGATTGGATATAGGCACGCATTCCCAGCGCGTTTCGCATGATGTCATCGCGGCTGGCGGCTTCGTGGCGGGACTGGCCCGGAAGATCGATGATGATGGAGACTTCCGGGGCGAAGTAACCGGCGAGTTTTTGAGCCCGGGCCGCGCGGGCAATCAAACCACCCGGCTCGGTATAGGAGGCGGTCCGGGCGACCTCCGCGAGCCGGCGGCGGACGGCGGCTTCGGGCGAGGGATGAAAATAGAGCCACAGCCAGATTCCCAGCGCGACCACGGCCCCCAGTAAAACCATCCGCAGCGCGAGCTTCATAGCAGGACTTTGCCGACAATGCGCGCGCGCCGGGCGGCACCCTGCGTGTGATCATTGTGCGCCATGGAGCGATTGTCGCCGACGACGTAGTATTCGTCTTCACCCAGTTTGGAGCGCTCCGGAACGAAATCCCAACTGCACTTGAATTTCACATACGGTTCCTCCAGAAAGCGGCCATTGATGAGGAGGCGGCCGTTGGTAAACTCGATGGTTTCGCCCGGCAGACCGACCACGCGCTTCATGAACATGACGCTTTCCCCGGCCAGGCGGATGGCCACCACGTCCCCGCGGCGTGGTTCATGCCGGAGGTAGGCGAGGCGGTTGACGAAGTTGATGCGGCCGCCGCGGTAGGTGGGCAGCATGCTCGGCCCGGTGACCCGGATCGGCACCACAACGAATGCCCGGAGCACGAGAATCGTGACCACCACCACGACAATCCGGATGAGCGTGCGGCGGGGATTGCGGCCGATGACGATCGTCCGCAACCACGAGGGCTGGCGAGTTTGGCTGGTTTCAGTCTGCATGCGCGGCGCAGTTTCCAACCGGACTGCAACGCGACGAAATCTTCAACGCAGCGCCGGTTGCGCGCAAGTTCATTCAAGCTGCGGCCGGCCGGCCGGATGCCGCCAGTTTCTCCTTGAGACGGAAGGCTGGTCGGCGTAGGAAACGGCATGCCGATTCATCTCCCACCGCTTTCCCGCCGGGCTTTTCTGGGCCGAACCTTGCGCGCCGGCGCCGGGCTGGCGGTTGCGCCCGCTCTATTCGCCGCCGCGCGCCGCTCGGACGAGAACACCTGGGCGCTATTGGCCGACACGCACATTGCCGCCGACCCGTCGCGTATCGAGCGCAGCATTAACATGACGACCCACCTGAAAACCGTGTCGCAGGAGTTGCTGGCCCTGGCGCAACGGCCGGCGGGGGTCTTTATTGTGGGCGATTGCGCGTTCAGCAAGGGCGAGCCGGGTGATTACGCGGCCTTGACCGGCTTGCTGGCGCCATTGCGCGGCGGCGGCCTGCCGGTGCACCTCGCCCTGGGCAATCACGATCAGCGCGCGAATTTCTGGGCTGCGCTCGAGGCGCAACAAACGGCGAGACGGCCGGTGGCGGACAAGCAGGTGACGCTTATCCAGTCCCCCCTCGTGAACTGGTTCGTGCTCGATTCGCTGGAGCAGACGCTGGTCACTCCCGGGTCGCTCGGGTCGGCGCAACTGGCCTGGCTCGCGAAATCACTGGATGCCAATCGCGAGCGGCCGGCGGTGGTGTTGATTCACCATAATCCGGGCACGGCGGAAAGTGCCCGCGGGCTGAAGGACACGGAGGAGTTGTTCCAGGTTATCCGTCCGCGGCCGCAGGTGAAGGCATTCATCTTCGGTCACACCCACAACTGGAAGGTGACGGTGGACTCCAGCGGCATCCATCTGGTCAATTTACCGCCGGTGGCCTACACCTTTTTGGCGGGTAATCCGGCCGGGTGGGTGCGGGCAACCGCGCGGGCCGACGGCTTGCAGCTGGAGCTGCGTTCGATTGACCCGGCGCACCCGGAGCATGCCCGGATTGTGGATTTGAAATGGCGCACCGCATGAGCCGGCGGGACCGGTTCATTATCCGCCTGATCCTCGGCGTGGCCTTCGCGACGTTCCTGCTGGCAATTTGGGCGTTTGTGGGCGGGGGTAAATCACAATCCGTGACCGTTTCCCCTGCAACGCCGATGACAAACCACCGTCCGTCCGCGGCGGAATAAATCCGGCCGGGCTTTTCTCCCGCAAAGACCGGCCGTAGCGCGCGGTTGCAACGGATGAGTTATTGGCTAGTCTGAGGGCGTGATTTACGACGCGTCCCTCGACGAATTGCTCGAGAAAGTTTGGGCCGGCCAGCGAGTCGACCAGGCGGAGGCACTCCGCCTCTATTCGCTGCCGCTGGAAGAACTCGGCGCCCTCGCCGATCGCCGCCGCCAGCTCGCCAAAGCCAGCGCCTACGCCGGGCGAGGCAACGCGATCGTCACCTACAACGTGGATCGCAACGTCAATTACACCAACGTTTGCAATGTCTATTGCAAGTTCTGCGCGTTCTATCGCACGGAGAAGGACGCGGATTCCTATGTCATTTCCTTCGACGAAATGGACCGGAAGATTGAGGAAACAATCGCGCTCGGCGGGACGCAGATTCTCATGCAGGGCGGACATCATCCCAAGTTAACCAAGCAATGGTATCTCGATCTGCTCGCGCACATCAAAGGCCGGTTTCCGCAGGTGAACATTCATGGCTTCAGTCCGAGCGAGTTCATTCATTTCCGCGAGGTGTTCAACGAGCCCTTGGCGCAAATCATCGGTGATTTCAAGGCGGCAGGACTGGGTTCCATTCCCGGTGGCGGCGGGGAAATTCTCGTGGACCGGGT
>CAZIJO010000347.1:1460-3719 GCA_964539515.1 uncultured Bifidobacterium sp. | reverse complement strand
GGAGTAAACACCTTACCCCCTTTCACAATGAACAGATTATCCCCGGTACATTCCGCTACAAAGCCCTCGGCATTGAGCATGATCGCTTCCTCGCAACCCGCATTGTTCGCCTCGATCTTCGCCAAGATGTTGTTTAGATAATTCAGTGACTTGATCGCCGGATTCAACGCGTTATGCAAATTGCGCGTCGTAGGCACCGTGACAATCTCCATCCCGCGCTGATACATTTCCTTGGGATAGAGTTGAATCCGGCCGGCAATAATGATCAGCGAGGGGCTTTTGCAGCGGTTGGGGTTCAATCCGAGCGTCCCCACACCGCGCGTCACCACAAGCCGGATGTAGCCGTCGCGAATCTTGTTGCGACGACAAGTCTCGATGGTGGCGCGCATGAACTCGGCGTGCGAGAGCGGCAGATCCAGCAGGATCGCCTTGGCCGAGCAAAAGAGCCGGTCGATGTGCTCCCTGAGTTTGAACACGCGGCCATTGTAGGCCCGAATGCCTTCGAACACGCCATCGCCATAAAGCAACCCGTGATCGAAGACCGAGACTTTCGCATTCCTTTCGTCGAAATACTTACCATCAATAAAAACTTTCATGCTTAAACCACCGAAAGCTATGAAGAACGGCAGATCAACGCAAACGTGAATTTTGTGGTTGTGGGCCTGCAGGCCTGCGGGCTTCCCGGGTCAGCGGATGGCGAGAGCCGACAGCGACGGGGTTGAGCTCAAAGTTGAAGTTTCAACAGGCAACCTAAAACCGCAGATTTGAGTTGCGGAAGGACGGGCAGCAACAAACCACCTTAACCACGACCACGGTCAACGCGACCATTTGCGGCCATATAAGTAGCCACAGATACCCATGACCAAAAACATCCACTTTTCCGGCTCCGGCACGGTATAAATCAAATTCAAATCCTGGCCGCCATTGGCGGTGGCCACACTGAAACTCGCGCCTACCGCCGGATTAACGAACCCACCCGTCAGCAACGCGAAAACCGATAGTTCGCTCTCGCCGGGCGCGAAAACTATCCCTGTCGATGCACGCGCGATGGTCCAGACATAATTCTGCGTCGGATCAAAATTACCCGCCGCACCCGGCAAGCCGGCCAGGGTCAGGCTCACGACGTCAATAAACACCTTGTCAGTTGCCGTGCCGGAAATGGTCAGTGCACCGGCGATGTTCAGCAAGTCCCAGCCAACTCCGGCGCTGGAGCCGGCGTCACTGATTTCCCAGCGGTAAGTCGACCCGCCCAACCAGAATTCAGGTCCCGTCGTCAGCAAGCCAACTCCTCCACCGGCGGAGAGAATGCCGCCCGCGGAGTTTGTCACCGGGCCCGTGAGGTTACCAAATCCCAGAAGAGTGCCGCCATTGTTAATGGAAACATACCCGTTCCCGGTGCCGCTGCCGAGCAGATTATTCACCGCGAGCGTACCACCGTTGATCATGGTGCCACCGCTGTACAAGTTCGCCCCGGTTAAGGTTGCGATTCCGCTACTGGACTTGATCAATCCACCAGAACCACCCAAACGCGCACTGATGGTTCCGGATTGCACCTGGTAAGACGATCCGCTGAGCAAGCCAGTTGCGCCCGAAATCGACCCGCCAAACAACGACACTGTTCCAACGGTTTGATTAAAATCGCCGATGTTCAGATTTCCCGAATTGACGGTCAGCGGACCAGTGCCGAGTGCATTGGCTTTGGCCAACGTGATGGTTCCCCCATCCAACATTGTACCGCCGGAAAAGGTGTTCGCGCCCGCGCCCCCCAGTGTCAGTGCACCCCCGCCGTGCTTGATAAGTCCTCCGGTCCCCTGGATCACATTGTTAATCGCAACGTTGTTCGGCCCGTCCAGCGTCAATATATTCGCACCCAAATTGACCGCCCCTTGGATAGTCAAGTTGCCGGAACTGGCGTTCCAGGTCTGCGCGTTGCTCAAACTCAGACTGCTCAGGATTGTCTCTACGTTGGCGCTGTTATTAACAATCCCACCCGCACCGATGGTCAGAACGTCGCTGGCCTGCTGCGATGACAAAGTGAATGCGCCGGCGGTCGAGCCAAAGATCAAGGAATGAATGAAATAGGAATTGTCCATGATCGGCGACAGTTTGAGCACACCCTCAAACGTGATCACAGTGTTGGTCAACCCTCCAAGGGCGTTAGCCGGTGGCGCGGTGTTGGTTGGGCTCCAGTTTTGTACGCGGTTCCACCTAGAATTATTCCCATTCCCATTACCATCCCAGACATAGTTGGTTAGTGCA
>CAZIJO010000347.1:0-1450 GCA_964539515.1 uncultured Bifidobacterium sp. | reverse complement strand
CCGAAGCAACCAGTGGTGACATCGTGGCCAGCAAAATCAGAAGTTGCTGGGGGATGATTTTCGGGAGGCTTTGACCCAGCGCTGAACGCCAAGAATCAATCAATCCCGCAACCAAAGTTCGCCGGCACAACATGACAATATTCGTGTCTTCAAGTTTTTGTTGGCCCGGCCGATAACAACTGTCAGAGGTGACAACCACTTTTGCCCGCAGGGGCACCGGTTGTTTGACCTCCTCGCAGGGCAACCAAGACTCCTCAGCAGCCTGAGTGATGAGTCTCCGATCACTTTGCCATCCGCAAACCCGATGCCATCTCAGGCTCGCGGATGGGCCTGCTCATATGCCTGCTTCAATCGATCCGTCGTGACGTGGGTATAGGCCTGGGTCGTCACCATGTGTGCATGGCCCAACAGTTCCTGGACGCTCCGCAAGTCGGCGCCGGCGTCCAGCAAGTGCGTGGCATAACTGTGCCGCAATTTATGAGGGGTTATTGTTGGATCAAGCCCTGCCAACGCTAAATAGACCTTCAACCGTCGTTGCAACATGACGCGACTTAGCGGTGACAGCTTTTTCGTCTCCGCCATGAAAACAGGTGAAGTCCCCTCCGGCCGCTTGGCCAGCAATCCCCAATAACGTTCAATCGCTCCCAATGCCGTCCTACTAATAGGCACATGTCTCTCTTTTTTACCCTTTCCCCGCACGGAAACGAATTGTTCCTCCCAATGCAAGTCCACTACGCGCAGCGCGCAAAGTTCACTCACCCGCAAGCCACAAGAGTAAATGGTCTCTAATATCGCCACGTCGCGGTGGCACGCCGTGACCGAAATTGGTCTGCCTGCCGATTTCCGTTTTGGCTGGTCCAGATGCTTCATCGGCGCGTCCAGCAAATCCCTCATCTGCTGCACGGAGAGAAATTTTGGCAAGCGCCGGCCTGGTTTCGGAAGGGAAAGGTTCTTCATCGGCGAGGTCGCCACCGCGCCTTGCCGGATCAAATACTTGTAGAAGGACCGCAACGCCGAAAATCGCAGCGCAATGGCTGCACGACCCAGTTTCTGTCGCCCCAGGAAACGGAGGTAGTTTCGAAAGTCGTCCCGTTCCAAGTTTTCCCACGACGGCGGCGGCTGGCGCTCCTCGCGATGCCAGCGGTAAAACTCCGTCAAGGCCTGCCGATAATTTCGCTGGGTGTAAATCGATGCCCCGCGATCCGTGGCCAGATGGACGAAGAACCTGGCCATCCAGGAGTCGGCGCTCGCGGGCGCTTCCGATGTCAAAGCGAGATTCAAAACCAAATTAATCGCCTTGCGCCGTTTACCCGTGCCGCATGGCGATTCAAGATCTTCCGGCGCTTATTCCCCGTCACGCGGCGGGAAATCAAAGGTGACCTTGCCCTTCTGATCCATCACCAAATAGGCGGCGAAGGGCTTGCCGGACTTCGAAGAAATGAACTTATTT
>CAZIJO010000346.1:0-3744 GCA_964539515.1 uncultured Bifidobacterium sp. | reverse complement strand
GCTAACGACTGCATCGTTGTGCCGGATCACCTGCATTTCTGCCTCCGCTGTGGACTGCTGTGGGGCAGGATTGATCCCAAGGAAGCCAGCTCCAAAGTGCGTAACTCCGGCTCGGAGCGGCTTCACCAAAAGCTCGGTTGGCTGCCCCTGCTCAAGAATTGATCAACAGACAGAAACACGTTCATTCAGCCTCCCCAGTTCATTATCCGTAACCGATCCGATCGCAATTCACCCAAAACCACTCGTATGCCCAACCTTCCCAAAAAGCCGTGGTACAAAGTTCTCTACCTTCAAGTCCTGATCGCGGTGGCCGTCGGCATCGCCATTGGCTGGCGCTGGCCGGAGACCGGAGTTGCCCTGAAGCCGCTGGGCGATGGCTTCATCAAGCTGGTCAAGATGATCATTGCCCCGATCATTTTTTGCACCGTCGTCCACGGCGTCGCCTCCATGTCGGACATGAAAAAGCTCGGCCGCGTCGGCGCCAAGACGCTGGTGTATTTCGAGGTGATCTCCACGCTCGCCCTGGTGATCGGCCTCGTCGTAGTCAACCTCCTCAAGCCGGGGGCGGGGTTTAACATTGACCCGGCGACGCTCGATCCGGAGGCCGTCGCCGCCAGCCGGGAAGCCGGCAAACAGGCCCATTCCCTGGCCATCGTGCCCTTTCTGCTCAGCATCGTCCCAACGAGTTTTTTTGATGCCTTTGCGAAAGGCGACGTGTTGCAGGTGCTGGTCGTGGCGCTGTTCACCGCCTTTGCGCTCAGTGCGCTGGGGGAACGCGGCCAGCCGGTGCTCCGAGCCATTGACACCGGATCGCAACTGTTCTTTGGCATCCTCAGTTTGATCGTGCGGCTGGCCCCGTTTGGCGCGCTGGGAGCGATGGCCTTCACCGTCGGCCGCTACGGACTGGGATCGCTCAGTCTCCTGCTCAAGTTGATGGGCGGCTTCTATCTCACGTCCTTCGTTTTCGTCGTCGTGGTGCTCGGCCTCGTGGCCCGGATCGCGGGTTTCTCGATCTTCCGCCTGCTGGGCTTCATCAAGGAGGAAATCCTGCTCGTGCTCGGCACCAGTTCGAGCGAGACGGCGCTGCCGGGCATCATGCAAAAGATGAAACGGCTGGGTTGCGCGCCGGCGACGGTCAATTTTGTGGTGCCGACGGGTTACAGCTTCAACCTCGACGGCACGAACATTTACATGGCGATGGCGGCGATCTTCCTCGCGCAGGCAACCAACACGCCGCTCGATCTGCGGCACCAAATCACGCTGCTGCTGGTGGCCATGCTTTCCTCGAAAGGCGCGAGCGGCGTCACCGGGGCCGGATTCATCGCGCTGGCGGCCACGCTCGCCGTGCTCCCGACCGTACCGATTGAGAGTCTTGCTTTGTTGGTGGGCATTGATCGCTTCATGAGCGAGTGCCGGGCGATTACCAACCTCATCGGCAACAGCGTTGCCACGGTCGCCATCAGCCGCTGGGAAGGGGAAGTCACGCCCGGCCAATTGAACGCCAGCCTGAGCCCTTAGCTTGATGGCAACGAAAGCGCCCTCCCGAAAGCTGCGGGAGCAACGGCGGCGGCGGGCAGTTACCGGACGTAAATGAATTCGGTTGAGTTAAGCAACGCCCAGCAGACATTCGCGAGCCCGCGGTCCTTCGCGGCGGCGAGGGCCCGCTTCGCCTCCGGGGCGGTCGGGGAACGGCCGAGCGCGAGGCGATAGGCGTTCTGCACGGCGGCCGGCAAATCCTGGTTGGATTCCGCCAGCGCGCGTTCGGCGAGATGGCCGGCCTGCCGTTGGACAAACGAGTTGTTCATCAGCGCCAGTGCTTGTAACGGCGTCGTGGTGACACCCCGCCGGGGAGTTTTCACGGATGGATCCGGGCAGTCGAAGGCGTCCATCAACGGCTCCTTGCCGGAGTTTACGTTCATGCGATAGACCGTGCGCCGGTTGAACCCCGGACCAATCTTGTCGGCGGGCAGATAGGCGTTCGCCGGAAACTTCATGGCGTCGAACGGCCGGAAGCTGGGCCCGCCCACGGTCAGGTTGATCTGCCCGCTCACCGCCAGCATCGCGTCGCGCACGACTTCCCCTTCCAGCCGGCGCGGCGGAAACCTCCAGAGCAGTTGGTCGTCCGCATCAATCGCCGCGGCCTTCGCATTTGGCGCCGAGTTCTGGCGATACGTATCCGAGGTCACGATCAGCCGATGCAGCGCTTTCACGCTCCAGCCACTTTCCATGAACTTTACCGCCAGCCAATCCAGTAACGCGGGGTGACTTGGCCGCGCGCCGCTCACGCCGAAGTCGTTCGGGGTCGCCACCAGGCCCTGCCCGAAATGCAGATGCCAGATGCGGTTCGCCATCACCCGCGCCGGCAGTGGATTGGCGGGGTCCGCCAGCCAGGCCGCAAACTTCAGCCGCCGCTGCGCTTCGGGCGCATCGGCCGGCAGACCAAATTCCGGCTCCAGCTCGACGATGGCCGAGAGCGCCCCGGGCGTCACCACTTCTTCCGGCGCGGTGACATCGCCCCGCCGCAGCCGTTTGGTCGGCGCCGGCTGAATTCGCCGGCCGGCATAAGATACCGGCAATGGCTTCAGCCCCTCGAGCGCCTGCTGCGAACGCGTTATCTCGGCCAGCGCTGCCTCGCGTGCCGCGCGCTGCTCTGCACTGAGCCGGGCGAGCACCTCGGATTGGGGAATCCAAAATCCGCCCGCCCGAAAGGACGCCGCGATTTCCTCCGCCCGCAAGGCCCGGTCATAGAGCGCCGCCTGCTTGATTTCGCCGGTCAGCCACGGCCGCCCGCCGCCTTTGTGTCGCATGCCCAGGACGATCCGCGCCTGGCCGGCTCTGAAAGTCTGGAGCGGACTGCCGGGGGTGTAAGGTTTGCCGTAGGGCTCGCCGTTGCGAAACACCGCGATGCTGTTGTCCGCCCGATACACGATGGCCAGGTGAATCAACGCTCCGGGTGGTGCGGTCTCCTCCGGGGCTTCGAGGTCTTTCGTCCGTTCAAAGCCGCTGCTGCCGGCAATCCATTTCCGCGGCTGGCGTTCGCCGAAAACGATGGCGTCGAACACCCCGCCGTCTTCGGTCTCGAGGGAAATGGCCGCCCCGCCCCCCTGCTGCAAGTCCGCGAGCGCCACCCAGGCTTCCATGGTTTTCTCCCGAATATCGCGCGGCAGCGGCGCCGTCTGGTAGAACGCCCCGGCCTGACCCAGCCGCAAGCGTCCATTTTCGATTTTAGCTCCGCCCTGCAAATCACCCGGCATCACCGCATTCGTCCCGCCTTCAAATGTCCAGCGCGCCAACGCCGCCGGCCCCGGTTCCCCGCCGGCCGCCGGACGTTCCTGAGCGGCCAGCTTCCAGCCTTCCGCCTCAATGCGGGCAACCGCCGCCTGCCCATCCGCAATCTCCTTTTTGAGCGCCGCGATCCGTTCGTCCCGCGCCTTCGTCTCGGCTTCGGTGGCGATGGAGCGTTCGCCGTGTTTCACCCCTTCGAACACTGCCTTGATCCGGTAATACTCTT
Source organism: uncultured Bifidobacterium sp. (assembly GCA_964539515.1). GTDB lineage: Bacteria > Verrucomicrobiota > Verrucomicrobiia > Limisphaerales > JADLHS01 > JADLHS01. Next base: position 233 of record CAZIJO010000346.1, on the reverse strand, counting down.
CCTGGGGAATGGGATCAAATTTATGGGAATGACAGCGGGCGCAGTTGAGCGTGAGCCCGAGGAAGGTCTGGCCAACGACGCTCAAGGTGTCCTCGAGTTCGTCTTCCCGCGTGATCAATTTCTGTGTGGCGTTGGCCTGCGCATTGCCCGCCTCGTCCCAGGGGCCACAAACGAGCAGGCTCGCTCCCACAATGCCATCGCTGGTCACGGGTTCGAGCACATCGCCGGCAATC
>CAZIJO010000345.1:0-3753 GCA_964539515.1 uncultured Bifidobacterium sp. | reverse complement strand
GAGGTCCTCGGTATTTCCGTTCCCACCGCCGACCGCCATTGGGCCTACGCGCGCGCCTGGCTGGCCCGGCAGATCAACGCGGCGGGAAAGTAAGACAGCGCGGCCCGCCGAACGCGGGCCGGGTCATCGCAGCGCGACGACCCTGCCTGGAAAAAGTTCTCTCCGACCGCTGATAGGTTTTCCCCTGAAATCTCGCTTACGAGGGTGAAGCACAGCACAACCTAAAACCATTTGAACCATGAAAATCAAATCTAACACCACCAAAACCTTGTTCAGGGCGGCGCTCGCGCTGCTCGTGACGTTTGGAGTAACCCGGCACGCCGCAGCGGAACGTATCGTGTTCTACGCCTCAGCCATCGCGACGAATTTCTCGCGAGGAGGACAAACTGTTTCCTACACGACAAACCAACAGATTTTCACGATGAACGTGGACGGAACCGATGTGAGGCAATTAACCACCGGATCCACGAATTCCATCTTCCCCTCGTGGCGACCAGGCCAAAGCCACATCCTGTTCCATCGGGCGGGCGCCGTTCAGGTCATGGACGCCAACGGTGCCGGGACATTCACCGTGGCTCCAGCTTCCGGAACCGTCGGCTCGGATTGGTCGCCTGATGGCTCGATGATTTGTTACGTGAGCGCCGCCTTGTCGCCACCCGGCCCGAGCGGCCTTTGGATTGTGAGTGTCAATCCATCCGCCAAAGGGAACAAACCGAAGGTCGGCACGCCGGTGCATATCAGCGATGGAGACTTTTACGGGCCGGTCTGGTCGCCCGACGGAACCCGGATTGCCTTCTCTGATCAGGCAACTGGCCTTCAACCGTTCGGGCCGCGCATCAGGATTCTGGATATTGCCAGCGGCACCAAGACCACGCTGGATTTGGCCCACAGCCTCCTTCCGAGTTGGGATTCCACCGGCAACCGGCTCGCCTTCGTCAGCGGGGCGAACACGACCAACTTTTGGCAGCTGTACATCATGAATGCGGACTTCTCAGGGCTGACGCAGGTGACCGACTACGACATTTCTGTCCTCTGGCCAAGCTGGTCACCCGACGACACGCAGGTGGCGTTTCGCCTCGGATCAGGCAGGGCAGGGCCTCCACCGGATGGAGCCGAACTTCATAAACTGACCCTCGCCACCGGCGAACTGACCCTGCTGCGGAGCAAAGGAGACCATCCAGATTGGAGGCCATAGCAGATTCGGCCAGGCATTTCCCACGGCGACGGTATAACCATGAAGACAAAACTGTGAAACGCTGCGTCCGACCCAGTGCGAGCCGCGTACCCAGTTCGCGATGCCTTTCCATCGCTCTCCTCTCGCTCTTGGCGCTTGCCCCACTCGCACAAGCCCAAACCAACCGCCCTTCCGGCACCGTTGTGAGTTGGGGGGCCGAGTTCCTACCCTATGTGGCGACGGGACCACGCTTTACCGCAATTGCGGCCGGACTCGCTCACACTTTGGCCTTGAAAGGTGACGGCTCGGTAGTGGCTTGGGGAGCGAACGACTCCTGCCAAACGACGGTGACTGCCGCGGCCAGAAGCGGAGTGGTTGCCATCGCCGCGGGATTAATTCACAGCATCGTACTGAATAGCGACGGCTCCGTCATCAACTGGAGTTACAACGAGTTGGGCCTGCTGACTCAGCCCGCGGGTATTCCTCCGGCCTTTGCCATTGCCGCTGGAAACGGGTTCACCCTGGCGCTTGTCCGTGACTTACCGCCTTCACCGACCTTGCTCCGCAATGCGGACCTGACGTTGAGCCTGTCGTGGTCCGGCGCGGGTGTGCTGGAACAGACCGCGAACCTGACGTCGCCGGACTGGCAGCCGGCCCCCAACCAGGCCAATCCGCAAATCATCAGCACCGCCGGTGCGATGAAGTTTTTCCGGGTGAAGGCGGGGTAGCCAACAGACCGATCAACCCAACTGCCACCACCAAACGAAACCGATGGAATGAACCTTATGAAAGAACGCATCCTCTTCCTCGCAACCCTCGCGTGCTCGCCGTGCGTCACCCGACTCCCGCTCCCATGAAAACTCGAATCACCAACCGCGTCCCCATTCTGTGTTCGTTGTGGTTTGCTTTTTGGATGCTGACGTCCTGCGGCAATGCTCAGCTGCTCCCAAGTCTGAGCATCCAAACGAGTGCTGGGCAAACGCAGATCACCGTGACCGGTGCCAGCAATTCAGCCTGTCAGATTCAATGGACGGATCGCCTCTCCCCCACGAGTCGTTGGCGGCATCTCGGGCACTGTCAGCTTGCGAATTCGCCGAGCGTCTTAACCGACCCCACTTCGGCCACCAACCGATTTTATCGCGCTGTTCGCACTCCGAATACCAACACGGTCTGGATCCCGCCCGGCGATTTTACCATGGGCGATACTTTCTCCGAAGGCCCCGACAACGAGCGACCGATCCACAGCGTTAATGTCTCCGGACTCTACGTGGAAAAGTATGAAGTGACGAAAGTGCTGTGGGATGAGATTTACAACTGGGCCGTCTTGCACGGCTACAGTTTTGACAATACCGGTTCAGGCCGGGCAGCGAGCCACCCGGTGCATACCGTGAGCTGGTTTGACGCGGTGAAATGGTGCAACGCGCGGAGCGAGAAGGAGGGTTTGACGCCCGCCTACTACACGAGCGCGGCGCAGACCACCGTCTATCGTCAGGGACAGCTCGCGGTGCTGAATGGCTGGGTGAACTGGAATGTGGGCTATCGCTTACCTACGGAAGCGGAGTGGGAGAAAGCCGCCCGAGGCGGCGCAAATGGACTGCGGTACCCGTGGGGCAACACGATCTCGTTCAGTCAGGCGAACTACGCGGACAACCCCTTGTTCGCCTCCGGCCCGGAACCGCACACGAGTCCCGTGGGATACTTCACCGCCAATGCCTACGGCCTGTACGACGTGATCGGTAATGTGTGGGAGTGGTGTTGGGATTGGCACGACAACACTTGGTATTCAAATGCCGGCGCCACACAGCGCGATACGCGCGGGCCGAGTGTTTCGACGGGCGAACGCGCGGTTCGAGGCGGTGCCTGGTACACCTGCCCCGTGCCCAACGGCTGTTTCCGGTGTGCCTTTCGGGCCGGCGACACGCCGGACAACTCCTACTACGGCATCGGTTTTCGGTGTGTGAGGGCGCCATAGTTTCCGATTCGTTGCCAGCAATCCTTCCCACATGACGCGGCCGGTTGTCGCCGCTCCTGAATTCACCGGCGCAAATCGCGGGCTAAAGAATCTTCATAGATCCTCTTCCCAAACCTCGCTCAATGAGGGGAAGATTTCAGTACCGCCATGAAGTCGCCCCAGAGTGAGGAGGCCGTCCGCGGAACGGCCAGGAACCACGATGAAAATTTTGATCGTCACACCATGGCATTGCAGACCAACGGCGCGGTCGTGGGTTAGGGAGGGAACTTTGAAGGCCAGGCGACGGTTCCGGCCGACCTGCCGAATGGGGCAACGTAACTCCTGAGCCTTTACTTCATCTGCGCCAGAATTTGATCGGTGATGGCCTGGACCGCCTTTTCGGCCTCGGCATCGTAACCGGCGCCCGTTTCCGGTTTGGGCGGTACGGCGCAGGCAACGCCCGGACGCCATTCGCCGCTGTCGCAGAGTTCGCACTCTTTCATGCCGTACCGCGGGTCGACGAAACCGAGGCTCTGCTTGATGTTCAGCAGTTCCTTCATCTGCGGACCGGTGAAAGTGTTGATGGGTTTGCCGAGCTGGCCGGCCACCACGATGGTGCGACAATAGG
>CAZIJO010000344.1:3555-3794 GCA_964539515.1 uncultured Bifidobacterium sp. | reverse complement strand
GTCACCGCCCCGGGCGCGTCGTTCGTGTGGAGCGTGGAAAACACCAGGTGCCCGGTGAGCGACGCCTGCACGGCAATCTGCGCCGTTTCCTGGTCGCGAATTTCGCCAATGAGAATCACGTCCGGATCGTGGCGCAGAATCGAGCGCAGCCCGCGGGCGAACGTCAACCCGGCCTTTTCCGAAACCTGGATCTGGTTGATGCCCTTGAGCTGGTACTCGATCGGATCCTCGATGGTGAT
>CAZIJO010000344.1:0-3545 GCA_964539515.1 uncultured Bifidobacterium sp. | reverse complement strand
GTTGAGCGCGGTGTACAGGGTCGTGGTTTTGCCGCTGCCGGTCGGGCCGGTGACCAGGATGATGCCGTGCGGCAAGCCGAGCACGCGCCGGAAGGATTTCAATTCGCGGGCGGCCAAGCCCAATTCGCTCATGCCGAGCAGGGTGGCGTTTTGCCGGAGCAAACGCAGCACCACCGCCTCGCCGTGCAGCATGGGAATCACCGACACCCGGATATCCACTTCGTTCGCATCCAGGCGGATCTTGATCCGGCCGTCCTGCGGCAGCCGTTTCTCCGCGATGTTGAGGTGGCTCAGGATTTTGAGCCGCGAAACGATGGCCGGCTGAAAGCGTTTGATCTGGGCCGGCACCGGGATTTCCTGCAACACGCCGTCCACGCGGTACCGGATGTGAAATTCATGCTCGAAGGGCTCGAGATGAATGTCCGAGGCCCGCAACTCAATGGCGTCGCGAAGCACCTGGTTGACGAAACGGATGATGGAGGCGTCCTCGGCATCAACGTCGAGATCGGTATCCTCGGCCACGGCCTCGTCCACCACCTGCAGCGACTCCCCGGCCAGCGTGTCCATCGTGTCCGCGCCGACGCCAAGGCGCTTCTTGATTTCGCGTTGGATGGCCTCGCTGGGCGCGAGCACCGGCGCGAGGTTCAAGCCGGTCAGGGTCTTGAGCGCATCCAGGCCTTGTGTGGCGAACAGCCGGCTGGTGGCGACTTCCACCATCCCATTGACCCGGCGGAGCGGCAGCAGCTCCTCCTTCAGCAGGAGACGGGCGGGGAAAAGTGACAACAATTGACGATCCGGCTCCACCTCCTCCAAGGTGGTAAAGCCGAGCTCGTACTCGCCCGCCAGCCAGCGCAGAACGTCCTCCTCTTTCTGGAAGGACGACGAAGACGCCGCTCCGAACCGCGAGAGGCTCTCTGCGTCCACCGCCGACAATTGCCGGGCCGCGATCATGCGGTCCAGCAACGTTCGTAACGGCGAGTCCTGTTCTTTGGTCTCGGTCATGGCGCAATTCCCCGCTCCCCGCCCCCGGCGAGTGGTTGGATCAGAGCAACCCGCTCAAGGCCGCGATGGCTTCCTGGCGCGGCGTGAGCACCTTGCGCAGGTCGGCCTGCGCTTTTTCCAACGCGGCCTGCTTGGCCTTGCGGGACTCGACGTACTTGGCAAGGGCGGCTTTCATTTCCGCGTTGGACGCCTTCGCGTCAATCGCTTTCTGCAACGCATCGGCCTCGGGATTGGCCTGGCCACCGGGGCCACCGGGGCCACCGGGGCCGCCGCGACCGCCGCGACCGCCAAACATCCCGCGCCCCATGCCGCTGAAGGTCTGCATGCGCGCTTCGTTCACCTTTTGGATCATCGGCTCGATGGCTTTCCATTCAGTTTCATCGGTGATTTCCAAACGTTCCTTGGTCCGCTCCATCATCTGGCGCTGCATTTCCGCCGGATCAAAATTCCGCGGTCCGCGGTCGCCGCCGCCCGGGTCGCCCGGCGGCCGTTCCCGCCGCGGCTGATTGCCGCCATCATTCTGCGCGAAAGCCTGGGTCGCGCCAAGGCCCACAGCGACCGACAAGGCCGTCGCCAACAATATTTGGTTAACTTTCATGTGCTCGTTCTCCTGCTAGGTTTTGGTTTGGTTATTTGGTTAATTCAGATGGCAAAGCCGCACCGGTGCGACATCGCGTTACAATTGGCGCCTTTGCAATGATCGTGCCACCGCTGAAACCTAAGGATCTGCGAAGTTCATCGCGGCTTTTCGCGCAGTTATTGCGCATTGAGGATCCGTCCCCGCGCAAATCTTGCGCGACCGCTCGCTGTCGGGTCCGCGCCCCTTTAGCCGGGTTTCCCCCGGCGCAAACTCGTCCGTGGCCGAGTCCCAACCAGGCCGGTTATTCCCTTTTAGGTGCTTGCCAAAGTTCGTTGTGCCCGGCAAACTTTCCGACCGTATGAAAAATTTAATTGGCGTGATCATCCTGGCAGTTGTTTGTCTCGGTTTGACAGTCGTGTTGATCAGTTCCAAAAAGCAGGCCACCGTCGAAAAGGCCAAGGATGTCGAAACCATTCTGGACCATTCCAACAAGTTGGTGAAGACCACGGGCGAACTGATCGAACAGCGCCAGGTCAATACGGCGCTCACCAACGATCTGACCAGCACCCGCACGGAACTCAATAACACCCGCAACGAATTTGCCAGCCTGACCAACAAGTTCACCGCAGTGGCCGGCACGCTGTCGAATACCGAAGCGACCTTGAAGGCCAGCCAGAACGCGGTCGCCTTGCGCGACCAGAAGATTGCCGCCTTGGAAACCCAAAATCGCGAATTGGACGACAAGGCCATCGGCCTTAGCGCCGCCCTCACCAACCTGACCACGCAGATCGAGGAGACCCAGCGCAAACTCACCGCCTCGGAAGGCGACAAGGCCTTCCTCGAAAAGGAACTCAAGCGCATGATGGTGGAAAAAGCCGAATTGGAACGCCAATTCAACGATCTCGCCATTCTCCGGGCCCAAGTTTCCAAGCTGAAGGAGGAACTTTCCATCGCCCGCCGGCTCGATTGGATCCGCAAGGGATTGTTCTCCGACGAGCAGAAGGGCGCGCAGAAACTGACCCAGCTGCAACCCAAGAGCGACCAGACGAATCAATTCGATCTCAATGTGGAGGTCAGTGCGGATGGCTCGGTAAAAGTCATCCCGCCCTTGACCAACGCTCCGGCGCCCGCGAAGTAAGCCGCCGGCGGTTTGCCCCCGACCATTCATCCCCGCTTTCGGTAACGGAAGCGGGATTTTTTTGGTGTTCATCGCTTTTATTGGCGACCTCGCGGCTACCGGGGCGCGGGTGGTCCCGTGGGGCCACCATTCGTTCCCCAAAACCGACGCAGGGCCGCGTGGACTCCGGTTTGAGAGTGACTTTTCCGCAACCGCGCACCACATTGAATGTGTTTGAACCGCATGAAAAAAACTTCCCCCGTCCCTGCCGTCTCGCCGGTTTCCCGCAGTGGTCGCTTCGCGCACCGTCCCGGCGAAGATGTCGCCGCCTTCTCCGAATCCATCTCCTTTGACTGGCGCTTATGGCGTCACGACATCGCCGGTTCCATCGCCCACGCCACCATGCTGAAAACGATCGGCGTGCTCACCGCCGCGGAATGCCGGGCGATTGTCCACGGGCTGGATAAGATCGGAAAAGAGATCAAAGCCGGCACGTTCAAGTGGAAACCCGAACTCGAAGACGTCCACATGAACATCGAGTCCGCGCTGACCGAACGCGTCCCCGCCGGGGCAAAGCTCCACACTGCCCGCTCGCGCAATGACCAAGTAGCGCTCGACGTGCGGCTCTGGTTGCGCGAGGAAATCCAATCACTGCTCGGCGAGATCGTCGGCCTGCAACGGGCGCTGGTCGCGCTCGGTGAGCACAATACCGACGTCATCATCCCCGGCTACACGCACCTGCAACGCGCGCAGCCCGTCTATTTCGCGCATCACCTGCTCGCCTACGTCGAGATGCTCGAACGCGATTGCGAACGGTTCTGGGATTGTCATTCGCGCGTCAACGTC
>CAZIJO010000343.1:0-3808 GCA_964539515.1 uncultured Bifidobacterium sp. | reverse complement strand
CCGAGCAGCGGAATCCACAACACCAGTTGGCTGGCAAAGCTGGTGACGCCCACCGCCGCCATGCGCAGTTGCAGCGGGGCGTAAGCCTGCTGGTGCTGAATGGCATGGCCGCACTCGTGCGCCGCCACGCCCAGTGCCGCCGCCGACGTGCCGTGGTAATTGGCGGAGGAAAGCACGAGGCGTTTGTGCTTCGGGTCGTAGTGGTCGCCGAGCAATTCCTCATGCTCGAAGATGCTGACGTTGGTGATGCCGGCCTGCCGCAGAATTTCGTGGGCCGCTTCCGCGCCGGTGCAGCCAAACTGAACGGGGGTGCGGAGGTGCCGCGCATAGGTGCGCTTGACATGCCATTGAGCCAGGAGGCCGATGGCCAGCGTGAGGAGGAAGAGAATCAGGATCATGAGATTTGGCGTTTCAGCGATGGATTGTTTTGAAGCGAAGTTGAGTGGTGTGGCGCAGCCAGCGCGCGAACCGCTCCTGCTCGACGATTAGAATTCCTGCGCCGCGAAACATCACGAACAGGACCAAGCCCGCCAGCGCCAGGGCGGCGAGGCTCAAAACGAGCGTGGAAGCGCCCGTCGCGAACCGATTGAATTGGACGAGCATTGTCATGTGGCCGGTTGGAGGAGTTGGAGGTCCGGGGCTGCGAGACGATCCGAGGCGCGCCCCGGCCTGCCGAGCACGACCGCTCGCGCCGCCACGGGCTCGCCCAGCAGCAGTTTGGCGGCGATTTCCGAGGAGTGGCCGCCGCCCCATTGGCTGGCCATCCGGCTGACGCCATCTACATATTTGGCGGCCGAGCATGGCCGCAAATTGTGAACGCGCACCATTTCAGCCAACCACTCGGGGAAGCGTCCGGTGAATTTGATTTCCAGGATGACGCTTCGGTCGAACACCAGCACGGGGTTTCTGAGTCCCAAACAGAGCCGCCCGCCCGGTTCCGGGTCGGCGCGCACCTGGCGGTCCAGGGTGACGCGCACCGAGTTGCCATCCGACGGCAGCCAGGCTTCGCGCAAATAGGCCACATGCACCTTGGGTCGGGCCTCCAGACGCTTCATCAATTCGCAGAAGCGTTGCAGGGCGAAGAGATGCTTCGGCTCCTTTGATGCGAGGTGCTCCGGTGCGGGCAGATGTCCGGCGAGGAGCCAGTCCACGGCCGCGCGTTTGACGCCGCCGCGTTGTTTGAGGATGGCGTTGTCCACGCGGCGTTTGATTTCAAAGAAGACCGGCGCGGCGGGGTCGCTGTTGTAGAAGTGCAGGCGGAGCTTGAAGCGGTTCTTCTCGCTGTTCATCGTGCTCTGGTAGAGACACAAGTTGTCGGAATCCAGATAGAGGCTATGCACCGGATAGGAATAGATCGGCTGGCGCGCGCTGAATTCATCCAGTTCGAGATGCGTGCTGACATGATCGCGGACCGACAAGGCGACGGATTCCTCGACGATGTATTTCAATTCAAACCGTTGGAGTTGGAGTTTGTCGCGCATGGTTCAAGAGGGGGTGCGGGCGCGGCTTCGGGCTTTCAGCAGGCAGGTCAGCATCAGCGTCGAGGCTGTGAGCATCGCCGTAATCAAACTCGCGGCGAACAGTTTCTCCGACTGGCCCTCCAGCAAGGCTAGCCAGCTCACGCTCGCCCGCCACGCGAAGACCAGCGTCAGCAGGGTGGTAGTCAAGGTGGCGGCCCACAGGCTCCACCGGACACCGCGCGCTCCCAGCACGCCCCACACGATGGAAAGCGCGCCAAAAGTGCCGCCCGACATGAGCGCCGTTTTCGCCTTCTCCGGGTTCGACAGGTAACCGAGCAGCCCCATGCCGATGAGAAACCCGCCATACAGAATCAAATAACCCGCCGTCTTCGTGTTCATAGGTCGCGACATTCAGTTCCTTTCGTTGACGCGGCTCATCGCGAAATCCGCCCGGACCAGGGAATCCTCGTGCATCTTTCTGTGGCAGGAACGCACATGCCGGAAATCACATTCGTGCTCGCTGATTCCCTGGACGCGTTGGTCCGCCGCGTCACCGAGCACGGACTCGATCGTTTGCAACAAGGCCCGCCACTCGACTGGTGTTTCGATGAAGGCCCGTGCGCCGGCGGCTTCCGCCAGGCTGCGCAATTCGGCGTGACCCGAAACGACGATGACGGGCAGGAATGGATTCTCTTCCGTGATTTCATCAATGGCCTCCCATCTCTCGTCCGTCCTCGAATCAAGGGCCATTAAGAGCAGGTCGATTTCGCCCGCCTGAGACTTCTCAATGGTCTCGTGCATGCTTTCCGCCAGGACCACTTCCCACTTCTCCGACGAGAGCGAATGGCGCAACCCACGGATGACGGACTCATCCTCATCGTCCAGCAGGAGCACTTTGTGTTTCATACGTTTGATTCCTTTCAATTCATTCTGAGCCGGGACGCGGCTGCGCGGAGCCTCTCCGCGGCCAGCGGCCCAGCATGGCCCGTTTCGGCACGGCGAGAATGTTTCGGCATTTCATCGAGTTGCCCTTTTCAGGGTTGCTTCCGCCAGGCACGTTTCGCATCAGACAAAAATCATTTAGCAAACGACATGCCAGCGAGGTTCTCGGGTTCGCAGAACGTGGTTGCAACGGCTTGTGAACCCGGCTGCCTCGATGGCGCCTTGGGAGGTGGCGAGTGAGAAGCCACCTGTGGTCTGCGGGAAGCCCGCTTCGGCAAGTTGAAGGGTGCGCATGAGAACGTTTGAGGAGGCATCGGGCCAACAACCCAATGAGCAGTATCGCAAGGATGAGCAGCAGAATCATACGGCCGCTTTTCCAACCAGCGGGTTCAATCTCAGCAGAAACCTACGAACAGAGCGTGCCCACTCCTTGGCCCGTTGCCGCTCCACTGAGAGAATGCCCAATGCCACTGGCACAAGAACGACCACCGTTCCGACCACGGCCATCAGGGCCAGCCCCAGCAGCAAGACTCCGCAGCGAACAGCGGCTGCAATCTGGCGTTGGATGTCCGTCTGTAGAGCGTTCATGGCAGGACGTTCTCCGGGATGCTGAAGACCGGGCACGGCGCGGTGCGCACGATGCTCTCGGCCGCAGGGTCACCGGCCAGCCGCTTCCACCAGGTGTGGTGAGGGGCGCCCTGCACGATGAGGTCGGCGCGGACACGTTCGGCGGCCGTGGCGACGAGCGGCCCGGCGGGCACGCCGACTTGCACCATGATGTTCACCGCGATGTTTTTGGGAACGTCCTTCTCCGCCCAGGCGACCAGTTGCGCCTCCGCTTGGCGGCGCAAACTGTCATGGTGAGGATGCGGTTCGCCTCGCTCTGCATCGACGCCCAACGCGTGAACGGCAGCGAAATGGAAGAGCGTGAGATGCGACCGCGCGCCAGAGGCCAGCGCCACGGCGTAACCTAGCGCGTCGCGGGATGATTCGGTGAAGTCCACCGGGACGAGGATGTTCTTCCAATCCGCCGGGGCGGACGCGTGCGATGAGTGGCCGTTGAGCAGGAACTCCTGCCGCACGGTGAACACGGGACAGGGCGCGTCGCGCACGACCCGCTCGGCGATGCCCGGCTTGAGCATGCGTTGGATGCCGGTTTGGCTGCGTGTGGACAACACGATGAGGCTGCTGCCCAGCCAGCGCGCCGTTTCCACTATCTGGCGGACCGGCTCGCCAGGCAGGGCAAATGAATTTCCACGGTGCGCCGCCGGAAGCATCTGCCGGCTGATGCGTTCGAGTCTGCGGACGGCGTTCCCGGATGCTTCCTCGTGGGAGGGATTAAGAGTCGTGTTGTCGAGGCTCCGGGCCATGTCGTTGAACTCCGTCACATGAAGCAAGGAGACTTC
>CAZIJO010000342.1:0-3826 GCA_964539515.1 uncultured Bifidobacterium sp. | reverse complement strand
GTTAAAAGTACAATATAAATCTTACCTGTTTATTTCCGAAAGGCATTACGCCTAAGCCGTAACAATGCAGTTGAAAAGGGCCAACGATTGGGAACTGATTGGTGGTTGATGAAAACAACCCAATCGTCAGGCACACGCCCGGCTCACCAAACGGTGGCCGGGAATATTCAATTCCAAAGCGCGGGTCAGTCCATCCAAATCGGTTTTACCGACCAGCGACTCCGCCCGCACGCGGGCACGGCCACGTTCTGGGCCTTCCTGCGCCAGAGCGGCTGGATCGAGTTGCTGGAACGCTGTCTGCCGCATCCGCTCCCCGAGGCCACCGGTCCGGATCCGCCATTGGCCGTTATCCCCGTTGCAGCCGGTGCTGATCATTTGGGATTTCTCATCGACTTCAAATTTCCAGTCCCAAGCCCGCAAAACCTCCGTCATCCTCTCTGTTGCTGCGTTCATGTATGCCTTTCCAGTTGATGGTTTTCAATGTTCCATTGCAAGTATCGCATACGGGGTATGACAAAGGCGGTCATACGGCAAAAATGGTGGAAAAGAATCTTCAGGCGGAACACGGCGGCGCCAAGATTACGAACCTACCTCACCCCGGCCCTCTCCCTCCCGTTCAGCGGGCCGGAGAGGGGGAATTACTCGTGACGTTAACCCGGGGTGGCGCACTGGCGCGCTTACCGTCGGGCTATTATCTGGCTGCCCTTACAGGGCGCTCATACCGGCCGATGGCGGTTCTTCCCCAGCCCCTCTGCACTCCCCGGGAACACCTCATCCGGCCTGCGGCCACGTTGACTCGCTCGCATCCGCTCGCTCGGCCCGATGGGCCGTTGCCGTTGGCAAATTCCTCGCGCCGTTTCCCAATCGGCGGAAGTTTCCCAATCCGATGTGGAGAAGGTCGAGAGCGGAAAGCGGGAGGCAGAAATGCGGGAGATCATCGAGCGGGTGACTCCCAAGACGTGGAAACGGGACAAGGCCCGGTTGCTGGAGTTGCTGGCGGCAGGCTGAAGGGATGGGTGGCGCGGATTTCGCAGCGACCACCCTGGCAGGTGGTGTGTTTTTCACTTCGCAAGTATCTCCACCAGCTCAATGTCGTAGTACAACGTAGCGTCCGGTGGAGTGTTTGCGGGATAAGCCGAACGCTTGCTGAGTGCAGGAGGAACAACCAACTGGCGACGTTCGCCAACCTTCATGCCCGTGACACCCTCATCAACACCCGCGATAACTTGATTGCCTCCCAGGAGAAACCTGAGGGGAGCGTTTTTGGCGCGCGTGCTGTAAATCACGGTGCCATCGGCCAAGGTCGTAGTTTCATGGATGCGGACGGCCTGTCCGGTCACCGCAGCAGGCCCGCTCCCCGCAACCAGGATCTGATACTTGAGGCCGGTCGGCGTGGTGACCGTCTTGGTCGGCGAAATGCAGGCCGTGAGGCTCGATAAGGCCAAGATTGCGCAGATGATCAGCCCGCAAGATGGGCTGGATGTCACCGGAGGGGGCTTCACGCCGCGACGGTAGGACGCGACCCGCAACGTGTCAACTTTGGGGACCCGGGGCAGACGGATGGAAGCCATGCTCGGAAGCTATGCTGGGCTCACCGAAATCTGAGGGAAAACACTTCGAGCGGTGTAATTACAAACAGCGGGTGGCCAGTAACCGCCCAAACGAAAAACAATTCAGGCGAAAGAACGAAAATGAAAACGAGCAATGAAACCCCGAGAAACCTCACCCGTTACTTCGTGGCCCTGGCCATCGCCGGCCTGATGGCGCTGCCGACGTTTGCGTTCGCGCAGGAAAAGTGTGCGCAAAAGCTCCTGCAGCTGCAAAAGATCGATAGTGTGAAGGCGTTGCAGTCGGTGGATGCCGGCGACACCATCATCATGTCGTGTCCGAAGTGCAAAGACACGTTCGCAACGGTGGTGGAAAAGTCCTTCAAGGCGGTCAGCGCGGACCAGTTGTCCAAGGTGACGATTCACCTCTGCCCCGCTTGCGATACCAAAGTTGTGATGAAGGGCTACGGCAAGGCCGCCACCAGCAGGCTGGTTCACACCTGCAAAACCTGCGGCAGCAAGGACGTGTCCTGCTGCGTGATGAAAAAAGGCGGCGGCCCGACGGCGGGCATGGAGCAGAAGTAGTTTCAGGCCAGGCGGCGGGAGTTTCCGTCGGGGCACTGACAGCGGCGCTTGGTGGAGCGCCGCTTTGATCACGGTGCCAGAGTTGCCGCGGCGGCGTAATGAGTGCAGCGGGTGAAAAGGCCGGACCGGTTGTCCGGCCTTGCTATTTGTACCGCGAGCCCGACAGGAGAGACGTCAGCGAGCGATCGCAGGTCCAAGTGTCTGGTTGCGAGGATAAGGAGGGTATTCTAGTTTGAAAACGGCATGCACCATACCGACTCAACCCGCTGGCGGCACTCGCACGATTTTGCCGCGGACTCGTCCGTAGCCGAACGGCGGACCCGGATGGTCATTGGCATCACGGCCGTCATGATGGTGGTGGAGATTGCAGCCGGGTTGACGTTCAACTCGATGGCGCTGCTGGCGGACGGCTGGCACATGAGCACGCACGTAGCCGCGTTTGTGATCACGGCGCTGGCCTATCATTTCAGCCGGAAACATGCGCAGGATGCGCGTTACAGTTTTGGCACCGGCAAGATGGGAGTCTTGGGGGGATTTGCGAGCGCCATTGTGCTGGCCATGATCGCCCTGCTGATGGCGGGCGAATCGGTGCACCGGATGTGGGTGCCCGCGTCGATTCAGTTCAATCACGCCATTCTGGTGGCGATCATTGGCCTGGTCGTCAACCTGGCGTGTGCGCTGATTTTCAAGGACGCTCACCAACACCATCATCACGGCCACCGCCACGATGAGCACTCCCATGGCCACGAACACCATCACGCACCTCACGATTTGAATCTGCGGGCGGCCTACCTGCACGTGCTGGCGGATGCGCTGACTTCGGTAACGGCGATCGTGGCGTTACTGGCCGGCAAATACTTCGGCTGGTCGTGGCTGGATCCGGTGATGGGGGTCGTGGGCAGCGTGATTGTGGGGGTGTGGGCCTATGGTCTGGTGCGGGACACGAGCGGCATCCTGCTGGACCGCACTCCGGAGAGTTCGGATCTGCCGGAGGTGATGCGCCGCGACGTCGAGCGGGATGGCGATTCGCTCGTCACCGATTTGCACATCTGGCAGGTGGGTGCGGGCAAGTTTGCGGCGATTGTGTCGATCGTGGCTCACCATCCCAAACCGATTGAGACATACCGGGCGTTGTTTCGGGCGCATGAAGAATTGGTGCATGTGACGGTCGAAGTGCAGGCGTGACACGAACATGAACCGACGCCGATGCAATCTTGAGCCCGGTGGTGGTTGTGTCGCCTCGCGTCGTAGCCTTGTTCGGCATCGTTGGCCGGTCAGATTCCGCCCGGTGTCATCCCCTATCGAGTGGCAGCCATTAAGTCCCCCAAATCCATATTGGGAGACGCCGGGATGGCGGACTGGATGACGGTGGGCTGGCCGATGCGCGCGGCAAACGAGGAGCCGAAGTAAAATTCAAGCCCGACCAGGGCAGCGATCAGTGCACAGAACAGGAGGAACCGGAGTCGCACGAGGGATCGCGCAGCGGGGTTTGTTTTCATGGCGCTAACCTAGTCCGCCCCTGGCTTGAGGTGTTAATCGAAAGAATTTGCTGATTCATCGAGGCTGCCAATACCCAAAGCACGCGGAAGTCACGTTGGCGTCGCTGGAGGTTTGCTGGCGGTCGCGAATACGAACCGAGCGCCAACTGCACGCCGCCGGGAAGTAGGCGCGTGGGTTGCGACCGATAGAATCAT
>CAZIJO010000341.1:0-3855 GCA_964539515.1 uncultured Bifidobacterium sp. | reverse complement strand
GTCCTGCCCACGCCGGAGAGCAAACTCCAGGTCCTCAAGCTCGTCATCGAACGGCTCACGACCGATGATCAATACGTTTACATCGGCATGGACCATTTTGCGCGGCCCAATGACGAACTCGCCGTGGCGCAGCGCAACAAGCAGTTGCAGCGGAATTTTCAGGGCTACAGCACTCGCGCCGGTTCGGACATCTACGCTTTTGGCATGTCCGGGGTTTCGCAAGTGCCCGATGCCTACTGGCAGAACGAGAAGGAACTGCCGAAATACCAGGAAGCCGTGGATGCCGGCCGGGTGCCGCTGCACAAGGCCTATTTCGTAACCGCCGAGGACAAACTCCGCCGCGAAACGATCATGCGCACGATGTGCGATCTCTCACTCGATTTTGCCGCCATGTCGCACAAGCTGGGCATCAACTTCGAGCAACACTTCGCCAGCGAACTCGCCACGCTCGCCCCCTACGAAACCGACGGGCTGGTCCGGCGCACCCCGACCGGGCTCGAAGTCACCGACACCGGCCGGCTCTTCATCCGCAACATCGCGATGTGTTTTGACAATACCCTGGCACCGGCGGGCGAACGGCGGCATTCACGGACGATATAGCGACACGACTGATTGTTGACGGATTCAAATATAGGCGCTGGCATCACGGGGTTAACGGCGACGTTTTGCTTGAAGCGCCGGGGGGGGCAGCCGCCGGGGCCACGTTTGACGCGGCCGGAGAATCCGATAAGCTTCCATTGCCATGAAACAGACCGACCAGCAGGCTGACGAAGCGTTTCGGGAACAATGCCGCCGCCAAATGGATCGTCCGCTCGCGTTGCGTATCAAATACGGCTTCAATCGCATTCACAAACCGGTGCTGGACGACGCGCCGTGGCGTTCGTTCGCTTCCATGGCCGAGTACCGCATTTGGTGTGAGGCGAATCTCCCCGAGTATCTCGGATTCAAACGGGCCGCATGATCGAACGCCGAGAATTCCGGCCGCTGCAAGCCGAGGAAATTGCCCGCGCCTTTCGCGAAGAAGGCGTGGACTATCTGTTCATTGGCAAGAGCGGCGCGATTTTGTTGGGCTATCCCGGCACAACGCAGGATGTGGACATTTTTCCCGAGCGCTCCGCAGAAAACGGGAGTCGCATCGTGGCCGCCTTGCAGAAGATTGGATTCGCCATCGGCCCGGAATTAGAGCGGGAGATTGTTGCCGGCAAGGATTTCGTGCAAATCAAGACGGGGCCGTTTGACGTGGATTTGGTTTTTGCGCCGGATGGCATCAGCAGTTTCGCTGAAGCCAAGGCGCGGGGAGTGACCGAGGGCATCTTCCGCGTGGCCAACCTCCGCGACATTATTGCCAGCAAGCGCGCCAGCGGACGGCAGAAGGATAAAATCGAACTGCCGCTACTGGAAAGTTTCCGCGTGGAATTTGAGAAACGCCATACGCCAACGCTCCAATCCGCCAGTGACCTCGCGGTCAAGAAGTCGCGGTGCGATTAATTTGCTCATTCACCCACTGCCGTGCTTCCTCCGGCGACTTCAGCTCATCCTGCAACTGCTTCTCGCGAATCTCGGCCAGCAGTTTGCCCATTGCCGGACCGGGCTTCAAACCCAGTTCAATCAAGTCCCGACCGGTCAGTAGTGGCGGGCGGATTTCTGGTTGTTTTGCCAGCTCGGCGGATTGCGCCAACAAGTAATCGTGGATGTCCAGCATCCCGTGCGAGCCGAGGCAATCGAGCCGGTGCAAGGCCAGTTCCAGCGGAAAGGTTTCGCGCAGCAGCATTCGGCGCAACGTGGCTTTGCGCATGTGCGGCGCGTCCTTGAATTGCATGTGATGCCGCACGGCGGTGACGACTTCCTCGATTTGCTTTCGGGGAAAGCGCAGGCGCTCCAGAATTTCTTCGGCCATCCGGGCCCCGATTTTTTCGTGCTCGTAGAAATGGATGCTGCCCGTTGCGGGATCGCACGAAGCGGTCACCGGTTTGGCGACATCATGCAGCAACACGGCCCACGGCAGCAATGGGTGCGCATCGGCCGGCAGTTGTTTCAGCATCAGGCAAAGATGATTGAACACCGTGCCTTCGGGATGAAAATCCGGCGACTGGTCACACGTCACGGTGGCGGCAATTTCGGGCAGGACGGGTTCCAACAGGCCGCTGGCGTGGAGCAAACTGAGTCCGCGTGAGGCCACTGTTTCCCGGCAGCCGCCGAGCTGAGGAGGCGGATCGCCAGCCATTACCGCAGTCCGCCTCCTCACGTCGGCGGCTACGGGAATCGAGGCCGGACTTAAGAGTTTGATCAGCTCATCCCGAATGCGCTCGGCGCTGATGAGCTTGATCTTGGCGGCGTTGGCTTTGACGGCAGCGAAGGTCGCGGGCTCGATTTCAAATCCAAGTTGCGCCGCAAACCGGACGGCGCGCAGCAGGCGCAGATGATCCTCGGCGAAGCGTTCTTCCGGCGAGCCGATGGTGCGGATGATCCGGGCGCGCAAGTCCGCCTCGCCCCCCACCCAATCATGCAAATGCTCCGTGCTGGGATCGAAGAAAAGTCCGTTGACGGTAAAATCGCGGCGCTCGGCATCGGCGCGGGCGTCGGCGAACACCACGGTCTCCGGCCGCCGGCCATCGCGGTAATCCGCCTCCGCCCGGAACGTGGCGACCTGAAATTGCTGCCCGGCTTCGACCACAATCAGGACGCCAAACTTGCGACCGACCGCGACGGTATGCCGGAATAATTTTTCGACCTGCTCGGGCAAGGCGGACGTGGCGATGTCGTAATCGCCCGGCGCGCGACCGAGGAGGAAATCGCGGACACAACCGCCCACCCAGAAGGCGGAAAAGCCGGCCGCCTGGAGGCGGTGGACGATGTCCGCCGCCAGTTGACGAGCCTGGGTGTTGGCCGCGGCTGCCATTTACGATTCAGGATTCATGATTTGCCCGACGGGAATGCAATCCGGCGCCAGTCGCCCTTCGAAAAGCGCAGGTTTATTCGCCCCAAAGCCGCTTCACATGTTCAACCCCGCGCTTGAGTTCTGCGACCGGCATGGCGGGGCTGAACTCGAAGACCTTGATGTGCCTGGGTTTCACGAACGGTTTAAGGGCGGCAAAATCCACCGAACCGCTGCCGGGGGCGCAATGGTCGCGTGCCGGCGGCTGCACATCGTGGATGTGAAAACCGGCGAGGTGGTCAGCGTTGGCTTGCAGGTGTTGGGTGTGCTGGAGGAATCCCAAATGCTCTTTGATCTGTGCGTGGCCGGTGTCGTGCCAGTAAGTCAGGACCGGGCTGGCCAGTTCCCGAAACAACCCCGCAAAATCGTCGTCGAACGGCAGTTCCTCCAGCGCCTCGCGGTTTTCGCAACCGAGCTGGATACCGCGCGCCTCGGCCTCCGGGATGATCTGGCGCAGGGAGGCATAAAGCCGCTCGACAAATTTCCCCTGTCGGGCCTTGCGTTTCTCCAGGAGTTCCGCGACGAGCTTCTTGTATTTCGGGGTGGCCTGTTCACCTCGCGCCAGCAGTTCCTTGAGTTTACCGGAATAATCCTTGAGCTCGACGCTGCCCAGGTGCAGCACGACGAGCGGGGCTTTGACCCGCGAGGCGAATTCGAGGGTCTTGAGCGTGTGCTTGAGGGCGGATTCGCGTTCCCGGTCGGACTCGGCCGTGAATTGATAAAGATTGGGCGCAGAATGATTCACCCCCATCGGAAGGGGACAGAAATTATGCAGGGTGGAAATCTTCATCTCCCCCGCACCCACGGCATCGAGAATGCCGGGCATGAGGCTGATGCGCGTCCCGTGGCTCAATTCGGCGTATTCAAAGCCCAGCTCCCGAACCTCGCGCAGCAACGCGCGGCCGTCCGTATGACGGTGG
>CAZIJO010000340.1:0-3898 GCA_964539515.1 uncultured Bifidobacterium sp. | reverse complement strand
CCGGGGGCGGGCCAACCGGAATAGTGGCGCTCGCCGACTCGCGCCAGAGCTTCGCCAGTTCGTGAGCCGTGGTTGCAATCGTGGCGTCTCTGGTTCTCTGCGCGTTCCGGCCCTGCGTTCGCGAGTGAGCGCTCGCAACGGAATCGAATGCGCTGTCGCGCGTAGAACTGTCAGTGCGTCACGCTCAAAGCTCACTGCGCCCGCCGCCCCGCTTCGTTCATCTCGCGTGTCTGCCAGAAAAGTCAGTGTCCACGGCGCCGGCAGCTTCGCTGCCGAGGTCTGGCAACTCTTTGTCCGCGTCAAAGCGGGCGGTCAGATCGTTTTCGAAATCAACCATCCGGCACGCAGGCTTTGGTTATCAGGTCTTCCAAGACTCCTAATTCTGGACTGCCAGCGACAGCGGAACGCCGCCGGGGTCAGGGGGATGGTTTTCCGGGCTTCATCCGCCCGCCGACAAGCACGCCAGCGATACCGATGACCGGCAGCAGCAGGGCCACCCAGGCGGGCTGTTTCGCCTTCATCATCGCTTCGAGGTTGGGCACGTCTCCGGTGCGCGGTTTGGTCTCGGCACCGGCCGCGGTGAGAGCGGGGACTGCCGAGAGCAGCCCCAGGATCAGCACGAGCCCGGCGAGACCAAAAACTGCCTTGGCGTTTTTGGCGATAAGCGCGCAAACCTTGCCGCCGGCGAAAGCGGCCCCGAGACTAACCGCAAACATCACCGCGAGCCACAGCCCTGTCACATCGTAAACGCCAGGCTTGAATGCCCGGTCCGCGCCCATTGCGAGATAGGCCGCGGTGAGCCCGACGAAGACCACCACGAACATAACCAGGTAACCGAGGATGACACTGCCGATATTTTTGAGCATGAGGTTTTCCTTTCGTTAGGCTTGTTATTGCGAGCTAATGGCCGGTCTGAAATTTGTGCCGGGTCATAGGGCAAGTCCATTTGACGGCGGCCAGGACGGGGAGTTTGGCCCGGACAACATCGCGCCGGTGACTCATCGCGCGCCGCCGGTCCTCGGGCTGGCGGTTGCGACAGGCTTCCATCGTGGCAGCGTAGCGCTTCATGCGGGGAGATTGGTCGCACGACATTGGAGCGACGCCGGGTTTGTGTCAAGCGGTTGATGGTCCGTGGTTGCGAGCCGCACGAATCTGATTTCCCGGGCGAGGTTCGATCCTCGCCTGGAGAGGGAAGCGGCCGGGCGATTGCCGCTGTGTGAGCACGGCAAGGACCACTTTGGAGTTCGAGCGTGCCGCGCCCGACTGCTTGACGAGGTTGAAAGAACGAGCGACAACGGGACGCCGTGCGCTACCGAAGGTCGGCCGGAGACCCGTTAAACTCCCTTCGGCAGCGGCAAGAAAGCATCGAGCGGTGCGGTTGTGCCGGAATAGGCCAAAAGGCGAACGAGGTTGCCGGAAGCAGAAACCTGGCGGGTCCGGGTTGCGCGCCGAGTCATGGAACAATGCCAATGCGGAAGAAAGCCGGGGTGGCTGATGGCAGCGGAATGGTAAGGGAATTGGTAACGATGGTGGGCGGGAGATTCGTGAAGATGGTGTTCCAAGTTCCAGTCACCGCCGCCGCCTGCTGGACAATCTGCCGCTTGGCGGTACCACCGGTCCAACGCAGGGTGACATTGCCCCCGGCCACTTGGATGTCCGTGAATTGGAGCACAGAACCGGGCAGGTTTGGATTGGTGCCGGCTGCCTGTTCGTGGAGGTTGTCGGCACCGTCCAGATCGTCATCGGCGGTCGCAATCGCACTCAGCGGGTTGCCGAAATATTGCTGCTCCCAACCATTGAGCAGTCCGTCACCGTCGGAATCCAGACCGGGCAGGGCCTGGCGTGACAGCACCAAAACACTGTACGGCCCAACCGCCACCGTCCCACTGCCACCGGACACCTGGACCACCGCGCTGCCGCTGTTGCCAAAATCGGCGCCGTAGGCTTTCCAGTCAGAATTGAGATTCACGTACCAATCGCCGTCGGCTGGCCAGCCGCTGAAGGTGTAGCTGGGAATCGAGTTGGCGCTGAAATTCAGGATCACCATCACCTGATCGTTCGCGGCGGCTCCCCAACGATGAAACGCAAGCAATTTCCAGGGATTGTCGTTCCGGACGACGTGAGCGGTCACATTCGGTCCCGTGAGGCCGAGGCTCACGCCGTCGAGATTGCGGCGCAAGTGGATGAGGTCGCGGTAGAAATGGACGACGTTCGCAAAGGCAACGCTGCGCGACCAGTCGAGCGGATTGTTATCGGCAAATTGTCCCGCTTCGAGCATTTCCTGACCCATGAAGAGCATGGGGATGGCGGGCATGGTCAAGATAACGGCCGCGGCGAGCATCGACCGTTTGCGGGCGTAAAAGCCGGCGGGGTCAGCGGGCTGGATGCGGGTGGGCAGGCGTTGCGCACCCGGGCCATTGAGGTTGCCGACAAGGTCATGCGTTTCGGTGTAGGCCACGCGGAAGAAGCCGTTGCCGTTAATGCCATTCCACAAGGCGTTCATGTCCCGATTGGCATCGGTGGGCTCGACGACCTGGCCGATCAACAGGTCGCCAAACCCGCGATCCCATTCGCCGTGGAATCCCTGTCCGGCGGCCGCATCCTCCGCGAGGCTGATGACGCCGGGGCGGTTGGCGCGGATCTCGGTGTGGTTGATGTATTGGATGAGGGAATCGGCCTCGGGAAGGTTGATGTGTCCCGGATCGTAATAACGCATGGCCCCGACGGCATCCCAGCGAAAGCCGTCAACGTGATACTCATCCATCCACATTTTGAAATTGTCGATGATGTAGGATCGCACCCCGGCGGACGAATAGTCGGGCCGGTCGCCCCACGGGGTGCAGCAGATGCCGGCATTGGTGTAGAAGTAGAACCGGCTCGCCGGGCCGACATCGAAACCGTAAAGCTCGAGGTCGGTTGGGCCGTAATGATTATGGACCACGTCCAATAAGACGCGGATCCCCCGGGCATGTGCGGCTTTGACAAAACTTTTCAAACCGTCGGGTCCGCCGTAGCCCTGGTTTTCCACGGCGTAGGGATCGGCCGGGTTGTAGCCCCAACTGTAATCGCCCGGGAATTCGGCGAGGGGCAGGAGTTCGACCGCGTTGATGCCAAGCGCGGCGAGGTGATCGAGCTTTTGGATGGAATCGGCAAATCTCCCCGGGCCACCGCTGCCGGGAGCCGGATCGTGGAACGCGCCGATGTGCATTTCATAGATCACCAGATCGGATTGATTCACCGGCAGCCGGGTGTCGCCCGACCAGTTGAACGCAGCGGGATCATACACGATGGAATTCGCGCCCGGACGGTCATAGCCGCTGGAGGTAACCTGCCGGCTGCGCGGGTCCTTCCACCAGTAGGTGCCGTTGACAAAATACTTGTACTGGCTGCCGTTCGTTACCCCGGCCACGTCCACGGACCAAAGATCGGACGCGCTTTCCTCCGTCATGGACGTGATCCCCCAGCCATTGAACGAACCGCGCACGGCCACCGTGGTTGCATTCGGCGACCAGACCCGAAAGGTCACCCCCGTGCCGAGAGCGTCAGCGTAGGGAGTGGCGCCCAGGCCGGGGCGCGTGGATTGCGCCGGCGCCGCCAACGCAAAAATCAGGGTGGCCGCGACGCACCCTGCCAGCCGCTGTTTGGTAACCCCGCAACCATGGGGGTTACGCCAAAATCCCCGGTTGCGACCCAACCCAATTGTGGAGATCCAATGATTCACCGCCAAAACAATGAACGACTCCCGGACCGTGTCAACCGACCGGCGAGGCAGAATCCACCGCATCTTCATGCGGCTTCATGGCATGCGGCACGGCGAAATTGTATCGCAAGGACCACCCATCAAGGCGCGCATCTCAGTTTCTTGGCGGGTCGAGTAAGCTGGGGGCATGACAATAAC
>CAZIJO010000339.1:0-3921 GCA_964539515.1 uncultured Bifidobacterium sp. | reverse complement strand
CATGGAGCGGATGAGTGTCACGTCATCCACGATGCTCGCAAAATGCGGGAGCAGTTCGGACACCTCCATGCCGCACTGGCCGTGTTTTGCAAATTTCCACGGACTGCCGAACAATTTCTTGCTGGCACGATCGACGAAACTGAACGTGATTTCCCCGGCATAGTCCTGCCCGCTGCGCCGCGTTAATTCCGGTTTCGGGTCGAACAAATCAATATGGCTCGGCCCGCCGTGCATGAAGAGCGAAATCATGGCGCGGGCCCGCGGCCGAACCAGCGGGGGCTTGGGTTTCAGGTCAAAGGACTGTGGCCCCCGCGGCACGTTCGGCGGGGTCGCCAGGAGCTTTTCCTCGCGCAACAGCCAGGCCAGGGCCACGCTGCCGATGCCCATCGCATTACGGGCGAGAAAACGGCGGCGGCTCCAGCGCTGAAAGGGGCCATCCCCTGTGTGCGGCATCACTGGCATACGTGCTTGGCCACAAGCTAGCCGAATCGGGCAAAGAATGAAACGCAAAACTGTCGATCCGCAGGGCCATTACCGAGGAAGAACGGCACCTGGCTGGTCTGCCTTTGCTTCCCGTGAGGGTGGGGGGTAAGCGGACGCAGGAATGGAGCCGGCCGAACTCTCAACCTCCTCGCTCCCGTCTCCTCCTCCATCGGATCGGGGAGAAGCAAAAGTTACCGCTTTGCCTGGCGCCGAAGTCCGCCGTCATCACTCGTTCGGTCGCAGACGGACAAAGGCGAGGCCGGGGCGATCCACGCGAAACTGAACCAGGCGGCGATGATCCACTTCCGTGACATACACCGTGCGCCCGTCCGGCCCGCCAAAGCAAAGGTTGCTCGGCTTCGAACCCAACACGTCCACTTCCCGCAATACCTCGCCGGCGGGCGAAAGTTTCACCACCGTGCCTTTGCCGTGGCGGGAGATGTAGAGATTTCCGTCCACATCGCATCGCATGCCGTCGAAGCCGTGGGTCTCGAATTTCTTGACCAACCGCTTGTGCGCAAGGGAGCCATCAGACTGAATGGTGAACGCCCAGACGTTGCGTTGCACGCTCTCGTTGACATAAAGGGTTTTTCCATCCGGGCTGACCTCGATGCCGTTGCTGGTGCCCAGATTGGTGGCCACCAGGCTGAGTTTGCCATTGGGGGTTGCCCGCCACACCTGGCCCGTGTTCTCCTTCCAATTCGGGTCACTCGCATAGAGATCACCCGAGGGCGCGAGCGCCAGATCGTTCGGCTGGTTCATCCGGTCGTCATGCGCGAACACCGTTACCGCGCGTGACTTGGGATCCACCCGCAGAATGTTGTGGCCCACGTAATCGGCGACGAACAAGGTGCCGTCGCGCGTGATGACGATACCGTTGCCCGTGCTGTTGCCGGGCAACTCCACGAACACTTCGGCTTTCCCATCCGCCGTGACCTTGCCGATGGTCTGTTGCCGCTCAAAATTGACGGCGTAGATACTCCCCCGAGCATCGCAGGCGGGGCCTTCGATCCCGGTCGTGAAGGCGTTTTCCGCCGTTAAGGGGCGGGCAACGAACAACGGTGCTTCAACCGCCGGCGCGGCTTTGACGGGCAGTCCGGAGGACAAAAGCGAGGCGGCCAGGACCAGCGACGATTTCCTTCGACGGTTCAAACGAATAGTAAGATTCATTGGATGCAAGTGTGCTTCAGGTTGTGGTACAGAGTGGATGATGGTGGGCTGACCTGGCAAACAGGAATTATCGTCCGTTCGGACTTCTTGCGTTTGACCCGATGGGAACACAGCAGCCATTGTCCCTGTGCACCCATGCCCGGCCTTGTGGCTCTCAGGCTGCGCCAGCGCAAGCTTGGTTGCTAAGTTCTCAAGAAGGTGGAGGCACGGGGCGCGCGGTATCGGATCGCGAGGTGCGGGGTTTCAATCCGTCTCTGGCCTTCGGCGAGGGATTGAGCTCCCGCCGCGACGAGTCCAGTCGTCAGCAGCGTTCGCTCGATGGGATACGGCGCCTTGCCGGTCACGAACATTTGCTCGGCTTGGGACATGAGGCCGGCGGAATACGTCACGTTCGGGGTCGGCGGCAGATAAAACAACGTGGCGAGCGGCGTCGCTTCTCCTTTGAGGCGCGCGGCGAAAGTGAAGTCGTTGACCAATCCGTTCATCAGTAGCATCGTCGCTTTCAAACCATCCGCGTATTCGAACCGGTAGGCGATTGGCTCTTTCACGAACTCGCGAATCTGGTTGTTCGTGGGATAGCGATGGCTGTAGGTCGGCGGCTGGGTGAGGGTTTGACTCCGCGAAAGACAGGCCTTGAAGAGTTGCGGGTCCCACCCGCCGGCGGACCAGGAGCCCGCGTCCATGGCACGCCAGACGGCATCGCCGCGCCAGGCCTGAAGGGCGACGACTCCGGTTTCGCCACCCCGCCGGCGTTCCGCCATGCACTGGATCACTTCCAACGCGTGAAAGTCGTAGCTGTCCACGCCGCCGATCGCCACACACATGAGCTCCTCCACACCTGCGCCGTAAGGCATCTCGACGGCCGGCATCCGCCAGGTGACGGGCAGCGACGAGCCGGCCAGGAACGGGAACTTCAGCGCGCGCGACCACTCAACCATCTCGGCCGCCCAGTCCCATTTCCAGGAAAGATGTTTGTCATTGAACACGGGCGCGGTGCGGCCGTCCTGGCGAAACACGTCGGTGACCTGTTTGAAGAATTCATAACGCGGATATTGGGTTTGTCCCCATTCGCTTTTGGGATAATTGCCGTGTTCGCCAATGATGAGCACGGCGTCCACCGCCAGTTGCTTGCCTCCGCACCGCAGGGCCTCGGCCACCGTCGGGTAAATCGTGAAACCAAATTCTGCCGCCCGTTGACGGCTCAGGTCGTTTTCGGGAAATTGATCCACATAGGCGGAGACGACATCGAGCGGTGGGCGGTGCCAGCCGCCCTCAGTGGGATAGCCGACGAGGAAGCGCTCGGCCATGTGCCAGGCATGCGAGAAGTAACGCCATTCCGTGGTGACGATGGCCAGCCGTTTGCGGCGGGGGGGATCGCTGGCGAACGCCGGCACGACCCAGGGGGCCGCGACGGCGCTGGCGGCCATTTGAGTCAGAAAATCACGTCGGGTTTTCATGGGCGCCAGGGTGGAGTTCGACTCAACGGGCTTTGACCAGTTCCTTGCCGTGCTCGTGGGCATGATGCTGATGTTGGTCCACGGCGGCCGTCTTTGGTTCGAATGGCTTTCCGCCCATCTCGAGGTAAATCTTCTCAACCTGGGAGGGGAGGAAATCCCCCACAAAGCGCGCGATGGATTCATTTTTGCGCAGGGCGGATTTGATATCCTCGACGGCGGCCTTTACGTCCTCCGGTTTTTTGCGCGCATGCTTTTTGACCTGCTTCCGCAGCTCGACCAGGAATGCTTGCTGATCTTCCAGTACTTGCCCGGTGCCCACTGGGCCGTGACCGGGGCAGATGGTTTTTGCCCCCAGCTTTTTGGCGGCGGCCAGAGTTTTGATCCACTGCTCTGAATCGCCATCCCCCAGGTAATTGTAGGGGCCGTTCACGCAGGCGTCGCCTGTGAACAGGATCTTTTCCTTCGGCAACCACGCGAAGCCGTCGCCGTGCGTGTGCGCCACGCCAAAGTAAAGCAACTCCACGCGATGCTGGCCGTCGTCGAAGATCATGTCTTTGTTGAAGAGCAAGGTGGGCGGCTTCAATTTGCTCGCGGCAATGTCTTTGCGGCCCTTCGCCGCCTCTTCCCAACGCCCCGGGTTTCCACCGTAATAACCGGTTTCATATTTCTTCATCTCGTCGATGACGCCGGTGTGCGCGACCGGCACGGCGCCGTTGTCCACCCAGACCTGGTTGCCGTAGGCGTGATCGCCGTGATGATGCGTGTCAAACGCGAAGCGGATCGGCTTGTCCGTGATGGCCTTGATTTTGGG
>CAZIJO010000338.1:0-3987 GCA_964539515.1 uncultured Bifidobacterium sp. | reverse complement strand
CGAGCTGACCATAAAACTGGTCGGGATAGCTTGCCGCCATGGAGAGCAGGCGGTTGGCTTCCGGATCATCCACGAACTGTTCGCTTTGGGGGTTCCACTTCAGCGGCCGTTGCAATTGCAGCGCGAGCCCGCCCAGAAGCACGGCACTGGCCGAACGGTGCGCGGTTTCGACGTCGCAGATGGTCCGTTTGCGCGTCCGCACACAGTCGAGAAAATTGCCCGAGTGGCTGTCGCTGTAATAAAGCCGGACGGCGGTCGGGGCGAGGGGCTGCTCCAGGATCGCCGCGGAACTGGCCGTGAGATGTTCGCGATCCACCGCGATCCAGCCGGCGGTTCCCACAAAACGCGCCCCGCCGCTCGAACCGGTCGAGTCGCCCGGGAAATGTTGCGCATGCACGACCACGCCGTTGGCGTACCGGTATTGCAGCACTTTGTTCTCGAAGAAGAGTTCCACGGGGCCCGACCGATCGGCATCGAGAGCCCATTGGATGATGTCGTAATGGTGGGGGCCCCAGTTGATATCGCCGATGCCGCAAAACATGTGGGCGTCCGCCACCCCGGCGTAGGGCTGCCACGGCGCGGGCCCGAGCGCGAGATCCCAGTCGAGGCCGGCCGGCACGGGCTTGGGCGGCCCGAAATGTTTCCATTCCACCAAGCCGCCGGGGCGGCACGCATAAACTTCTTTGAGCTGGCCAATCGCGCCGTTGCGGACCAGCTCGCAGGCGCGACGGAATTTGCCGCCGTATTCCGAGCGCTGCTGCGTGCCGGCCTGATATACGCGACCGTAGCGCAGCACGGTATCCTTGATGGCCTGCGCTTCGCGAATGGTGATCGCGGTGGGCTTCTCGCAGTAAATGTCCTTGCCCGCTTTCGCCGCCATGATGGTCATCACCCCGTGCCAGTGGACCGGCGAAGCGATCAAGACGGCGTCAATGTCCTGCCGGGCCAGCACCTCGCGGAAATCCCGATAGGCTTCACAGGAACGGTACGTCCCCTGACCGCGCAGTTGCGCGTAATTTTCATTCACCCGGCGCGTGGCGTTGTCGCGGCGATTCTGCCACGCGTCGCAAACGGCCAGCACCTGCACATCGGGTCGCGCGCTGTAACCGCCCGGGACATACGTCCACGCGCCGCCCAGCAGGTGACCGCTCCCCTGCCCGCCCACGCCGATGAATCCCATCGTGATGCGTTCACTCGGGGACTTCGCTCCGCCCCGGCCCAAGACGGAAGCCGGAACGAACATGGGTGCGGCGATTGCCGCCCCAAGGGCCGTGGCGCTCCGTCGCAGAAACCGGCGGCGGTTGAGGACTGTTTTTGTCGGATTCATGATTGGAAATTGGATTACCTAACTACGCGGAACAACCGCCCGTCGCCCGGCGCGAGCTTGAGTTTCAAGGTGCGCTTTCCGCTCAGGGACTTGGCGCGGGTCCAATCACCGGTCCTCCGGTCGAGTTCCTGGAACTTGCGACCGGGCAGGGATATTTCCACCGTTGTTTGCACTTCGCGTTTGTAATTTCGGTTGACGATCATGAACGCATCGGGCGCATTCGCCGTGCTAAACAAGCCGAGCACAAACTCGCCCTTGCCCCGGATTTGCACCGGCGCATTGGCCGGCACCGCGTCCCCGCCGTAGGGCAACGGCGCGGTGTGATAGACGCCGACGGATTTCAATTTCATGAGCGCCGGGCCGAACCGGGCGATCTCCTGGTTCAGCGCGGCAACGTCTTTGATCAGCGGGGCCGGTTTGCCGTCCTGATAAAGTCCGTTGTATTCCTTCGGTCCCCAGTACGTAAAATAGCTGATGCCGCGGCCACCGTAGGCCATGGTTGTGAAGACCAGCCAGCGCAGTTCGTTGGCGTTGGGCAGCCGCCAGGTTTTTATGATCGTATCGGCCTGGATGATGTTCAGAAACGGCCGCTCCGCGCCCAACGCGGCAGAGCGGATCATGCCAAGGTTCAGAAAATACTCCTTGCCGTCCTTTTCCCGGCCATCGTTCTCCTTCAGGAAATGATAATGGTCGTAGCTGATCAAATCGGGTTGAACCGTTTCGATGAACTGGTTGAGGTGTTTCCGGTAGCGAACCACCGTTCCGGAATCCGTGGCGATGGCGCCGGAATCGGTGGGCTGGCCGACCTTGGCGCGCTCGGCGGCATCGGCGCTGACCCCGAGCTGTTGTTCATTTGCGTAAGTGGGATAAAGATTGATGTACGCCAGGTGCGCTGGGTCGCGTTCGCGGAGGTAGGCAACGAGTTTGCCGAGGCCGGGAAACGCGCCTGCGCCCGGCTCGTCGGTGAGGTAATACGCTTCGAGCGCGGGATGATTTTTCACGCGGGCAATGAGCGCATCGAGTTCTGCCCGCCTGGCTGCGTCATCGAGGGTTTCCGGTTTGAGCAGGTCGCTCGTCAGCATGGCGCGCAAGCCGTGGCGCGCCGCCACATCGAGGCCTTCCACGGGGGTCCAGGTCAGGTTGAATCCTTCCGCGGCGACGGCGGCGAGATTCTCATCCGTGGCTGGGGGTGGACACCAGAACGTGATGAGGAAATCCTTTTGGGCCCAGCGCCCGGCCGGGTCCGGCGTGGCGCCGAAGGCACTGGCGACGATGAGCAACAGGACGGCGGCAAGCCGAATCATTCTCATGGCCCGATTGTTTGGCGCGGGCGGGCGGGCGTCAACGGAAACCGGGTCACGATTTTCCAATTTTCCACAACCGACCGTCGCTGCGGAAATAGATTGCTCCATTTGCGATGGACGGTGTGCTGAGCACCGTCTCCCCGAGATCGAGCTGGCTTACGACTTCTCCCTCCGGCTTCGTAGTGTCGACTACTTGAGCCAGTCCTTTTTCATTCACGCAGTACAGGAATTGCCCGGCCACCACGGGAGACGCGCTGAAGGGCCCTTTGAGCCGTAACTGCCAAAGCCGCTCGCCGGTGGTCGCATTCCCGCACGTCAACACGCCACCATCACTCAGGGTAAAGACTTTTCCGTCGAGCACCGCTGGACTCGGGGTGCCGGGATTGAGCTGGCCCGAACGCCATAGTTGTTTGGGCGCTGCATCACCCGCGCCGAACTCGAGCGCGGTCAGGCCTTGGGATGGCACCAAGAGCGTGCTGCCGTGGAGACTGCTGGAAGGGGTGGAGGACGTCTTGTTGGTGTAGCTCCAAACAGTTTGGCCGGTCGTGGGCTCGAGGGCGACAATGCCTTTGGAGGATTGTAGCGCGATCAGTTCGGCGCCGCCGGATCGCAGCCGCACGGGGGAAGTCCAGTTGGGGCCGCGCGCGCGTTTCAGCTTCCACCGGTTCACACCCGTTGCCAACTCGAGCCCGGCAGTGAACGCTTCGCTCTGGCTTTCCACCTGGGCCACGACCACGCCGCCGGCGATCAACAAGGACGAAGTCATGCCCAGGCTGTTGCTGGCGTGCGGATAATCCCGCCCCAGCCCGCGAAACCAAATCAAGTTGCCCTCCAGATCCAGACAAACGATGTCGTTCGAGGAAAAAATCGCGACGACGTGTTCCCCGTCACTGGCCGGCGTGGGGGCCGCGACGGCGGTCTTCTCATGGCACATCGTGCGCCCGGTGGCCCAGAACTGACGCTCCCAGAGTTTCGCGCCGTTCGTCGCGTTGAAACAGATCACGTGCAGCCGCTGCTGGTTCAGGCCGCTGGAACAAGTCACGAATACGCGGTCGCCAACGATGATGGGACTGGAGAGGCCACGGCCGGGCAGATTGCTCCTCCAGGCAATGCTGTTGGTGGCATCGAGCGCGGTCGGGACGTTGGTCTCATCGGTAGCGCCGTTGCCGTGGGGACCGCGGAATTGCCGCCAGTCCGCACCCAAAAGCGTGGAGCTGAAGGCCAGGAAAAGTAGTAGAAACGTCAGATTCCTCTGCGGTTCAAATAAAACCGCTCCTGCGTAGCGGCCTCTCGGCCGAGCGCCGCATTCTTTGACGGGAAATGAAAAGTCGGCGGCGCTCTGCCGAGACGCCGCTA
>CAZIJO010000337.1:0-3997 GCA_964539515.1 uncultured Bifidobacterium sp. | reverse complement strand
TTGTCCGCGTGTTGGAACTGGTGCGGGAAGTCCAGATGGCCGGGGCGTTCGGGATGCGCGTTGAGGAGGACAAGGTCAAAGGTTCAACCGCCGTCGTCTTCCTCCGCCAGGATGACATGCCCGCCGCGATCGCCGAAAAAGGAAAGGAAATCCGGCGGTTGCTCAGGCTGGCGAACGAGCCGCAAAAGTTCGTCCTCACCTATTCCCCGGTGCGTGGGGCGGACAATGAATTCGCGGTGACCAGCCGTTCCATGTTGCAGATCATGCAGGCCTTTGCCAGCTACCTGGATGTGCCGGATGCCCATCTCCGGGATCACAGTGCGTGGCCCGGCCTCGACACCGCCGCGCCGGCGGAGGGTGGCCGGCCGCACGTGCGGATTCACAGCGGCAAGGAGAAACCGGCCGCGGCATTTGCCGCGGTGCGTTACCGCGATCATTGGTTCTGGGTGGATAATGGCGACATGCAGACCAAGCGGGCGCTCACCGTGGTCATGTTCTTCTTCACCCTGGCCGAAGGCGGCAGCAACGAGAAGTTGCCCTTGATCACCATCCCGGCACAATAAAGCGAGCAAAACGACGCACGAAGTCACCGGTCGCAAAACGAAACGACCCGATCATGAAAACGGCGGCAACGCTCAGATTGGAAGCGGTCCGCGTGCAGGAACTCACCTCGCCGAAACAAGGCTGGGCCTCCGGAGCGACCTTTTCCATTTGTCGTCCCCTATGAAAAAGAACGCCGCCCAACCTGTGGTCGCGATGCCCTGTCCCGGCCGCAGCCATCCGTTGGGCGGCCCCGCCAGGAGTCGAGGGTGCGAACTTCAAAATGTTGTCGTGCTCCGTCGGGATGCGGCCGGCCCGCGCAAGCTCAATCTCCCCGTTCAACCTCCGCGTAAACTGAAAGGAAAGCAAAACCATGCCCCCCGCCAATAAAAGTAAGTTGCGCCAATCCGCCGACCTATCGCTCGCCGCCGGCGCCCGCTGCGGTCTGAGTGTCGCCGACCTCAAGCAAGCGTTCCTCGACAATCTGCTTTGCGCCTTGGGCCGCGTGCCGCTGGCGGCGACCCGGCACGACTTTTACGTCGCGCTGTCGCTGACCATCCGCGACCGTCTGCTCAAGCAAAGCGTGCGCACGATGGAGCAATACGCGGAACGGGATGCCCGCGTGGTGGCTTACTTGTCCGCCGAGTTTCTACCCGGACCGCATCTGGCCAACAACCTACTCAATCTCGGCATCGTTGAACCCACCCGCCAGGCGCTCGCGGAACTCGACATCCATCTCGACGAGGTCATTGAGCAGGAGGAAGAGCCCGGATTGGGCAACGGCGGCCTGGGACGGCTGGCCTCCTGTTATCTGGATTCGCTCGCGTCGGTGGAAGTGCCCGCCATCGGTTACGGCATCCGTTA
The DNA here is from genome assembly GCA_964539515.1 of uncultured Bifidobacterium sp. Classification (GTDB taxonomy): domain Bacteria; phylum Verrucomicrobiota; class Verrucomicrobiia; order Limisphaerales; family JADLHS01; genus JADLHS01. The sequence goes on along the minus strand of CAZIJO010000337.1, from coordinate 2,593 downwards.
TGAGTTCGGCATCTTCGATCAAATCATCAAGGATGGCTGGCAGGTGGAAATCACGGACAAGTGGTTGCGCTACGGTAACCCGTGGGAAATCGCCCGGCCCGAAATCGCGTACGATGTGAAGTTCGGCGGGCGCACCGAGACTGCCACCGACGAGCAGGGCGGCTACCGCCTGCGCTGGATTCCCAAGACGGTCGTGAAAGGCGTGGCTTATGACACACCCATCCTGGGATACCGCGTGAGCACCTGCAACCCGCTCCGGTTGTGGAAAGCCGAGGCGGTCGAGTCGTTCGACTTTGCGGCTTTCAACCACGGCAATTACTACCAGGCCGTCGAGGACAAGATGACGTCGGAAAACATCACCAAAGTCCTTTACCCGAATGATGAGGTGATTCAGGGCAAGAACCTCCGGCTGCAACAGCAGTTCTTCTTCGTGAGTTGCTCGCTGCAGGATATGATCCGCGTCCATCGCTTGCTCAACCGGCCACTCGCCACGTTTCACGAAAAGTGGGCCGTGCAACTCAACGATACCCACCCGGCGATAGCGGTGGCCGAGTTGATGCGCCTGCTGGTGGACGAGCACGCCATGGACTGGGACACCGCCTGGCGGGTCACACAAAGCACCTTTGCCTACACCAACCACACGCTCCTGCCCGAGGCGCTGGAGAAATGGCCGGTCGACTTGTTCGGCCACCTGCTGCCCCGCCACCTCGAGATCATTTACGAAATCAACCGGCGCTTCCTCGACGAAGTGCGGGCGAAATTTCCGGGCGATGACGCCCGCCTCGCGCGGATGTCGTTGATTGACGAAACCGGGGAACGTTACGTGCGCATGGCCCACCTGGCCACCGTCGGCAGTCACCGCGTCAACGGCGTTGCGCAATTGCATTCCGAGCTGTTGGTCAAGACCGTCATGCGCGACTTCGCCGAATTGTGGCCCGGCAAGTTCCTCAATGTCACCAACGGCGTCACCCCCCGCCGGTTCGTGGCCGTCAGCAATCCGCCGCTTGCCCAAATCATCACCCAGCGCATTGGAGATGGCTGGCTGGGCGATCTCGACCAGCTCCGGAAATTGGAGCCGCTGGCCCCGGACGCCGAATTTCAAAAGCAGTGGCAGGCCGTCAAACTCACCGCCAAGCGCAGCCTCGCCGCGCTCATCAAACAGCGCACTGGCATCACGGTGAATGCCGAATCGCTCTTCGACATTCAGATCAAGCGCCTCCACGAGTACAAGCGGCAGCACTTGAATGTGCTGCACATTCTCACGCTCTATCTGCGGCTGAAGCGCCACCCGCAGACGGACCTGCCGCCGCGCACGTTCATCTTTGGCGCCAAGGCCGCGCCCGGTTACACCATGGCCAAGCTCATCATCAAGCTCATCAACTCCGTGGCCGCCGTGGTGAACGCTGACCCCGACGTGCGCGACCGGCTCAAGGTCGTGTTCTTTCCGGACTACAACGTGAAGAACGCCCAGCACATCTTTCCCGCTGCCGACCTGAGCGAGCAGATATCCACGGCCGGCAAGGAAGCGTCCGGCACGGGCAACATGAAATTCGCCCTGAACGGTGCGCTGACCATCGGCACGCTCGACGGGGCCAATGTCGAAATGCGCGAGGCGGTTGGGGCGGAAAACTTTTTCCTTTTCGGACTCACCGCGGAGCAGGTGGCCGCACTGAAGGCCGGCGGCTACCGGCCGCAGGATTACTACGAACAAAACCCGACCTTGCGGGAGGTCCTGGATTACATCGCCAGTGGTGCGCTCGCAGGGGGTGACGCAAATCTCTTTCGTCCCCTCGTCGAAAACCTGCTCCGCCAGGATCCATTCCTTGTGCTGGCGGACTATCAGGCTTACGTCGAGTGCCAGCAAAAAGTCAGCTCGCTGTGGCGTGACCCGCAGGCCTGGACGCGGCAATCCATCCTGAACACCGCGCGCATGGGCAAATTCTCCTCCGACCGGTCCATCCGGGATTATTGTACGCAGGTTTGGAACATCAAACCTGCCGCCGCGCGAAGCCATGCCCAATAGCCGCAAGCTTGTGAATACCCCAGCCAGTTCGTCGCTCCCGAAGGAAAAGCGGTTTCCTTTCCGCGCGTTCGCCGCCGCGCGTCTGCCGTCCTTGTTGGCGGGCGCGCAGGGCTCGAGCGATTTGATTTTTGCCTTAAACTTTCACCGGTTGCCGCCCCAAACGCCGGGAAATGTCAGTCCCGGCTAGCACGACTGGAAAACAAACCCACATTGACCATGTCGGACGAAACCATCAGCTCAAAAAAAACCTTGCTCGAACCCAACGAACGCATCTCAGAGGTGCTCTTTGGCCTGATCATGGTCCTCACCTTCACCGGTTCGCTCAGCGTGGCGGAGGCGGATCGCGGTGAAGTCCGCACCATGCTCATCGGCGCGCTCGGCTGCAACATCGCCTGGGGCATCATCGACGGCATCTTCTACCTCATGGGCTGCCTGAGCGAGAAGGGCCGCGGCCTCCGCACCCTGCGGGCCGTGCGAACCGCGCCGAACCCGGAGGCGGCACACCGCGTGATTGCCGACTCGTTGTCGCCCATGGTGGCGGCGACGTTCGGGCCGGTCGAGTACGAGGCC
>CAZIJO010000336.1:0-4024 GCA_964539515.1 uncultured Bifidobacterium sp. | reverse complement strand
GGTGAACTCCGCGAGGCGATGACCGGTGTAGCCCTTCAGGTGACCGGCGTTGAACCCCGCGCCGGTTTCGTCGGTCAGGGGCGAGGGATGTCCCAACTCGCCAAGCCGGATGTCGCCGGCAGGCGGACCGTGGTTGAAACCGATGAAGCACTCCGGTTGGAGGGCTTTGCAGAACGCGGTCGTGTCCGCATGACTCAGCCCCCCGTCGCCCACCGCATGGTCAAACCAGATGTATTCGATCGGACCATACTGCGTGAGCAGCTCACGGAGTTGCGCCTTCTTTATTTCCGGATTCGGCCCGCCCTTGCCGCCGGGAACGGAGCCCGCCCACGTCCAGTCGCCCTCGGAAAAATAAAGCGCGAGTTTGATCCCGTGCCTTTCGCAAGACCGCCTGAGCTCGGCAAGCACGTCGCGACCCAGCGGGCTTTTCGTGACTTTGCGATCCGTGGTCTTCGTGTCCCAGAGACAGAAGCCGTCGTGATGTTTCGTCAGGAACAAAATGTACCCCATGCCGGCCTCCTTGGCGGTCCTGACCCATTGCTCCGTGTCACAGCCCGTCGGATTGAAGAGCGCGAGGTTGGTGACCCCGGGCGTCCATTCCTTGCCGGAGAAAGTGCTGAACGACCAGCAGATGAACATGCCCCAGCGAAGGTTCTTGAGTTCCTGGACGCGGGCGTCACTAACCACGGGCGGATCGGCCACCGCAGCAGGCGCGACGAGGGTGGCGTATGCCAAGAGGCTGAACGCCGCCAAAAAGGACAAGGTGCGGTTCATATAACGAGCCTTTCACTGGAGTTCAATCTCCGCAATCGTAGGCCCATCCGTTGCATCGAGGATGTTCAGCCGAAACTCCTGCGCCCGAACCAGATTGAATTGTTTCTGAAAGTTGCCGCCGATCTTTTGCCCGGTGCACAACGTCTTCCAATCCTGACCGTCGCGATATTGGAATTCAAACTTCCGCACGCGTTCGCCGAGGGCCTCCGCGATACGGACGCGCTGGATCGCTTGTGGTTTGCCGAGATCGGCGATAATCCACGCCTGTTTCGTGCCACTGTCCGTGGCCCAGCGCGTATGGGAATCGCCGTCGAATGCCGCTTGCGGGCCGTATTCCGCGTCTTGCTTCTGATACACGTTCGAGGCGCTTGCCTTCACCTCCGGGGTCACGCTCACCGCCGGAATATCCATCGCCGGGCCGTCGAGTTCGAGTTTGATGATGGTGTCGATCGGGTCGAACTGCGACTCGGCCAGATTGATCTCAACGGCCTGATCCGTCTGGCGGAAACCAACCTTGCCCCCGGCTAGTAGCGTGGCGTTGTTGATTTTCCGTGGCAGCGACGGAAGCGTCAGCGCGGACTTTGTTGGGGTGAGAACGTGGAGGTAAATGGTGCTCCCTTTGCGGGTGCTGGCGAGCGTCCGGGTTGACTTCCACGGACCGCCACGCGTGCCATGAATGCTTTGCCCGTTTTTGGCAAGCCACGCGCCCATTTCCTGGAGCCGCTCAACCTGGCGCGGTTCGATTTCTCCGGTCGGCATCGGCCCGACGTTGAACAGCAGATTGCCGTCGCCGCCCGCGCACCTGATGAGCGCATGCAAACAATCCGGGAGCGACTTCATCGGATCGTTCGGCTTCCAGGCCCACTGATTGCAGATGGTCATGCAGGTTTCCCACGGCCGCTGGTCCTGAAATTTCCCGATGGTTTGCTCCGGGGTATCGTAGTCGCCCGGATTATCCTGGATTTGGGCGGTGGTGCCCGCCATGCCTTCGCGGCCCCGGCCGACGCGGTTGTTGATGATCAGTGAATCCTGCAACGAACGGCAATGACGGTAAAGATCCTGGCCGCGTTCCACGGTCCAGGGCGACTCCCATTCGCCATCGAACCAGAGCACGCCCAACGGGCCATAATTTTTCAGGAGCTCGGCCAGTTCGGCTTTCAGGTACTGGTTATAGCGATCCATGTTGGGCGCCGGCTTGTTGCTCTTGCCGCCAGGACTGCCCAGCGGATAATCCGGATGCCACCAGTCGCAGATCGAGTGGTAAAGGCAGAAAACGATCCCCTGCTGCCGGCAAGCCTCCGCGAGTTCCTTCGTCACGTCGCGATGGAACGGCGTGTTCATGATGTTGTAATCCGTGAGCTTGGTGTCCCAAAGGCAAAACCCATCATGATGCTTGCTCGTGAGCACGATGTATTTCATGCCGGCCGCCTTGGCGACCTTGACCCAGTGCGCAGCGTTGAAATTCGTCGGGTTGAACTGCTGGTAAAGCTGGTCGTATTCCGCTGCCGGCACCTGTGCGCCGCGCGACCATCCGATCTCCGTGCCTTTGAGACTCACCGGCCCCCAATGGATGAACATGCCGAAACGAGCCTCGGTCCACCATTTCAGCCGCTCCGGATATGGCGCCGGGGCAGCGGCAGGTTTGGTTTCCGCAGCGTTTACCGCCAGATTGATCAAGAGCACGCCTGACAACCGCAAGAAGTTCAATGATCGCGTTTTCATAGTGCGAGGCCGGAAGATCAGTTCAACTGTTGCCATTTGAGGCTACCCCAGAGCCGCTGGCAACTCATTTTCCGAACCAAATGGAGTTGCCCGTCCGCGTTATGCGAAGCCCAGTCGCCGGGTATCTCGCCCGGCTGACCCGCACGCTGATGCCGGCCGGGAATGCGGACCCGGGCCATGCGTTTGGCAAAGAGACTTATGTTCGGGGGTTGGGTAACCACTAACAGGCGCCGGCGTTGCCACGATCGCCGCCTCCACCACTACGGCCCCGTGGCATCTAATTTGAGTCAATGCGCATCCGCCCCCCCGGCGCCTCTTGACACTGCCCCGGAGCGCGGCTGTGTCCCTGACCAGCCGCAGCAGCTTCGTTAGCCCGGGGGTCGGAATTGGCCTGGGCCGCCGGTGCCTGGTAACATGCTGCGGCTGGTGCTCCGCACACAGCCGCGCTCCGGCCGGTTTGCTTACGGAGGTAGATCGCGGATTCGCGCCCTCCACCCGCACGGGAATTTGCCCCTTGCCAAGTCCGCGTTGCTCGCCATGATGCTCTCGTCAAACGTAAATGCGCCCCGCCAAATGCTGCGCGGATGAGTCACGCGCAATGACGTTCAGAGTCAGACAATTTGACCGCGATGCAATAGCAGCCCCACCGACTCTTGGCTGTGATAAGGTTTGCGCCTTTGTGTCGCGGTCATTCCTTGACCGGAAAAACGGGAGAAAATGGTCGGGGCGGAGAGATTTGAACTCTCGACCTCTTGCACCCCAAGCAAGCGCGCTAGCCGGGCTACGCTACGCCCCGACCGAAAATCGGAATCAAGCCCGCGCAGATACTAACGGGTAAATGGCGCGTATCAATCACGAAGATTGACCGCCACCTCCTTCCAATCGTTCGCTTCCTCCTCCTCGCCCTCAATTTCAAACGCCCCCGCAAAAACGAGGACGCGACGAGAAAAAAGACGGGGATGGGAACGAATGTTCCGCTTATGCCCGTTTCTTCGCGATGGTGTGCGTCGCGTGGCCGTAGAATGCCTCAGCACATTCCATCAACGTCTCGGACAACGTCGGATGTGGATGCACGGTCAGGGCGATGTCTTCGGCCGTGGCGCCCATTTCCATCGCCAGCACGGCTTCGGCAATCAACTCGCCCGCGCCCGCGCCGCAGATGCCCACGCCCAGCACGCGTTCGCTGTCCGGATCAATCAGCATCTTAGTGACGCCGTCGGTGCGGTCGAAGGACAAGGCGCGACCAGACGCCGCCCACGGAAATTTCGCCACTTCGTATTTGAGCCCGCGCTCCTTCGCCTCGGCCTCGGTCAAGCCGCACCACGCCAGTTCCGGGTCGGTGAACACGACCGCCGGCATGACGATGTCCTGATTGATGCTGCTCCCACCATTGATGACTTCGACAGCGATGCGACCTTCCTTGTGCGCCTTGTGCGCCAGCATGATGCCACCCGCAATGTCGCCAATGGCGTAAATGTGCGGGTCACTCGTCTGCAACTGAGCATTCACCTTGATGAAACCTTTTTCG
>CAZIJO010000335.1:0-4079 GCA_964539515.1 uncultured Bifidobacterium sp. | reverse complement strand
GAGAGGGAGAATCTTTCGCCCGCTCATGGAGTGCCATCCGGCTGGATTGGCCGGAAGCCCGTTCGCCAAACTGAGGCCGGGCAATTGCTGTCCCCTCTCCTCGGGGGAGAGGGTCAGGGTGAGGGCGGGCGTTCATCAATTCTTGTCTTATTTGGCATTTTTGACGGATTCGACCAATGCCGCAATGTTCTCCAGCTTCGCACCCGGCGTCAAACCGTGACCGAGATTAAAGATGTGCCCCGCCCGGCCGCGCATGGCCTCGAGCACAGCGCGGGTCTCCTGCGCAACAACTTCCGGCGTGGCTTCGACCATCAACGTGGGCGCGAGGTTGCCTTGCAAGCCAATGCCTTCGGGGATGAGCTTGCGTGCTTCGGCCAGCGAGGTTTGCCAGTCAATGCCGATGACATGGGCGCCAGTGGCAATGAGTTCGGGCCAGTTGCCATGCGTGCCGAGGGAAAAGACGATGATGGGCGGACCGCCGATCTCCGATCCGGCGCGTTGGGATCGTTGATCGGAATTCGCCGGGTCGGAGACCGGCGCTCCAATCGCGGAGACAATCTCCTGCATCCAGCGGCCGCTCGCTTCCTGGAATTCGCCCGCGTTTAAATGCCCACCATGGCTGTCGAAAATCTGCAACGCATCCACACCGGCGGCGATTTGCATTCTTAAATACGCAGTGACGGCGGAAGTCAGCTTTTCCGCGAGCGCAAAATAGGTCCTGGGATCCTCGCGGAACAAGGCGAGGGCCTTGCCATACTTCGGAACGCTGGCGCCTTCCATCATAAACGTGGCGAGCGTCCACGGCGAACCGCTGAACCCGATCAGCGCCGTCTGGTCGCCGAGTTCCTGGCGGAGCAGTCGCAGGGCCTGGTCCACATAACTCAGCTTCGCGCACACCTGGTCCACGGAAAGTTTCGCGATGTCCGCCTTGCTCTGCACGGCGAAATCCATGACCACGCCGCCCGTTTCCTTGAAATGATAGGTCTGCCCCATCGCCTCGGGGATGACGAGGATGTCGCTGAACAAAATCGCGGCGTCGAAGCCGAAGCGCCGCACGGGTTGCAAGGTGACCTCGACCGCGAGCTCGGGATGCTGGACGAGTTGGACGAAGGTGTAGGTTTCCTTGAGCTTGCGATACTCGGGCAGGGCGCGGCCGGCTTGCCGCATCAGCCACACGGGCGGGCGATCATTGGGCCGGCAATGGCAGGCGTTCAGGAAACGCTGACGGCTGGTCATGGGGGTGCTCACGATTGTTTGAGGAAGGAGTTCGCCATGTTTGCCAGCGCCGTGAGCCAGAGCGGATGTTCGTTCATGCAGGGAATGCGGGTGAATTCCTTGCCGCTGGCCGCCAGAAAGTCTTCGCAGCCGCGCATCCCGATTTCCTCGATGGTCTCGAGGCAGTCGGAGACAAAGGCCGGGCAGATCACGAGCATCTTCTTCTTTCCTTCCTGCGCCAGACGGACCAGTTCGTAATCGGTGTAGGGTTTAAGCCATGGATCTTTGCCGAGGCGCGATTGGAACGAAACGGAGTACTTTTCCTTCGGCACCCCGGCGAGTTTGACGAACGCGCGCGTCGTGGCCAGGCACTGGGCGCGGTAACAGACCGCATGCGCCGGGCTGGCGACCTCGCAGCAGTTCTCAACCTGGAGGCAGTGGCAGCCGGTGGGATCCGACTTCCGCAAATGCCGTTCGGGAATGCCGTGATAGCTGAACAGCAGATGATCGTAATCCTGCTTGAGGAATTCGGACGCGCTGGCCACCAGGGCGGTGATGAAATCGGGCGCGTCGAAATACGGCGGTTGCACCGTGATCTTCATGCCGGGGGCAAAGCGGGCGGCGACTTCCTGCACGCGAACCACGGCCGTTTCGAAGCTCGACATGGCGTAATGGGGGAACAGGGGGATGAGCAGGACATCGTTCACGCCTTTCGCGGCAAGATTTTTCACCGCGGCTTCGATGGACGGATTCTGATAGCGCATCCCCAGTTCCACCGGCACGCTCACGCGCGCTTGCAGTGCGGTCCGCACATGCTTGCTCGTAACCACCAGCGGCGAGCCGTCCTTGGTCCAGATTTTGTCGTAGGCGTGACCGGATTCCGCCGGGCGTTTGATCAAAATGAGCCCCACCAAAAGGCGGCGCAACGGCCACGCGACATCAATCACGCGCCCGTCCATCAGAAACTCGTTCAAATAGCGCCGGACATCCGGGACCGACGGGGAATCGGGCGAACCGAGGTTGACCAGCAATATGCCTTTGCTCATGTGCGGGAAAAGTAATCAGGAAACGGAGACGAAGGCACGCAATAATACAATAAGGCACCTGTCAGTTGACCCGAATGTCCCTCAGGAAGTGGCAGTGGGGGCACGAAGGGTTGCAAACAATCTACTTCCCGGCCGCTGTGCTCTCCGCTTTCGGCGGCTCCTTGGGCAGCACCGTCAGCCAGGCATGGTCGGTCACCTCGGCGAGCAGCACCCGATAGCCGCCGGGCACGCCATTGTCTGTCGTAGAGCCGGTCAGTCGGAACGGGATCACCCGCTCCCGGCCGCTGGCCGTATCTCGCGCAAAGACCTGGATCGGCCCCCGCCAGGCCGCCGCCGCTTCACCGACCGCCAGATTCAATTTCAACTCGCCGCCTTTCTCCGGCACCAGCACCGGTTCACAGGACACGCCCGCGGGGAGCTTTTGCACCACCACCTGAAGTTCATTGGTCAATCCGCGCAACCGGGTAACGGTCAGCTTCAATTCGTTGGTGGCGCCCGCTTTTGCCACCAACGAACTCGCCAGCAAACTCGCCCGCCAATCGGGCGCGGCGCGGCGCACGGTAAGTTCATAATGCTGTTCAGGACCCGTTCTGCGAGTCAACGCTCCCACCACCAGCGTGAACTCGCCATCCTCCGGCGCTTTCCAGTCCAACGCCGGATCGCGCGAATCGTTGGCGTCATCGTTGCGCGTCAATTCCTTGCCGGAGCTGTTTTCCACGGCCAGCCAGGCATCCAGGGTTGATCCGAGGGATTCGGCGGCCACCGTTGCGGAAATCCAATCGTCCTTCGCCAGCTTCACCTTGAAGCGATGCGGCACTCCGGGCTCGGCGAAGTACGAACGAACCGACGCCGGCAGTGACAATTCCGAAGGGCGCTCATTCGTCTGAACGGCTTGCGTCCCGGACACCCAGAGATGCAGGCGATAAATGGCTCCATCGCCGCCCGCCAGTCGGATTTCGGCGTTGGCGGGAAAGGGAAAGCCGAACACCTGCACGATCACCGACGTGGCCGCGTCTGCCTGCCACTCCAGTCGCGGATCAATGGTCGCGAAGTCGTGATTCCAGGCGAGCTGCTGCCCGTTCGTGGACACGAGGCGCAACACCGGATCAATCCGGCTCATCAAGACGTGGCTGTCCACCGCAGCGACCAGCCGATGACCCGCCGGAACGCGCAACAGATAGGAATCCACGTCGCCAGATTTTTCCAGCCGACCGTTGATCGTGGTCGGGAGTTCCGCAATCGTCATGGCCGAACTCAAGTGATCGTTCGGCTCAATTTCGATCAGCTCCCGGCCCGCGCCCACCACGAACGGGCGGGGTTCACTCGCGCCTTCGTCATTGAACAACCGGACGAGGCGCACGCCGGGCGCGGCGTCCGCCGCCACCACGAATTGCAATTCGTTCTTGTTGGTGAGGGCGCTGATGTCCACTCCCCCGCCGCCGCCCCAGATTTGGGGCGGCCACGGATCCACCTTGCCCACGACTTTCACGACGTTGGTCGTACCGCGAGCAAAGCCGACGGGATGAAATTGTTCCAGCGACGGCGAAGTGGATTGAACGTTAGGCGCGACGAAAAGCAGCACGAAGAAACAGACTGCTCCGATTCGGGCAACTCCTGTCTTCGAAAGACTCACTCGGCGGGAACGGGTCAGGCCCTCATCCTCGGCGGTGGGCGGAGTAATCGAACAGTTAGCGTATTTCAAGAATTGATGGTGAATAGTAAAGTGCAACCGGAGCGCGATGGCCGGGTTAGGTACAGCGCAATGATACTCCCCTCAAAGCCCTTGGTGGTATTTGGTATCATCCAGGGTGAAATGGG
>CAZIJO010000334.1:0-4124 GCA_964539515.1 uncultured Bifidobacterium sp. | reverse complement strand
ATCATCTCCGGCTCATAGCCTTGATCGGCCAGCAGTTTGGCGCCCGCCTCGCCACTGTAGCGCTTCGCAATCGCGACCGTGCCGCGGGCAATGTAGTCAAACGCTTCGTTCCACGAGATGCGCTCAAACTTGTCCGTGCCCCGCGAATCGAATTTGTATTTACCCTTCAGCTCCGGTGTGAGTTGCGGGAAACCATCGTCGGCCCAACGTTTCCAGCCGCGCCGCACGATCGGGTGCTTCAAACGATACGGCCCGTAGAGAATGCGGTGAAAGGTGTAGCCCTTCGCGCAATGACGATTGCCCCACGCCGCGGTGGCGTGGTTGCCGTACAGGTCGGTGTAGGCGGGGATGTCGTATTGTTCGCCGAGCCGGACGATGACGCCGTTGCGGACGTGGGCGGTGATGCGGCAATTGTGCGTGTCGTTGGGCGCGCAGACCCAGGAAAACTCGCGGTCGTAGGCGTATTGGTTGCGGTAGAGCTTTTCCCAATCGCGATTGGGATAGGCGGCGAGCGGATTCAGCACGTCGTCCGTGGCCTGCTGCGCCTGGAGGAAGCGGAGCGGGAGAAACTGCGCGGCGGTCAGGCCCGCGCCGACGAGGCCACTGCGTTGGAGGAAGGAACGGCGGGAAAGGTTGGAATCAGTGTTCATAGATGAAAACGCTTCGAGCAGTTCTTGCGGCCGAGGCTTTCGATTTTCCCCTTCCCATTTCCATGAAACTGGTAGCAGCGGACGTGAGTCCGCTCCATCTGAATTCGGGACGGAGTCAGAGCCGACTTACGTCGGCTGCTACGGTTCAGGGGTTGAAAGCGTGAACATTGGTTTGGGGAATTCTCACCCCGGTCCTCTCCCTTGGGGGGAGGGAAAATTGTATTCAGACTCCGCAAAAAGTGACGCGCTCGCTTTGCCAGGCGCGGGCTGGAGAATAACGACGCGTGCGAATGCGGTCCCCGCTCCCTGAGGGGGAGGGCGAAACCCACTTGATTCACGTGATTCATGGTTTTAGCGTTGCGCCGTCTTGCCTTTGCCGCCGTCGAGGATGAGTTGATACCAGTTGCTGACCATTTTCCGGCCATTGCGGTCGTGTTGCTCCCCATTCCAGATGGCAAAGGCGACGGGAACTGGTTTGCCCGAAACAAACTTCACGTCTTCTGCTTCCTTCGATTTCAAGTCGCGGATGAACACCACGTTCCAGAAGCCGTCATGCCAGATGCCCCGGCCCGCGACGTTCTGCTGTTTGATCGGCTGGGAACGGAAGGAGCCGAAGCCCGCAGCGTTCGCGTCCTCGACGGGGGACCGGTGCGGTTGCGAGATCACGTTGCCCGCGCTGACCGCTGTGTTGTAATTGGTGAAGGTCCAGGCATCTGTATGCATGGATTGATAAACCGAATCCATTTCGGGCGTGCCACCGTCGGCTGCCTGCCAGCCGGCCTTCCAGCTCCAGAGATTGACCGGATTGTCCTTGTCGCCCATGCCGAGGAAGCCGTATTTGCCGGAGAGGGAAAATTGCAGCGCCGCACCGTCCTGAAAATCCTGTACGCGGATGGCGGTATTCTGCGGGAGCTCATCGCGCCATTGAAGCAGCACCGCGAGTTTCCGACCGTCGGTCACGGCCGAAATTGCGACCGCGTAGATCTGGTTGGGTTCCGGCCAGAGCGGGTTGAGCGGCACCCGCACGGGATCAAAGGATTGCCAGACGTTATCCAGCGGGTTGGTGGGGAGTTTTGCGACTTTCTTTACGTGGATGGCACTGTCCTCCGGCGCCAGCAGGTCATTCACCGAAACATCCGTGCGGCGCAGGGACTGCACGTAATGGACGACGGCCCAGCGTTCCGCCGGTTTCAGCTGCTCGTCGCCATAAGGAATCATCGGGGTGCCGGGCAGGCCGTTGTGGATGCGGAGATAAAGATCGCGCCCGGTGTGACCGCCGCGGAAGAGACCGGTATTGAAGTCCCGCGGACGCACCGGCAGGCCGGCTGCATCCTTGAGCGAGGGCACCTGGGGGCCGTCGCCCGCACCGGTTTCGCCGTGACAAAGGGCGCATTGCATTTTCTTGTAAACTTCGCGGCCCAACATGAGTTCGGTAACCGTTGCCGCGGGTTCCGTCGGGACGACCACCGGTTGAGCCAGCGTTCCGTTCGCCGCCGCTTCCGCAAAGCGATTGATGCGCCGACCCGCAGTGTCGACGTAGGCCGTGAGGTGTTTGACGTATTCCACGACATCGCGCTGTTCCGGCCCGGTGAGATAGGAAAAACTCGGCATGGAACTGCCCGCCAGTCCCCGCGCAATCGATTGCAGCAAATCTTCGTCGGTCGGCAACGCTGTGCCCGGGGTGGATTTGATCTTGAACTGCCCGGCGCTGAAATTGCGCGGCCGGGGATAGAGCCATACGGAAGCTGGACCATTGCCGTCCCCGGTGAGCCCGTGGCAGGCGGCGCAATGCCGGTCGTAGATTGCCTGACCGCGCTCGCCCGCTTTTGCCGCTGCCGTGACCGAAGCTGGAGCGAGGACGAGGAAAGCGGCCGAACCAATTGAAACCAAAGGCAAGCGCAAGGATTTCATGTCGGCGAGCATGTCACCCCGCCGCAGACGACTCCTTGATCCAAGTCAAGGCTTGCGAAAGAAATTGGACACATACTCAGCTGGGTGCAATAGACTGCTCTGCGATGCCACCGCTAAATAAATTCAAACGCTTCGATGTGCGCGATTTGTTGCGCCGGGGGATCGAGCCCTTTCCGGAAATCTTCCGGCGCGTGAACGCCCTCGAGCCGGACGAAGGTTTGATTGTGATCGCGCCGTTTCTGCCGTCCCCGCTCATTGAGCGGCTGGGCGGGGAGGGCTTTGCTTCCAAAGTCGAGCGTGGGTCGGGCAGCGATTGGTTTGTTTATTTTTGGCGCGCGCCGGCTTAGACTGCGGTCCATGCCCAACAAGTTTGCGGAACTCCAACAAATCGGCCTGGTCAACACCCTCCGCGGTTGCCAGTTGTTCACGGGTTTGCCTTTGTCCGACTTGGAGAATATTGCCGCCGTCACGGCGACCCGATCTCTGGCCCGGGACGAATACCTCTTTCACGAAGGTGGACCAGCCCATGGCTTTTACATCGTCCAATCCGGTGCGATCAACGTGCATCGGGTCAGTGCGGTGGGCAAGGAACAGGTCATCCATGTCTTTCGCACGGGCGAATCCTTCGCCGAGGCCGCGCTCGCCACCGAGAAGGGTTATCCTGCGGACGCGCGCGCCATTGAGCCGACGCAGGTGTTGCTCGTGCAAAAGGCGGGGTTTCTTTCGTTGCTCAAGCGCCAGCCCGAACTGGCGTTGCGGATGTTGGGTTCGATGAGCAGCCACCTGCGCGTGCTCGTCGGTCAACTCGAGGATCTCACCCTCAAGGATGTCGAGACGCGGCTGGCGAACTGGCTGATCAAACGCTGTCCCAACGCGCAGGGCAACCAGCCCGTGCGGATTGAACTGGCCATGACCAAGCGCGTGCTGGCGGCGGAACTGGGCACGGTCAGCGAAACGTTTTCCCGCACCCTGGCCAAGTTCCGCGAACAGCAACTCCTGACGGTCAAAGGCAAGGTCGTGACGATCGTTGCCCCCGCCAAACTCCACGCATTGCTCCGGCGCAATCTGGGTGAGTGAATCTTCCCCGGCTGCGCTGCCGCGTCCGCACCGTTGTCATGGGCGGTTGCCAGCTGAGCGACCGCTCCGTCTGCAGTGCGATCGCAATCACCGCGTTGTTTGATTTACGTCAAGCGTCCGCCGACCCCGACTGTGCGACACTGGACGCATGAGTGAAGAGCCTTTGATTGATCCAGCGAGTGGCAAAGTGATTTCGCTGGCGGAAGAAACCAAGTTTGCGCCCAACGGCATCGTGAGCCGGACGTTGCTGCGCACCGCGAATTCCCGGGTGGTCTTATTCGGGTTCGCGGCCGGGCAGGAACTGACCGAGCACACCTCCACCCAGCAGGCCATCATCCAGATTTTGTCCGGGGAATGTGAGTTCTTCCTGGCCGGCCAGCCGCACAATTTGAAGCCGGGCGACATGCTCTACATGCCGCCCAATCTTCCTCATGCCGTGAAAGCGACCAGACAGTTCTCGATGCTGCTCACGTTTATGAAGCCGGC
>CAZIJO010000333.1:0-4134 GCA_964539515.1 uncultured Bifidobacterium sp. | reverse complement strand
CGGCGATTTCATCAAGACCAGCACCGGCAAAGTGTCGCCGGCCGCCACGCTGCCCGTCACGCTCGTGATGTTGGAGGCCATCCGGGATTATTTCTTTGCCACCGGCATCCGCGTCGGCATGAAGCCCGCCGGCGGCCTCCGCACCGCCAAGCAGGCGCTCGCCTATCTGGTGATGGTCAAGGAAACCCTCGGCGACGACTGGCTCACGCCCGACCGGTTCCGTTTCGGCGCCAGCACCCTCGTGAACGATGTGCTCATGCAGATCGTCAAGCTCGCGGAGGGCAATTATCAAAGCCCGGATTATTTTTCGCTGTCGTGATGCTGCTCCTGAAGCCGAAGGCGTTTGCGCATCAGCTCGCCGAAGCGTTGCTGCTCCTGCTGGGATTGGGCGGACCAATCGCCTTGGCGGCACCGGTGGATTACCTGCGGGAAGTTAAACCAGTTCTCGCCGAGCATTGTTATCGTTGCCACGGTGCGTCCCAGCAAAAGGCGGGTTTGCGCCTGGACACGGCGGCGGCGTTGACGAAAGGCGGGGACCACGGTGCCGGTATGGTGGTCGGCAATAGTAAGGAGAGCCTTCTCCTGCAGGCCCTCCGAGGCACGCACGCCGAAATCTCGCAGATGCCTTACAAGAAGCCGCCGTTGCCGGACGCGCAGATTGCGATCCTCGCCCGCTGGATCGACCAAGGGGCCAAAGCGCCGGCCGCTGAAGTGCCACAATCGGACCAGCATTGGGCGTTCGTGGCCCCGGTGCGCGCGCCATTGCCGGCGGTGAAACAAACCAAATGGCCGCGCAATGGGATTGACCGCTTTATTCTGGCCCGGCTGGAAAAAGAACACATCAAACCGTCGCCGGAAGCGGACCGGGTGACCCTGATCCGCCGGGCAAGTCTGGATTTGACCGGTCTGCCACCGACGCCCGCCGAGGTGGACGCGTTCTTGAAAGACCGACGCGCCGATGCTTATGAGCAGCTGATTGAACGCCTGCTGGCCTCGCCGCATTACGGCGAGCGCTGGGCGCGCCACTGGCTCGATGTGGCGCGTTATGCGGATTCGAATGGTTACAGCGTGGACGCGCCGCGCACGATCTGGAAATACCGCGATTGGGTCATCGCCGCCCTGAATCGCGATCTTTCCTACGACCAGTTTGTCGTCGAACAACTCGCCGGCGATCTGCTGCCTGCCGCGACGATGGACCAGAAGATTGCCACTGGCTTTCATCGCAACACCCAGATCAACCAGGAAGGCGGCATTGACCCCGAACAGTTCCGGATCGAGTCGGTGCTGGACCGGGTGAATACCACCGGCACGGCGTTTCTCGGCCTCACCGTTGCCTGCGCCCAATGCCACGATCACAAGTTCGATCCCATTACCCAGCGGGATTACTATTCGCTCTTCGCGTTTTTCAACAATCAGGACGAGCCGAACCTGGAGGTTGCCACGCCCGAGGAATTCGCGAAGCGCGAAGCGTATCGCGAGCAGACCAAAACAGTCGAAGCCGAGTTAAAGGCATACGCCGATTCAATGGGGCCCCGCCAGGCGGCGTGGGAGGCAAACCTGACGCCCGAACAGCGGGCGAAATTGAAAAATGACGTCAAGACCGCGCTCGAGCTGTTGCCCGAGCAACGCAACGACGAGCAAAAGAAAGCCACGTTCGCCGCCTTTCGCGATCAGGATGCTGGTTATCAGGAGCTCCGTGGCAAGCTGGAGCGGTTCAAGAAGGACGAGCCCCGCCTCGAAACGACGATGGTCCTGGAGGAGCGCGCCAAACCGCGCGAGTCCTACGTGTTCATCAAAGGCGATTTCACGCGCAAAGGCGACCCCGTCACCCCGGGCGTCCTGCCCATCCTCAATCCGTTCCCGATCACCGCGCCGCCCAGCCGGCTCGACCTCGCGCGCTGGATTGTGGATCCGCGTAATCCCTTGACCGCCCGGGTGCAAGTCAACCGCATCTGGCAGCAGTATTTCGGACGCGGTTTGGTGGAGACGGAAAATGATTTCGGCACCCAGGGCATTCCGCCGACGCATCCGGAACTGCTGGACTGGCTGGCGAACGAGTTCATGGCGCCGACGGCTGATCCTGCATCACGCCTCGCGCCGCACGACGCCCGCCCTTGGAGTCTCAAGGCGATGCACCGGCTCATTGTGACTTCCGCCACCTATCGCCAGTCCTCGCACAGCCGGCCGGACCTGGTGAACGTGGATGCCAACAACAAGCTGCTGGCGCGGCAGTCGCGCCTCCGGCTCGACGCCGAGATCGTCCGCGATGTCGGACTGAGTGCGAGCGGGTTGTTGAACCCCAAGATCGGCGGCCCGAGTGTTTTTCCGCCGCAACCCGACGGGGTGATGACCCTCGGCCAGTCCCGGCGCGAATGGAAACCCGATGCGGGGGGCGACCGTTACCGGCGCGGTATGTACACCTTTTTCTGGCGGGCGACGCCGCATCCGGCCCTGATGGTTTTCGACAGCGCGGACGGCTTCAGCGCCTGCACGCGCCGGCCCCGCTCGAACACGCCGCTCCAGGCGCTCACCTTGTTAAATGACCAGGCGTTCGTGGAGTTTTCCCAGGCGCTGGCGGCGCGAATTCTCAAGGGGGAATCTCGGCCCAACCGTGAGCGTATTGAACAAGCTTTCCGCCTCTGCCTCGGGCGCAAACCTGCGCCAGCGGAACGCCAACGCCTGCTGGAGCTGCTGAACCAGGAACTGGCCGCGTTCGAGAAGGCGCCGAAAGACGCCCTCGCCTTGCTACCGCCCAATCCCGACCCGGCGCTGAATCCGACGCAACTTGCCGCGTGGACCACGGTGTCCCGCGTGTTGCTGAATCTGGATGAAACCATCACGCGCGAATAACATGAGCCATTTCCCGACCCATCCCGATCTGCGCTACCTCACGCGCCGCCAGTTCTTCAGCCGCTGCTCGCTCGGGTTGGGCAGCATCGCGTTCGCCTCCCTGCTGAAGGGACCGCAACTATTTGCCGCGCCGCCTGCGCCCGACGCCAGCCCGTTGGCGGTCAAGCCGCCCCACTTCCCGGCGAAGGCCAAAAACGTCATCTACCTCTTCATGGCCGGCGGACCATCGCAACTCGAACTGTTCGACTACAAACCAAAGCTCAACGAACTGAACGACCAGCCGATTCCGCAATCGTTTATCGAAGGCAAACGCTTTGCCTTCATGGGCAGCAGCCACGGTACGAAGCTGCTTGGCTCGCGCCGGCAGTTCCAACGCCACGGCCAGTCCGGCATGTGGGTTTCCGAATTGTTTCCGCACACCGCGACCATTGTGGACGATGTGAGCTTCGTGACCACCTGCGCGACGGACCTGTTCAATCATGCGCCCGCCAAGTTGTTCATGAACACCGGCTCGGGCCAGTTCGGCCGGCCCAGCATGGGCTCCTGGGTCACCTATGGCATCGGTAGCGAATCGGACAACCTGCCGGGCTTCGTCGTGCTGCAGAGCGGTCCCCGGGGACCCCGCGGCGGTTCGGTGAATTGGGCGAGCGGTTTTCTGCCCACGTCGTATCAGGGTGTGCCGTTGCGCGGTGCGGGGGATCCGATTCTGAACATTGCCAGCCCGCAGGGCATCAGCGCTTCGCGCCAGCGTGACGCCATCGATGCCATCCGCGACTTGAATCTCCAACGGTTGGTCGAAACCGGCGACGCAGAAATCGCCACGCGCATCGCCGCCTACGAGATGGCGTACCGGATGCAGTCGAGCGCGCCGGAATTGATTGATCTCGCCGGCGAAAGCGAAGCCACGCTCAAGCTTTACGGCATCGAAAAGGACCAGCCTTCCTTCGCGCGCAATTGTTTGCTCGCGCGGCGGCTGGTCGAACGCGGGGTGCGCTTCGTGCAGCTTTATCACACCAACTGGGACAGCCACGGCGGCCCCGGCGAAAACCTGCAGGGCGATTTCGAAAAAGTCTGCCGCGAGGTGGACCAGGGGCAGGCCGCGTTGGTCAAGGATTTGAAAGCGCGCGGCCTGTTGAAGGACACGTTGGTCGTTTGGGGCGGGGAATTCGGCCGCACGCCGATGGGCGAAAACCGCGACACTGCCGGACGCAACCATCACATTGACGCGTTCACGATGTGGATGGCTGGCGGCGGCGTGAAGGCCGGCGCCATCATTGGCAAGAC
>CAZIJO010000332.1:0-4140 GCA_964539515.1 uncultured Bifidobacterium sp. | reverse complement strand
GCACACCGCGTGATTGCCGACTCGTTGTCGCCCTTGGTGGCGGCGACGTTCGGGCCGGTCGAGTACGAGGTCCTGCGCCAGAAGCTGGTTCAATTGCCCGAACCGCCCGCTCACCCCCGCCTGAACCAGCAGGAGTGGCTGGGGGCGCTCGCGGTGTTCCTGTGGGTGTTTCTCGTCACCTTCCCGGTGGCGATGCCCTTCCTCTTCATGGAAAGCCTCGGGCAGGCGATGCGCGTCTCCAATGCCATCGCCATTGGTCTGATGTTCATGACTGGATATGCGTTTGGGCGGATTGCGGAGTACCGGCCCTGGCTGACCGGCCTCGCGATGGTCGTGCTCGGCTGTGTCCTGGTGGCCATCACGATTGCGCTCGGAGGATGAACTGCATGAAAACACACTGTCACCTGCTCGCCGTACTGCTTGGCGCCGCCAACTCGCTGGCCGCCCAGCCAACGAGCAATACCCCGGCCCCGCCGACCAACTCGGCGCCGGCGGCCGTCGCGGAAACGGCCGGGGACGCCTGGTCCTTCTCCGCCTCTGCCTATACTTATCTCGTGCCGGAGGACCGCGATTACGTGCAGCCCACCTTCACGGCCGACCACGGATGGCTGCACCTCGAGGCGCGCTACAATTACGAGAACCTCGACACGGGCTCGGCCTGGATCGGCTACAACTTCAGCCTCGGGGAGAAACTGTCCCTGGAGTTCACCCCGATGCTGGGTGGCGTGTTCGGCCAGACCACCGGCTGGGCGCCGGGCTACGAGGGCACGCTGAGCTGGTGGAAGCTCGAACTCTACAGCGAAGGCGAATACGTCTTCGACACCGGCGATTCGTCTGACAGCTTTTTCTACACGTGGTCGGAACTCTCGTTGTCGCCGGTGGACTGGTTTCGCTTCGGGGTGGTCGTGCAACGGACCAAACTCTACGAAACCGATTTTGACGTTCAACGCGGCTTCCTGGTGGGGCTGTCCTACAAGCGGGTGGATTTTACAACTTACGTCTTCAACCCGGATGCCAGCTCACCCACAATCGTGCTGGGCCTGGAGTTTAGTTTCTGAGCCAGGGGACGCGCGTTAAAATCGGAATCCATGCCGCGTACGTGTGCTGACGAATTAACTCGCCCCGTTTCGGTTCGGCGCCGCGATCGAGCATCGGTTAACGCTTACGGCGCGGCGGCGACGGGAATTTGGCTTGCTCCCGGGGCCGGAGTTCCGCATTGTAAGCTCGAACTTTGCCCACGTGGCGGAATTGGCAGACGCGCTAGATTCAGGTTCTAGTGAGTAACATCGTACAGGTTCAAGTCCTGTCGTGGGCACCATTCCAAGGCTTCTTAAATCACATGCAAACCCTCTCCGAATACATTGATCGGCTGCCCAATATCTGCGGATCCGAGTCACTCCTGGAAACTGTCCGCCGACCCGCGCCGCCCGGGGCCGGGATCGATTTTGCCGGAATCAACAGCGCTTTTGCCGTTGCCTTGCACATGCATCAGCCGTTGATCCCCGCCGGCGGACAGGATCTTGCCACCGCCGAGATCATCAGCAATCTCAAGCACATGTGGGACAATCCCGGCGTCGGCGACAACCACAACGCCTCCGTGTTCCACTGGTGCTACAAGCGCATGGGCGAGTTCATTCCGCAGTTGGTTGACGAAGGAAAACAGCCGCGGGTGATGCTGGAGTACTCGGGTGCGTTGTTCCACGGCCTGCGTCACATGGGCCTCCATGATGTTTTCGACAGCCTCAAACGCATCACCTGCGAACCGCGTTATCGCCATACCACGGAATGGCTGGGGATGCCGTGGGGCCATGCGGTCGCCCCTTCGACCCCGGTGCAGGATTTTCGCCTGCACGTTCGCGCCTGGCGCCACCATTTTGCCGCGATTTTCGGCCTGGAAGCATTGAGCCGCGTGCGCGGGTTTTCGCCGGCGGAGATGGCTTTGCCAAATCATCCGGACATTGCCTACGAATACATCAAGACCCTCCGCGACAACGGATATGAATGGCTGCTCGTGCAGGAGCACACCGTGGAGCGGCCCGAGAACGGTCATGGGCCGGAGAAAAAGCATCTCCCCCACCGGCTGGTTTGCCGGAATTCGGCCGGAAAGGAAGCCAGCATCATTGCCATCATCAAGACCCAGGGCAGCGACACCAAGCTCGTGGCCCAGATGCAGCCGTATTATGAGGCCAAAGGGCTGTCCCGCTGGGAACTGGCGGGCAAACAAGTGCCCCCGCTCGTGACCCAGATCGCCGATGGCGAGAATGGCGGCGTGATGATGAATGAATTTCCGCCAAAGTTTCTTGAGGTCGTCCGCGAATGTTCCGGCTCCCGTACCCCGATGATCAACGTGTCGGAGTATCTCGACCACCTTGCCGCGCTCGGTCTGGGCGAAAAGGATTTCCCCGTGCTCCAACCGATTCACCAAAAACGCATCTGGGACCAGTTCAGTCCCGGGGCCGGCGCAAAGCCGCTCGCTGCCCTGATCGAGGAGTTGAAGAAGCAGGATCATCGCTTCCACATGGAAGGTGGCAGCTGGACGAACGACATTTCCTGGGTGCGCGGCTATGAAAACGTCCTGGGCCCGATGGAGAAAAGCAGTGCCCTCTTCAACGACCGGGTGCTCCAGCGCAACATTCCCACCAGCGACCCGCGGTATCGGAACGCTTTGTTTCACCTGCTTTGCTCGCAAACGAGCTGTTATCGGTACTGGGGACAGGGGATCTGGACGGATTACGGCCGGGAACTTTGCCGCCGTACCGAAGCGATCGTCCAGAACGACTTCTAACCGGGGCGGCGCGCCTCTGACTTTCGAGTCAGCTTGCGCCCGTCGCGGAGACGGCTTTTGGTTTCACGCCACCGGATCCCCCTCTGGCGACGTTGGGGGTAGTGGGCCGCACTTTGAGCGATTGGGCTTGGGTGGTCGATTTTCCCAAAAAAACTTGTTGCGGGTGAGTTGCCGTTTGCTACTCTCCACACCCCGTTTGCCCGGTTGTTCAGACGCCGGGAATTGGGAGTAATTTTTATAGCCAAATGCCGACAATCAACCAGTTGGTCCGAAAGGGCCGCAATAAGATCAATTACAAGTCCAAGTCGCCGGCCTTGCAGAATTCGCCGTTTCGTCGCGGCGTGTGCATCCAGGTGATGACGCGGACGCCCAAGAAGCCGAATTCGGCGATGCGCAAAGTCGCCAAGGTGCGGCTGACCAACGGCTTCGAGGTGATTGCGTACATCCCCGACGAAGGTCACAACCTGCAAGAGCACTCCATTGTGCTCGTGCGCGGCGGCCGCGTGAAGGATTTGCCGGGCGTGCGTTATCATATCGTGCGCGGCACGCTGGACGCCGCCGGGGTGGAAAAGCGGCGCGTCAGCCGTTCCAAATACGGTGTGAAACGGCCGAAGGCGGCCAAAGCCGCCGCCCCCGCCAAGTAAAACGAGTTAACCGCCAAACGATCTACCAAAGCCATGTCACGTCGTCGTCAAGCCACCAAACGTCCCGTCTCGCGGGATGGAAAATTTCAGAGCGCGCTCGTGGCGCGGCTCGTCAACACCGTCATGTTCTCGGGGAAGAAGAGCACGGCACAACGCATTGTTTACGGTGCGTTTGATCAGCTCGCCGAAAAGAATCCGGCGTCGAATCCGGTGGAGATCTTGCAACGCGCCGTGGACAATGCCAAGCCGCGCATCGAGACCAAGCCCCGCCGCGTTGGCGGTGCCACCTATCAAGTGCCGCTCGAAGTTCCATCCGACCGGCAGGCGGCCCTGGCCTTGCGCTGGATTGTGGACTTTGCCGACGCGCGCAAGGGCACTCCGATGAGCAACGCGCTGGCCCTCGAAATCATGGAAGCCTATCAGGGGCAGGGTGGTGCCATCCGCAAGCGGGACGATGTTCACAAAATGGCCCAGGCCAACAAGGCCTTTGCCCACTTCCGCTGGTAGTTCAAAACCTTAGCGCGCCCCGGAAGCAAACACTGCCGGGGCGTTTTGTTTATCACTCCAATCAATATGACAGCTCCCGCCGCCCCGGCATCGAAAACGCCGAACTCGCCCAATCGCGAGTACACGCTCGAACGCACCCGCAACATCGGGATCGCCGCCCACATTGACGCGGGCAAGACCACCACCACCGAGCGCATCCTCTAC
>CAZIJO010000331.1:0-4149 GCA_964539515.1 uncultured Bifidobacterium sp. | reverse complement strand
GGCAACGATCATGCCGAGGGCGGCTGGTCTGATCGCGATTATTACGGCCTCGCGCTGGCCTGCTCGACCGGCATCCTGAACCAATATCCCAACTCCTACGCCGCGGCGTGGGGCATGCCGAATGCCGCCTTGGCGCGGCATCACGCGCTCGAAGATGCCTTTGGCGCCTGGGGCCGGCCGCAGTTCATGGCCGTGACCGAAGGCGTGCATCGCGATATCGAAGTCCTGATGCTTTATCCCATCTCGCTCGTCGCGGCGGACGAGCGCTTCGGTTCGTGGATGGTACAATACGGCTACGCCAACTACGTCACGCCGGAGAAGCTGCTGCAGTATGGCCGCGTGAACGACAACGGCACGATCACCATGGCTGGCCGCACGTTCTCGACGCTGACCGCGCTGTTCGAACCGCTGCCACCCGCCGGCCTGATCGAGTTCCTCGAACAATTTGTCGCGCACGGTGGCCGGCTGATCTGGTCCGGACCGCTCCCTCGCTTTGACCTCGCCGGTGCCGAGGTTCGGATTCGCTATCAAACGCTTTGCGGCATCAAACGGTACGATGTGGCGCAACAGGGTTTGATCGCCGCCGGCGCCCGTGCCACGTTCGCCGGACCGCTGGCAATGGTGCCGGAACAAACCATTCTGACGGACTTCATCGTGGATTGGATTTATCCGGTGGACCCGGCGGACGGCGTCGAAGTGGTTGCCCAGGCCTACGGGCGCACGGTGGGCCTGCACCGCAAAGTCGGCGACGCCGGCTCGGTGACTTATCTCGGCTTCCGCCCGCGCGACGACCAAAGTGCATCGCTCGGCTATGAAGTGCGGACGTGGTTCGAAATTCTAAAAGCTCTCGGCGGCTATCCGGCAGCGCGCCGAGGTTTGTCGGCCAATGACAATCCCAGCGTGATCTCCCGCACGACGCCGTGGCTGGCAACCCGTTTCCCCAACGGCGCGACCGTCATCGCCATGCATTACCGCAGCCACGTGGAGTCCTGGCCGGGCGGCTTCCATCGCGACGCCAAGCGCGACGCGGAGATCCTCCAGCAAAACCCGCTACCGGCCGAGACGCTCGAACTCCGGGATCTTGCCGTCAATGGGCACCGCGTCAGTTACCAGGGCCGGCTGATTGTGGCTTTCCGCCTCGACGCCGAACAACGGCTGGCGGCCTTCAGCGGTTACGATTGCGCGGCGATCACCGTGGACGGACGCGAACATCGCTTTGCCGACCAACCGTTTGCCACCATCGGCTGGGCGCCCGTCCCGGCGAACCGTCGTGTCCCCGGTGGCGCAATTCTGGAGGTGTGGGTGCAGGGTGAAGGCGAAGTGCGCCTATCGCTCGTTGAACCCGTACGTTCCCCGGCTCTCTTTTTTGCCCATGGTCGCGCCGGGGCCATTGCCGAAGAGATTCCGAGCGAAGCGAAGGAGGGCGTCCTGCGGTTCACCGCCAAGGCCGGGTGGGGATTGCGAAAGTTGTTTTTGCTCTCCGCGTAGGTGCTTGAACTTGGAAAACAACTGGCATCACTGTGCTGCGGGCGCAGATAGTTGTAACGTTCGCCCTCATCCTGACCTTCTCCCCCAGGAGAAGGAACAGCTATCGTCGGTCTTTTGTTTTCGGATGACTACCCGGCAAGCCAAGTCGTGGGATTTTCCGTGAACCGGCGGAAGATTCACCTTCTCCGTGGGGAGAAGGCCGGGATGAGGGAGGTCGTAAAGATTATTTCAACGCAAAGGCTGCTTTACGTTTACGGCCAATTCAGGGATCAAACTTTTTCCGCGGGCAATCCCGCCGCCGCCGCCGCATCCACGAACAGAAAACTGTTCGGATGCGATCGCAGCAAGGAGGCCGGAACTTCAGGGGTAATTTCACCCTTGAAGGTGCGCTGGATGATATCTGCCTTGCCCGTCCCGCAGGCCAGGAGCCAAACCTCTTTGGAGGCGAGCAGATGTTTCATACCAACGGTCAGGCCCCATGTCGGCGTTTGCGCGTGGGTCAGATACCGCTGGGACGCAGCGATGGTGCTGGGGTGCAAATCAACTCGGTGGGTTGTCGCATGGGCGGACGTGCCCGGTTCATTCATGCCGAGGTGACCGTTCAGACCCACGCCGAGCAGGGTCAGGTCAAAGCCCCGGCCAATTGCCTGGTCGTAGCGATCGCACTCCGCTTTCAAATTCTCCGCGCGGGCGTGGAGATAATGAAACCGTTCCGCAGGCAGATCAATGTGGTCGATCAGGCAACGCCGAAGCTGTTGGACACACAGCCCGGAATCCCCCGGCGGCAGGCCGCCGAATTCATCGAGCGTAAACACCTCGGCCTCGCGGAACGAGACCTTCCCGTGGGCCACGTATCGGGCCATCGCGGTGAAGATCCGCATGGGTGTATGGCCCGCCGGCAGGCACATCCGCAACCGGGGATTGGTGAGCAGGCGATCGCGCCACCGGCTGGCAATGTGATCCGCCCAGGCGATTTCAGTTTCGAATTTCTGGAGTTGCATGGCATTAACAGTTGGCACTACGAAATACACGAAATGTCGCGATACCCCAACAGACCGTAGCCGTCGACGTAAGCGCCGGTTGGAGAACTGGTAGCGGCGGGCGTCTCGCCTGCCGTAGAGCCGGCGCGTCCCGCTCGGCGGACAAAATGTTGGAATCGCCGGTCGGCATTAGAAATTCCTGCGTCCTTGGAAAACTTGAGCCGCGATTCCGGGCAGCAAGATGCCGCCCTCCACGGCAGGCGAGACGCCCGCCGCTACGGTTGAATGCGGCCCGCAGCCACCTGCGCCGCATCCGCCTCCTCACGTCGGCGGCTGCAATTTTGGTTCGGACCGGGTTCACGGTTTTCATCACGGCATCTTGCCGGTGGCTTCGGTTTGGTTCGGGCGTTTCCTGGTCCAACTCAAGGACCAGCTTGTGGATCACGCCGTCATCCCAGCCAAAGATCAATCGGTTTCGCGACCTTGGCGTGAAACGGCAGCATGACCTTCTGCCCCGTGCCCGCCGAGCGATAGGCGGCGTAAATCAATTCGAGCACCGCGCGACCGTCCTCGCCCGTGACCATCGGCTGCTTGTCTTCGCGCACGCATTCGATGAAATGTTTCAATTCCTGCGGATAACCCTGGTTGAACATTTCCTCGAAGATCGTGAACGTCCAACCCTTGGTCGAGCCGGCTTTCTCCATCGCGTATCCGTAGCCCTGTTCACTATAGGTGAGCGCGGAGTTGCCCTGGAACAGGTCCGCGTAACAAACGCCGCCCGTGCCATACACTTCGATGCTGTCGTCCATGCCACCATGCTTGGCCCAGCTGTCCTCCGCGACGCCGATCGCGCCGCCCTCGAACTCGACGATCACCACGGAATTCTCCTCGCCACGCGTGCGCCCCTTGTGGAGCAATCCGGTCTGCATGTGCGCCTGCACGCTCAGGGCCCGTGGCCGCCCCCCAAGCATCCAGCGAAACCAAGCCAGCGCGTGGCAACCCATGTCCATCATCACGCCGCCGCCGGATTGATTGATGTCGTAGAACCAATCCGTATGCGGGCCGCTGTGTTTCTCGGCTTGCTTGAGCATGTAGATTTTGCCGAATGCGCCTTCGTTGGCCAGCAACCGCACCCGCTCGTACTTCGGGGCGAAGCAGAGTTCCTCGGCATACATCAGTTTTACCTTGGCGGCTTTGCAGGCGGCGATCATTTCATCCGCCTCTTCCAGGGTAACGCACAGCGGTTTTTCGATGATCACATGTTTGCCGGCTTGGGCCGCGATCATCACGGCGCGGTGATGCAGGAAATTGGGCAGGCAGACATCCACAACATCGCAGCCGGACTCGGTGATGGCTTTTTCGAGATCGGTAAACCAATGTGCGACCTTGTGCTTGTGGGCGAAGGCTTCCGCTTTTTGCGGGTTGCGCGCGTAGACGGCAACGATTTCCGCCTCGGGGACGAAGCGGTGAAAGGACTCAATGTGGATGTCGGCAATGAAGCCCGCGCCGAGGAGGGCGACTTTGGTTTGGTTCACAGATTGCATGGTGGGGATTTGCCAGAAATCAACCACCGTGGAAACAACGAACTGCGGCCAGACTCCGGGCCCTTCTTGCGAACCGGAGCGCCGATCTCCGATCCGGCGCATCGGCGACCACCGGCTGGAACCGCGCCGGGTCGGAG
>CAZIJO010000330.1:0-4149 GCA_964539515.1 uncultured Bifidobacterium sp. | reverse complement strand
ATCTGCACGACGAGACATTATCCCCAAGGCCGTCAGCGCCCAAGTTCGTAATGCACGGCAAATTGAAAATCAAATGCCTCAGCGCACGGACGGCCAATGGAGGCGACGCCAGCCCTTGGAGCAATACCCGACCCTCAAGTCAGCGGGCAAGGACATGTTCACGCTTCAGCTTCTTTGACGCGGGCCGCCACCCTGCAAGGGGAACATCAAACGCCGCGCCTCCGCCAGGATGCGAAGCGCCGGGTAAGGGGCGGACATGCGGGAAGATCACAGCTTGACGCACCGCGGGATCGGACGCAGCCTGCCGCCGATGCGACCTGGGAGCGAGCCCGCAAAAACCTCGCCCCCGCATCACGGTCGTTTCAACCAGCGGTAATTCAGCGATGGACTGGCTCGATAAACTTTCCCGGATCTGGTTGTATCTGGTCGCGGCCCTGGACTTTCTCGCCGCGCTCATTGCCTCCTTTCACGCGCTGCTCCATAAACGCGATTCGCGCGCCGCGACACTCTGGCTGGGAGTCATCTGGTTGGTACCCGTCCTCGGCCCCATCCTTTATCTCGTGCTCGGCTTCAACCGCATCCGCCGCCGGGCCATTTCTCTCGGGGTGCATAATTTCACCCGCCGTCCCATTCCCGACAATTTAGGCGAACCGCAACCCGCCGGCGCCGAACACTTGCAAATGCTGGCCCGGGTCGTCGGTCGCGTGGTCGCCCAACCGCTGACCGCCGGCAACCAGATTCAGCCGCTCGTCAACGGCGACGCTGCTTTTCCCGCGATGCTGGCCGCCATTGAAACCGCCCGGACCTCGATCTCCCTGGCCACCTACATTTTCGACAACGACCCGAGCGGCCGGCAATTTGTCGCCGCGCTGGGTCGGGCCGCCGCTCGCGGCGTGGCGGTGCGCGTCCTGATTGATGCCGCCGGCGCCCGCTACTCGTGGCCGTCCATCGCGCACAAGCTGAAACAGGCGCAGGTGCCGTTCGCCACCTTTCTGCCGTCATCGCTGTTCGCGCCCTGGCGCGTGGCCACCATCAATCTGCGCAATCACCGCAAGATTCTCGTGGTGGATGGCCAAATCGGTTTCACCGGCGGCATGAACCTGCGGCATGGCAATGTGCTCGCCGCCCAACCCAGACACCCGGTGCAGGATTTGCATTTTCGCGTCGCCGGCCCGGTGGTGACTCACTTGCAGGAGGCGTTTGTGAATGATTGGGCGTTTACCACGGGCGAATCGCTCCGGGACGACGTCTGGTTTCCGGAGTTGACCGAATGCGGGAATGTCATCGCCCGGGTGATCAGCGACGGACCGGATGCGGATTACGACAAGTTGCGTTGGACCCTGCTGGCCGCGCTCGCCGAAGCCCAAACCTCGGTGCAAATCCTGACGCCGTACTTCCTGCCGGATAACGCCGTCATCACCGCGCTGAACCTGGCGGCGTTGCGCGGCGTGCGGGTGGACATCATTCTCCCGGCCAAGAACAACCTGGCGGTGGTGCAGTGGGCGTCGCGGGCGATGTGGTGGCAGGTGCTTGAACGCGGCTGCCGCATCTGGCTCACGCCCCCGCCATTCGACCACTCGAAATTGATGATTGTGGACGGTCACTGGGTCTTCCTCGGTTCGGCAAACTGGGACGCCCGCAGTCTCCGGTTGAATTTCGAATTGAACGTCGAGTGCTACGGCCGGGAATTCGCCGAGCAAATGGCCGAAGTCATCGAGCAAAAAATTCGCATTGCGCATGAGGTCACGCTGGCCGAAGCAGACGCGCGCAGCTACCCGGCGAAAGTGCGCGATGCCGTCGCCCGGCTGTTTTCACCTTATTTGTAACCCCTCCGGACCGACCCGCACTCCGCGAAACCGGCTCCCGATATTGTGGCCAAACATCCCGACCGCCGGAAGGCACCGCAGAAGCCATGCGCAGCCGGTGGGGCGAGGCTCCCGACGAGCCGGCCTTGGCGAAACATCGACGGCTCGCGAGGACGCTCGCCCCACCGCATGCCGTAACCGCCTTGGCCCACCACGGCGAGATCGTCGCGTTTTCGGAAAAGAAGGATGGGTCGGCGAAATGAACCGCAGGTGGACACGGCGTGTGGTTGGACGGCCGTTATGGGCGAAGCGCTGGCCACACGGACGGGCGGGCGCAATAGGGGATCGGAATAGACCACGACGGAATATCCTTCTATGTCACGCGCCATCCCCGCGCAGAATGGGATACCAGCAGTGAATGTAGCTGACTAAAAAGAAGCGAACATTTCTACATTTAAAAAGAAGGCAACTGGCAGCGAATGGACACAACAGGCTGGACTGCGACCGAACAAGCACCGGCGGTCGGGTGAGGAAATCAGATCAGTTCGGCAATTCAGGCTGGGATCATTGACCCGGCAACGAAGATCTGGAGTGAAAAAATGGAGCCGGACCCTCAATACTTCTCGGTTAGACGAGAGAATTTCGCATGGTTGCGTCGCGGAAGAATTCTCCTCAAAGGAGGAAAATGAAGTGCGTTATTGGCGTTTCTATTCCGCAAGTCATTCCGAATCCATCTCGGTTGGAATCGCGAAAATCGCACGAAACCATTGTAAACATCGGATACAAATGAAAATGGCGGAGAGGGGGGGGATTCGAACCCCCGATACCAAAACGCCCATAACGCCCATGTCGTAGATGCCAAATATATAGGGTTTTTGCCATCTGCGTTATGGAAATATCTTGACGTTATTCTTACTTTCATTCTTACTGTTTTCGACCGTCAAACCACAGCTGTCAATGTCAAGCATCTGGCGACACCCTAACAGCCCATTCTACATGGCGTGCTTCACCGCAAATGTGGGTGTGAGCACTCGGCAGCTCAAACTTACCACGGCCACGGCCGACAAAAAACTCGCCCGCCGGATCGCCGACGAGCTCGAAGCGGCGGCGCGGGGACTGCGATCCGCCGAGAAGATCAAATCCTTCCTGAGCGAGATCGAAGACTTGAAGGTCCGAGGTGCGGCACATTGGGCGTTTGACAAAGCGCTGCGCCACACGACCGGCAGCGGCCTCGGCAGCAAGACAGCGCGCGGCTTCATCGAAAGCTGGCTGGAACGCAACAAGAGTGAAGTGTCCCCGGCAACCTGGGCCAAGTATGATCAGGCCGCGAGACTGTTCCTCGCCTTTCTAGAGGGCAAAGCCGATCAGGACATGGGCGCGATCCGGCAAGACGACATTGCGGGCTTCCGTGACGCCCAAGCCAAGCGTGTGGCGCGGAGCACGGCCAACGTGATGCTCAAGATCGTGCGCATCATCTTCGCCGCGGCGGAGGCCGACGGTGCGATCATTCGCAGCGAAGCGCGGCATGTCAAAAAGCTAAAGGTCCGGAACGAACAAAATTCCCGGCGCGCATTCACACTCCCGGAATTGAAAGCCATCCTCGCGCAATGCGATGACGAATGGCGCTCGCTGGTGCTCTTTGGGTTCTACACGGGGCAACGCCTGGGTGATCTGGCCGCACTGACATGGCAGAACCTCCACCTGAATGAAAAGGAACTACGTTTTGTGACCGGCAAGACCGGGCGGCAGATCGTGATTCCCCTTGCGGCTCCCCTGCTCCAAAACATCGAGCAACTGCCCGCCGGTGACGATCCGAGGCAGCCGGTCCACCCGCGCGCGTACGACCTGGTGATGCGGCATGGCCGCGCCGGGGCATTGTCCAACCAGTTTGGGGACATCCTGGCCGCGGCCGGAATGGTCGAAGCCCGATCACATAAAGTGGAAGACGAAAAGAAGCGCAAGGGCCGCGCAGGGCGGCGGGCCGTGAGTGAGATCAGTTTTCACTCTTTGAGGCATACCAATGTAAGCCTGCTCAAGAACGCGGGTGTGAGCGATGCCGTGGCGCAAGACCTGGTCGGGCACGAATCGGCAGAGGTCAGCCGGCTCTACACCCACATTGACGACAAGGCCAAGCGCGAAGCAGTGAACATGCTCCCGAAGATCGGTTAGGGCCGCTGGAGACTGGAAATAGGAGGGAGAAGAAAAGTGATCATCTCTTTCTTTTCGTCTGCGCCACCAGTTCCTCGGCGGAGTTTTTCCCGGACGGACGGCCCCCAGTCCGTCCATCCGTCCATCCGACCTAAGTGAAAGCAACGGACGGACGAAGCCGCCAAGAAGCGAGGGG
>CAZIJO010000329.1:0-4164 GCA_964539515.1 uncultured Bifidobacterium sp. | reverse complement strand
TGCTGCCGCGCACCAACTCCATGACAAAGTAGGGCCGGCCCGTGTCGGTGGCGCCGGCATCGAGCACCTTGGCGATGTTGGGATGATCCATCAGTGCCAGCGCCTGGCGTTCGGCTTCGAAGCGGGCGATGACCTCCTTGGTGTCCATGCCCAGCTTGATGACCTTGAGCGCCACCTGGCGACGCACCGGCTCTTCCTGTTCGGCCATGTAAACCACGCCACAGCCGCCCTCGCCGATTTGTTGGAGGAGTTTGTAGCGGCCAATCCGGTCGCCGGGCTTTTCGGTGAGGGGAGCATCCACTCGCACCGGTCGCTGGAAACCGAGCCACGCCGGGGATGCTTCGAGGAAGCCTTCAGCTTGCGCGTGCGCCTCGAGCAAGGCTTCAACCTGTTGGCGCAAGGCAGCATCGCCCGCGCAAACTTGATCAAGGTAGGCTGGGCGTTGCGCCGCGGGCATTTCCAAGACCGCGTTCAGAATGCTCACTTCGCTGTTGGGCGGCTCGTTCATGGGACCCTTGTCTGTCTACCAAGTAATGCGAAAAACAGAAGGCAAAAGGGCGAGAAAAAGCTGGGTAGTCTTTGGTGCCGGCAATTGCTGGTGCCGGCCTGTGGCACGGGATGGCATGTCGATCTGGCCGGTCGATGAAAAATTCAACTAGGCAGACGGGCGGGGGACGGTAAACTGCGCGCCGTGCAAAACGTCCGTCTTGGTCTTATTGGCCTGGGTAACATCGGCAAACATCACGCCGAATATCTGGCAAACAAGAAGGTCAGCCGCTGCGAACTCGTGGCGGTCTGCGATGCCTTCGCGCCACTCGACCGTTACCGCGCATTGAAGACTTTTACGGACGGCGAGGCATTGATCAAATCCGGTACCGTCGACGCCGTCATCATTGCCACGCCGCATTTTCAGCACACCACCCTGGGCATCGCGGCGCTGGAAGCCGGGGTGCACGCGATGGTGGAGAAGCCGATTTCCTCGCACAAGGCGGACGCCGAACGCCTCATTGCCGCCAGCCGCGAACACCCCAAGGTGATTTTCAGCGGCATGTTCCAGATGCGCACCGAACCGCGCTATCAACGGGTGCAGAAGCTGATTCAGGCAGGCGAAATCGGCGAAATCGTGCGCCTCAACTGGATTAACACCGACTGGTATCGCACCGAGGCCTATTATGCGAGCGGGGGCTGGCGGGCGACGTGGAAAGGCGAAGGCGGCGGCGTCCTGCTCAACCAGTGCCTGCACAACCTCGACACGCTTCAGTGGCTCGTCGGCATGCCCCGGCGCGTCCGGGGTTTCTGTCAACTGGGTCGCTTCCATCAGATCGAGGTGGAGGATAATGTGACGGCCTACCTGGAATGGGCCAACGGCGCGACGGGGGTATTCGTCAGTTCGACAGGCGAGTCACCGGGTACCAATCGATTTGAGATCGTTGGCACCCGGGGCCGGCTGGTCTTGGAAAACGATCAACTCACGTTCACCCGGAATGAAACGGACATGATCCAGTTCAGCCAGACGGCGAAGCAGGGCTTCGTGAAGCCGGAAGTGTGGAATGTGACGATCCCGTTTGCCAACGCGACCCTGCCCCATGCCAGCATGGTGCAGAATTTCGTCAACGCGATTTTGGACGGGGAGCCGTTGATTGCACCGGGCGCGGAGGGCATCCACTCGGTTGAACTGGCGAATGTGATGGTCTATTCGTCGTTGCTCGGCGAAACCGTGACCTTGCCGATGGACGGTGCGGCTTGGGAAAAGAGATTGAATCAGCTTATCGCCGAGTCGAAACTACAGAAGAAGGTAATGGCAGTCGAGCCGACGGACATTGCGAGTTCATTCCGGCGCTGAAGCCGGACGGCGGATATATGAGTTCCATGGCAAATTAATATTATGATCAACGACACCAAGCCGGAGGCGTTCCATGGCATTTCCACCGTCAGTGTGCTGCGGGCGTTGCAAACCGGCGGACGGGGCTTACGCTTCGTCGAGGCGTTCATCCGCGAGCCCTTGGTGGTCGGCTCGCTGTGGCCAAGCTCCTCGGCGCTTTCGCGCGCCGTGGTGGACAGCTGTGAATTCAAACCGGGGGCCACGGTGGTGGAACTGGGGCCGGGCACGGGCGCGTTCACGGAGTTGCTGTTGAAACGGCTGGCTGGCCGTGGCCGCCTCCTGGCCATCGAGATCAGCGATACCAACGTCCGCGTGTTGCGCCAGCGGTTTGCGCCCTGCGAAATCATTCATGATTCGGCCGAATACCTGCCCCGCTATGTGGACTCACAGAGCGCGGCATGCATCATCAGCGGGCTGGCGTGGAGCACGATGGCGCCTGCGTTGCAGGACCGGATTTTCGATGCCATGCTGAAATCGCTCGCGCCCACCGGCCAGTTCGTTGCCTTCGGTTACATCCATGCGAAATGGTTTCCAACCTCGCGCCGCTTTCGCCGCCGCTTGCTGGAAAATTTCCAGCACGTGGAAGCCACGCCGGTAGTTTGGCGCAATCTGCCGCCCGCTTTTGTGTATCGTTGCTGGCGCAGCTGAGCGCAACGGCCGGGCCCGCCCGGGCTGGCGGATGCAACCCGGAAACGATTGCGCGTGGCTTGGTGACAGGTTGCCTATCGCCCCGGTTCAGCCCTGCGAGCTGGTTTTGGCCGGCCACCGATCTCCTGGTCCACCGTGGTTTACCCACTCGTGATGCCGTACGTCCAACCGTGAAATGGTGCCCGCCGCTTTCGCGCGAGGCGAACTTCCCGGAGGAACAGACACGTCCCCGGGGGAAGGAGACGACCGCCCCATCGCTCCCCTTGGCCGCTCAAACTCGGGACTCGCGCCAATTGTGGCGAGCGCCGGGCGAATTGCGCTTGATCTCCATTCCCTGGCCACTAGCCTCTTTTCACACCTCGACATGCTGACTGCCAGGATCACGAAGGAAACCGTCGTGCATGGAGATTCGAAGGGACATGAATTCAGATGCCAGAACCTGCTTGACGACCAACGGCTCCGGATGTCGTCGGTATGCGCAAGCATCAGGTTGACGGGTCGTAGGGCCCTATTTGATTGAGCACAACGATTTACACCCAGAAGAACCGCCCGGTGCGGATTGCCACCTCGCTCGGCGAGGATGTTCTGTTGCTTCGAAGCATGAATGGAATCGAGCGTCTGGGCCGCCCGTTTCAGTACGAACTCGTCCTGTTGAGCGAGAATCATAGCATCAGCTACAAGGATATCGTGGGGCAGAATGTGACCGTGGCGGTGGACAAAGGCGACAAGGAGCCACGCTACTTCAACGGTTTTGTGGCGCGCTTCAGCCAGACCCGGTACGAACGAAAGCTGGCCGAATACCGGGCCACGGTCGTGCCCTGGCTGTGGTTTCTCACCCGCTCGGCGGACTGCCGGATTTTCCAGAACCTGACCATTCCGGACATTCTGAAACAGGTCTTCGATGATCACGGGTTCAGCGACTACCTGCTCCGCCTGCACGGCAAATACAAGGTGTTGGAGTATTGCGTCCAGTACCGGGAAACGGCGTTCGACTTTGTGAGCCGCCTCATGGAGCAGGAAGGCATTTACTATTTTTGCAAGCATCAGAATGGCAAGCACGAGCTCGTCCTGTGCGACACGGTGGGCTCCCACCTCGAGTTCAAGGGCTACGAAGAACTCAATTACCGTCCGACCCGGGAACAGGGCAAGGCGCACGAAATTCTCTGGAGCTGGGTCGAGCAACACGAAGTCCAGCCGGGCACCAGCACGATCAAGGGCTTTGATTTTAAAAAGCCGGGGCGCACCGGTTTCGATACCGCGTATCTGGATCGCGGTCACGCGGCCAGCAATCTCGAGCGTTTCGATTATGTCGGCGAACGGGACTCGGAGTTCGATGCCGAGCGCTACACCAAGCTGCGGCTCGAGGAATGGCAGGCCGAACATGAGATCTATTCCGGCGAAGGCGATGCCCGCGGCATCTGCACGGGCGTGCGCTTCACCCTGCGGGGACATCCACGCAAGGACCTCGAAAAGGAGTACCTCACGACCGGAACAGAATTTCGCATTGAATCGGACCCGTTCGAGACAGTGGCCGAGGCACAAGCCAAATTCGTTTATGAGGCCAAATTGAGCGCCCTTTCGGTCAACCAGGAGTTTCGCACGCCGCGCCGGACGCCCAAGCCACTGGTATCCGG
>CAZIJO010000328.1:0-4183 GCA_964539515.1 uncultured Bifidobacterium sp. | reverse complement strand
ACCAGAAGCCGCACGGGATCACGGTCCATCCATCGCCCCAACTGAGCGCCGCGGTGGGCTGGCGCAGTCCGCTCGCGGGGCCCATGCGCATCGAGGCGAAGGTAACCCATGCGCATCCCGAATGTGGGAATGGCGTGACCTGGTCTTTGGAATTGCGGCGGGGCGCGACCCGGCAACGGCTGGCCACCGGCACGGCCCAAGGCAGCACCCCGGTAAAAGTCGGTCCGATCGAGAATCTCGCGGTGCAGAAGGATGATTTGGTTTCCCTGCTCATCGGTCCTCGCGATGGCAATCATTCGTGCGACCTCACGGATATCGAACTCGTGCTCCGGAGCCCCGGCGAAGGCGGACGGGAGTGGAGTCTGACGCAGGACATTGCGCCCGAGGTGCTGGCCGGAAATCCGCACGCCGACCGGTTCGGGAACGAAGGGGTCTGGCATTTCTATACCGAGGCCGTATCCGGCCGCGAAACCGGACCCGTGATTCCCACCGGTTCCTTGCTGGCCAAATGGCTCTCCGCCGGGCCGACGGCGGAAAAGGCCAAGCTGGCGCAAGCCGTCCAGACGCTCCTGACCTCACCTCCACCGGAGGCAAAAGACAGTCCCGACGCAAAACTCCATCAACAACTTGCCTCGCTCAGCGGGCCATTGTTCAAGACCCAACGCGGTGGCGGCCAAAGGGAGGGGACTGCTGCCAGGGGAAAATCTGGACCGAGCCTCCTCGCGTCGGCGGCTACGAATGAGGTGGGGCTCGACCCGGCCCGCTTTGGCCGGCGTCCCAACGGCACGACGATCGATGCGAACAGCTTGTGCGTCCAAGCCCCATCCCTGCTGGAAATCCGCCTGCCCGCCGACCTCGTCGCGGGGGCCGAGTTCGTGACGACGGGCGTCCTCGATCCGAAATCCGGCGCCGAAGGCAGCGTTCAATTGCAAGCGCTCACGCGCAAACCCACGGATCTGAAAGCCCTGCTGCCCGGGGCTTCCACCAGCCAGAAAGCGAAGGGAACGTGGACGGATCCAGACCAGCCGGTCAACCACAGCACACCCATCGTCATCGTGGATGGCAGCGCGACCGCCCAGCGCATCGAAAGCAACCTGGACGAATTTCGCCGCTGGTTCCCGGCCGCCCTTTGCTACACCAAAATTGTGCCGGTGGATGAAGTGGTCACCCTCACATTGTTTTACCGCGAGGACGACCAGCTCGCGCGGCTGATGCTGGATGAGGCGCAGAAGACGAGGCTGGACCAGCTGTGGAACGAATTGCACTACGTGAGTCAGGACGCGCTCACGTTGGTGGACGCTTTCGAACAGCTCTGGCAATACGCCACCCAGGACGCCGACCCGAAGGTATTTGAGCCCATGCGTCAGCCCATCAACGAGCGCGCTGCGGCGTTTCGGCAATTGCTCACCAAGACGCAACCACAGCATTTGCAAGGCGTGCTCGAGTTCGCCGGGCGCGCGTACCGGCGGCCATTGACCGCCGCCGAACAGGATGAACTGCACGCGCTGTATCGCAAATTGCGATCCGAGGATTTGCCGCATGACGAAGCCATCCGGCTGACCCTGGCTCGCGTTTTCGTGGCCCCGGCGTTTTTATATCGTCTGGAGCAGGCGGCACCCGGCACCACGCCCGCGCCCGTGTCGGATTGGGAACTGGCGAATCGCTTGAGCTATTTTCTCTGGTCCTCCCTGCCGGACGCCGAATTGCGGACGGTCGCGGCGGCGGGAAAACTCCACCAGTCGGACGTATTGGTGGCCCAAGCCCGGCGCATGTTACCCGATCCCCGGGTGCGCCGGCTGGCGACCGAGTTCGCCTGCGCCTGGTTGCACATCCACGACTTCGAATCGCTCGACGAGAAGAGCGAGCGCCATTTCCCGACGTTCCCCAACCTGCGCGGCCCAATGTATGAGGAGGCGATCCGCTTCTTCACGGACGTCTTTCAGCATGACGACTCGGTGCTTGAGCTTTTTGACACCGACCACACTTTTCTCAACGAAAGTCTCGCGCAGCACTACGGCATTCCCGGCGTGACCGGCCCCGAATGGCGGCGCGTGGACAATGTAAAAGCATTCGGGCGCGGCGGCATCCTAGGTCTGGGCGCCACCCTGGCGAAACAATCCGGCGCTTCCCGCACCAGCCCCATCCTCCGGGGAAACTGGGTGGCGGAGGTCTTGCTTGGCGACAAGCTGCCGCCCCCGCCCAAGGATGTTCCGCGGCTGCCCGAGGACGAAGCCACGGAGACCCTGACCGTGCGGCAGCTCACGGAGAAACATAGCAGCGACCCGCGGTGTGCCGGCTGCCATGCCCTGATTGATGGCTACGGTTTTGCCCTTGAAGGCTACGACGCCATCGGTCGCGTCCGCACCCGCGACCTCGCGGACCGACCGATCGACACCCGCGCCACGTTGATCGATGGCACGCCGGTGGATGGCGCTGCGGACTTGCGTAATTACCTGCTGACCAAGAAACGCGAGGCGGTGCTGCGCCAATTCTGCCGCAAACTGCTTGGTTACGCGTTGGGCCGTGGCGTGATTTTGTCCGACAAACCCTTGATCGCCGAAATGCAACGGCAGCTAGCCGCCCACAATTACCGGTTCAGCGCCGCCATCGAAACCATTGTGCGCAGCAAACAGTTTCGCGAAATCCGCGGACGTGATACAGTCTCCGAAGATTGAGCCATTTAGCACCAACAAAACCGCACCGAACATGACCACTCACAAACTCTCCCGCCGCGCGTTTCTCCGCGGCGTCGGCGTCTCGATGGCGCTGCCGTGGATGGAATCCGTTAATGTTTGGGGCGATGAACCCGGGCGCGCCCTCAGGCCCGCCAGCGAAGCGCCGGTGCGCCTCGCCGTGCTCTTTTCCGGCAACGGTTTTCACAGCAAGGAATGGTGGGCCAAAGGCGAAGGCCAGGACATGGAACTCGGCCAGGTGCTCACACCGTTGACGGATTTTCGCACGAAGATGGTTTTCATCCGGGGACTCTACAACGCCGAGGCGCTCAAGGGGAACATCCACAGTTCGCAAACCGGCAATCTCCTCTCCGGCGCGCCGCTGGCCGCCGGGGGCGACATCCGGTCCGGAACGAGCATTGACCAGTTGCTCGCCCAGCGGTACGGCCGCTCGACCAAAGTCCCGAGCCTGGTCCTCGGTTGTGAGAAATCGAATCCGTCCGTGCACAAGAATTATTCGATGCTTTACAGCTCGCACATCTCGTGGAGTTCACCGACCACTCCCACCCCGCTCGAACTTTACCCCGCCCTTGCGTTCGACCGGTTGTTCAAGGACGAGGTGAATCGCGGCGATCAGAGTGTGCTCGATGCGGTCCAATCCGACGCGAAGGATTTGCGCCGCACCATCAGCCGCACGGACCAGCGCAAGCTCGATGAATACCTCGATTCCGTCCGCGAAGTGGAACAGCGCATCGCCGCCGCCGGCCAGAAGGGCGAATTGCAGGGCTGGCGGCCGACGCTTTCCGCGCCGAACATGCCCCGGCCCGCGGACGGCATCCCGCAGGACATCGCCGAACACATGCGGCTGATGAGTGACATCCTGGTGCTGGCCTTTCAAACCGACACCACCCGGCTTTGCACGCTCAAGTTGAACAACGATCACAGCTCGCTGCGTTTTCCCAACCTGGGCGTGGACTACATGATCCACCACCTGCTCTCGCACAGCGACACAGCCGACTGGCTCAAGGTCAATCAATTTTTCCTCACCCAGCTCGCCTACATCGCGCGCAAACTGGACGCCATTCAGGAAGGGGAGCGCACGCTGCTCGACAATTCGATGCTGCTCTACTGCTCCAGCATGCTCACCGGCAACCACGACGCCAACCAACTCCCCGTGGTGCTGCTGGGCGGCGCCGGCGGGCGCATCAAAGGGGGACGCGTGCTCGATTACAAAGAGAAACCCGAGCGCCAGATGTGCCGGCTCTACCTCTCCATGATGGACAAGATGGCGGTGCGCCTCCCCAAATTCGGTGACGCAACCGAACCGCTGGCGGAAGTGTGAGGCCGGAACCAGTGAGGGGACATGCTAGGTAAGCTCGCCAGCACGGTTGCAAGATAGCGACCGAAAGTGGCGGGCGGATCTGGGTCGGTCTTAATTCTAATCTTCATCTTACTCTTAGGGCGTGTTTTCAAAATCGAAAAGATTGAACATGAGCAGGTTCAGAACAGTC
>CAZIJO010000327.1:0-4190 GCA_964539515.1 uncultured Bifidobacterium sp. | reverse complement strand
CACAAGGGTCTTTCACCCTCTAGTTCATCTCCATGCCCAACGCACTTTGCTGGCTCCGCTTCGCTCCGCAGCAATACACCCTTTAAGGTTAGGCCACGGTGTCAGTCCCATACTAGAAACCATCCTGTCTGGTCGTTGGAATACTCGCGAGGCATCTCCGCTCCTGGCCTCTCCTCCCGATAAAACTCGGCTCGAAGATCCGTGGCCCATCTCGCAATGACTGCCTCAT
Organism: uncultured Bifidobacterium sp.; assembly: GCA_964539515.1. Taxonomy (GTDB): domain Bacteria; phylum Verrucomicrobiota; class Verrucomicrobiia; order Limisphaerales; family JADLHS01; genus JADLHS01. Next base: position 3,961 of record CAZIJO010000327.1, on the reverse strand, counting down.
CAACAGGGCCTGCCACGAACACGCGGTCGCTGTAAGGCTCTAGCTCGCTCTCTGCATCCTCATACTCGCCGACTGGAATGACACAGCGACTGACTCCCGACTCCTCACTCAATCTGGCCAGTGCCGTCTGAAATTCGGCGTTGCTGGGATGCGGCTCAAGATTCGGTGCGAGACAATAATCGCCTGAACACTTGGAAAAGAACTCATCAAAACGGACTGAGAGAGTTTCATCTCAGTGGGAGTCGGATTTAGGACTGGCTTGCCCGCGGCCCCGTCTGGGTTGACGCGGCACAGTTTGAGGCTGCCGAGCGTAGGGGCGGGTAAGCGCTTCACCATCCGGCGAGGCCGTGCGATCCACCTGCAACAACTCATGCGCCATTTCGCACGTAGGGTCCATCCGCCTCCAGGAACCAAGTTGTTCGGAAGGAAAGCTGAAGATGACGCTCCGGTATGTTCCAGCCTTGGCAATGTAGGTTTTGACTGCGGACAAAAGCGCGCCGACTTTCAGTCGCGGAACTGCAACTCGTAATTCAAAACTGACAGGCTATAAACGGCCGCAGTGTCACAGCGGAGCACCAGGCGTCCTAGTGTGATGGGCAACGCGCCTTCGGATTTGATCGCGTTCATTTCCGCCGGGGCAAAATCCCCTTCCGGGCCGATCCACACGGACACGGTCACGGGTGGACGGTTATGTGCTTCGCGAAACTGTCGGATGAACTCGCGCGGGGGACGGCTGTCTTCCTGCAACGACGCAAGGAGTGGCAGATCAAACTTCTCCCGTCGGGCCAAAAAGCCCTTCAATGTCACCGGTGGTTCGATTTTCGTCAGCCACGGCGAACCGCATTGCTTGATGGACTCAATGGCAACTTGCTGCCATTTCTCCGTCTTGCTGATGGCCTCCGGGCCATCCAAATGGACGATCGAGCGCTCGGACAGAATTGGCACGATCCGGACCGCGCCGAGCTCGGTGGCTTTCTGGACGATGTAATCCATTGCCTTGGCTTTGGGGATGGCCTGGAGCAAGGTGATTCGACAAGGAAATGGCGGCGAGGCGTTCCGGTGCAACACGGCGAGAATGACCTTGCGCCGGGTTACGGTGTTAACGGTGCAAATCAACTCCTGGCCGGCCCCATCGAGCACCGTAACGCGCTCGCCGGTTTGAATGCGCAAGGTGCGAAGCGCATGGTGCGCTTCCTCATCGGTCAGTTCGAGTGTGGCGCCCTGGCAAAGCTCCGGCGGCAGGTAGAAACGGTGCATGGCGAGTTGCGATTCCCTGGGTTCGATTTACGCGCAGCCGGCCCGAAGCGCGTTCAGCTGCGGGCTTCGATGCAATTGGCTGGAACAATCCACGGACTGCATTGTGCCAATGCCGAGGACGAATACGATCAATACTTCGTCCGCTTCCTAGCGGAACAGACTCCTGGCCTTTTCAAAAAAACTGCGACTGATCGGGTTGACGCTCTCGTCGCAGCTCTCGGCAAATTCCTGAAGTTTCGTTTTCTGCGCGCTGCTCAAGTGGGTGGGGACTTCGACGTTGATGCGCACATGCAAATCCCCGTGACCGTGGCCCTGGAGATTCTTCACGCCTTTGCCCCGCAGCCGAAACAAAGTGCCCGGCTGGGTGCCGGGCGGGATCTTGATCGTGGCTTTCTCCTTCAGGGTTGGCACTTCGATTTCAGTGCCAAGCGTGGCCTGCACAAAGCTGACCGGGATTTCACAAAGCAAGTCATCCCCGTCGCGCTGAAAAATCTCATGCGCCTTGACATGCAGTACCACGTACAGGTCACCAGCGGGACCGCCCCGCAAACCCGCCTCGCCACTGCCCGTCGAGCGCAGACGGGCGCCGGTGTCCACCCCCGCCGGAATGCGGAGCGTGATCTTCGAAGCGCGATCATGCCGTCCGGTACCCCGGCACGCTTTGCAAGGTTTCTCGATCAACCGTCCGGCGCCCGAGCATTGCGGACATGTCTGGGCGATGCTGAAGATGCCGCGCGACGTGATGACCTGCCCCCGTCCGTTACAGGTTCCGCAGGTGCGGGTTTTCGAACCGGGTTCGCTGCCCGCGCCGTTGCAACTTTCGCAACGATCCGGTTTGGTGACTGAAATCTCCTTTTCGCAGCCGAGCGCCCCTTCCTCGAAGGAGATCTCCAAGTCGTATCGCAGGTCGTTGCCACGTTGCGGCTGGGTGGGGTCAGCGCGGCCGCCGCCAAAAAACTCGTCAAAAATGCTCCCGCCCCCACCGCCGCCACCGCCAAAGACCTCGCGGAAAATGTCGAACGGATCGTGAAAGCCGCCCGCGCCGGCCCGGCCGGCGCGCGCGCGGGGATCAAACGCGTTGTGTCCGTATTGATCATATGCGGCACGCTTCTGCGCATCACTCAGGGCCTCGTACGCTTCACCGAGTTCCTTGAACTTCTCCTCCGCGACCTTGTCTCCTGGATTCTTGTCCGGGTGATACTTGACCGCCAGCTTCCGGTATGCCTTCTTGATCTCGTCCGGGTCGGCTTCGCGCGGGACGCCGAGGACCTCGTAGTAATCTCGTTTAGCCATGGATTCAGGCGGTGGTTTCCGCCGGCGGTTTGGCGACGATGACCGTGGCGGGACGGAGCAAACGGTCGCGCATTTTGTAGCCCTTGCGCAATTGTTGCAACACGTGACCTTCCGCGACCTCCCGGGATTCCTGTTGCGATACGGCCTCATGCAGATTGGGATCAAACATCTGACCGGTCGCATTGACTTCCTCAAGTCCGGTTTCAGCGAGCGCCGTTCGCAACTGGGAATGGATCATCATCACACCCTCCTGCAGCGATTTGAGACCGTCGGTGGCACTGGACTGCGCGGCAGCAAGGGCCATTTCGAAGTTGTCCAAGACGGGGATGATTCGCTGTATGAGGCTCTCATTGGCAAACTTGATGGCCTCCTGTTTTTCGCGAGCCGCCCGCTTTTTGAAATTATCAAAATCGGCGGTGGTGCGGAGCAACCGCTCCCAGTTTTCGTCTGCCTTTGCCGCCCGGTTTTTTAAATCTTCAAGCTGCTCCGGGGCGATGGCTCCCGGCGCGCTGGCAGCGGGCAAATCCGCCGTCGCGCCGACCGGGTCGTTGGTTGCGGATGGGTCGGAACGCTCGGCGGGGGGATTGGTATTCTCGGACTTCTTCATGCGTGACAAACGGCGGTTTACAAAATCGATCAAGGAAGTGAATTCTAGCGTTTTGATCTGGAGCGGGCAACAGGCATCGTCCGGCAGATGGGTTGAGCTGGCGCAGCAGCCTACCGCCAACCCCCATTCGCCGGGATCTAAATGTACGTCGCCTGGACGGTTTCCGGCAGCCGCGTCACAGCGGGGGTGGTATCGAACTGGGCTTTCACCCTCGCCACCGTGTTCGCCACGGACAAGCCATATTTGCCGCGCAGCTCATCCTGGGTGGTGGCGTGTTCAATAAATCGATCCGGCCAGCCGATCCGCACCACCGGGGTCGTAATGCCGTGGTCGCCAAAACACTCCAGCACCGCTGAGCCGTACCCGCCCATCAAGACATGATCTTCAAGGGTAACGACCACGTCCGCCGCCCGCCCAAAAAATGCATGCGTACCGGCGTCGATAGGCTTGGTGAAGCGCGGGTTGATGACGGCGGCATCGTAGCCTTCCGCCAGGAGCTGAGTGGCGGCTTGGCGCGCGATGGGGTTCAGGTTGCCCAAACCGAATAACGCAACTTTGGGATGGCCATTGTTCGCGAAGTGCTGTTGCACCTCGGCCTTGCCGATTTCGAGCAGTTGGGGTTGATCCTTGATCGGCACCCCCTCCGCCGCCCCACGTGGGTAACGAATGAACGTGGGATGCATCTGATGGGTGGCCGTAAACATCATATCCTGCAATTCATCCTCGTCCTTGGGCGCCATGGCGATGACGTTGGGCAGGCAGCGCAGGTAGCTGATGTCGAATAAACCGTGATGCGTCGGGCCG
>CAZIJO010000326.1:0-4191 GCA_964539515.1 uncultured Bifidobacterium sp. | reverse complement strand
ACATCCTCTTCATCTTCAGCGACGACCACGCGTATCAGGCCATCAGCGCCTACGGGGACAAGCGCCAGCTGAACGTGACGCCCAATATTGACCGGCTGGCGAAGGAGGGAATGATTTTTCACCGCGCGATGGTGCCCAATTCCATTTGCGGCCCCAGCCGTGCGTGTGTGCTTACCGGCAAATACAGCCACCTGAACGGCTTTTACGACAACAACCGCGGGCGCTTCGACGGCGCTCAACAAACCATGCCCAAGCTGCTCCAGGCGGCCGGCTATCAGACGGCGGTCATCGGCAAGTGGCATTTGGTGAGTGATCCCACCGGTTTCGATTACTGGGACATCCTCCCGGGCCAGGGCATTTATTACAACCCGCCGATGATTCGCATGGGCGAAAAGGTGAAGCGCGAGGGTTACGTCACCGACATCACCACCGACCTTTCGCTCGCCTGGCTCAAGCGGCGCGACAAGTCCAAGCCGTTTCTCCTGATGTGCCAGCACAAGGCGCCGCATCGGGAGTGGTCGCCGAACTTGAAAAATCTCGGTTGGAACGGCGACCGGAAATTTGTCGAGCCGGCAACGCTATTCGACGATTACGCCGGTCGCGGCCAGGCGGAACGGGAACAGGACATGACCCTCGCGAAGACCTTCTCCAAGCTCGATGTGAAGCTGCAACCGCCGCCCGGTATCAATGAAGCACAGTTGAAAGTCTGGAACGCCTATTACGCACCGCGCAACGAGGAGTTCCTCAAGGCCAACCTGCAAGGGGCCGACCTCGTCCGCTGGCGGTATCAGCGCTACATGCACGATTACCTCGGCACGGTCATGTCCGTGGATGAGAGTGTTGGTCGCCTGCTGAAATTTCTCGATGACGAGGGCCTGGCGGAAAACACCCTCGTGGTTTACTCCGCCGATCAAGGGTTCTACCTCGGCGAGCACGGCTGGTTCGACAAGCGCTGGATCTTCGAGGAATCGCTCCGCACGCCCCTGCTCGTCCGCTGGCCCGGCAAAACCAAGCCGGGCAGCGCCAGCAAGGAGATTGTGTCCAATATTGATTTCGCGAGCACGTTTCTGGAAGCGGCCGGTCAGCCGATTCCCGCTGATATCCAGGGCCGCAGTCTCGTGCCGATCTTGCAGGGCAAAACGCCCGCCGACTGGCGCAAGAGTTTTTACTATCACTATTACGAGCATCCCGGCGTGCATAACGTCCGCCGCCACTACGGCGTGGTGACCGACCGCTACAAACTCGTCCACTTCTACACTCCCGACGTGGATTACTGGGAACTGTTCGATCTGCAAAGTGACCCGCAGGAAATGCGCAGCGTCTATGGCCAGCCCGAATACGCGGCCACGCAAAAAGAGCTGCACGCCGAGCTAAAGCGCCTCCGCACCGAACTCAAAGTTCCCGAGCAGGACCCGCCCGAATCGCTGCCCTTAAAACAAAAGCCGCCGGCCGAGCGAAACCAGGTTCAGTAAAGGCACACCCGCCCGCGTTGGTGAAGCCACGTTTCATGCTCATTGATTCTTGCGCGTGACGGGCAACGGAATCTCCGCAGTGAACGCGAGGTCCGGGTCGCCCCGGCGCTGGAGCGTCGCGCAGAGAGTGCGGAGGCTCGGCTTGAGTTTCTGCCGGGTGGATTTGCCATTCTGCACCAGGGTCACCGGCTTGGCGAAATCCACGAGCCGTTCATCGAGCAGAATCGAGGCGGCCGCAACGTTCGGAGCGGCCGTCACCGTCACGGTGTTGTCATCGCACGTCACATCAAATCGTTCGCCGGGGACCGGCCCATTCACTCGCAGCCAGAAAAAATCGGTGATGACTTGATCGGTCAGTTTCCAGGTCAGTTCGCGCGGGACCGGGTTGCGGACGGCGGCATACATGTCGGCGATGCTGTCGCGATCCGGCAATCCGGAGTGCGGATGATCGGCGATGAATTGCACGGTGACCGGGTAGATGTCCTTGCGGTCCCCGCGCAATCGCCGGATCTCGGCGTCAAATTCCCGGCATCGATCGATCCGGCCGTAAGCGGTGTCTTTCTCGCCAATCATGCAAATGAACACCGTATTGCGCAGCGTATCCGCCACTGCCCCGTCCGCCAGCGCGGCGCCGCTGGTATGGACGGCGGCAAACCGATCCGGCATTTTTGGTCCCATCGCAAAAGCCCCGTAACCGCCATGGGAATAGCCCATGAGAAAAACTTTGTTCGGATCGATGTCGCCGAAAAGCAGAAACTGGCGGACCAGATTGGCCATCAGCGGATAGACATAGCCGGTGTAGAATCCGTTCCAGGTGTTGTTCGGGGCGCGCAGGGCCACGTAACGATACCCTCCCGCTTCGGGATGATCGCGGTAATAAATCTGCATGTGCTTCCATTGGCTGTCGTTGAGTTCCTGCGGGGCGCCGCCGCCCCCGTGCATCGCGATGACCAACCCCCAGCCGTTGGCGGGTCGCTTGCCCACGGTTTTCACGGTGTAGGGACTCACGTGCTCCTCAAAGCGGACCTTTTGCTCATCAAAGCCCGCCCGCAACGCAGTGTGATTCGTGGCGGCCAGGAAGGATTCCCAGGCTACCCGGCGCACGGCAGGTTCATTCTGCCGGAGCAACTTTTCCAGGGCGGAGGAAAACTTGAATGCCGCCTGCTGATTGCTGGTCGCGTTGAAGAATTTAGTCAGCGCCGCCTTGAGTTTCGCCTCGTCCTTCAGCGCCAGCGGCTTTGACACGGCCGGCGGCAGGTAGCACTTCTGCGAAATGGATGGGACCTCCGGCACGCCCGTCATATACAACGTCAGCAGTTCCTCCCCGGCCGCGCCGGTGGTGAAGTATTGACGCCGCTTTTGATCCGCCAGCGTTGATTCGATGATGAACGTGCGTTGGGCCGGCAGTTCAAACGACAGATGATCGTTCATGTCCGCCGTGGGATCCTTGCTGCTGCCCTCCCAGCGCGAGGCCGGGTCCGCCGCATCGGTGACAATGACCTTGGCCACCACCCGCTCTCCGACCGGCCGGTCGAGCACCTTGACGTTAAGCCGGACTTTCGCGGTATCCGCCGGCTTGGTCCTGGCGGCGTAACGCTCGGTGACATTGACTGCGGGGACATAATCAATTTTTCGGGCCCAGATGAGCGGAAAGTTCAGGCCGGTCTTTTTGAAACTCGAGGCGTAGATCGCATGTTCCGGAATGTCCTTGACCGCCTGGGAGGCGTTGTGCCCGAACCACCCGCGATCGAGCCCGTTCGGATCGGCCTCCGCCGCGCCCGTGAAATGCCAGTCGCCGTCCCAGATCTCGACCCAGGTATGATTGCCACTCTTGTTGGCCCAGAGCGGCGTGCCCACCAACCGGGCCGGGACGCCGACGGACCGGCAGGCGTCCACCAGCAGAATGGACAACCCGGTGCAGGTCGCGACGCCGGATTCCATCGTCTCAAACGGCCCTTGATCGGGAGCGCGCCGCTTCGTCGAGTACTTCACATTGAGTTGGCGAAAGAGATTCTGATTGATGGCTTGCGCCGCCTCGGCGGCTGTTTTGCAATCCTTGACCAGGGGCCGGCAAATGTCATGCAGTCGTTTGCGCCAGTTGTCGCGCTGTTCGTTGACACTCGCGTAGGACAAGACGTCATTCAGGAAAATATCCTCCGGGATGCTTTTCGCCCACGGAACCTGCCCGGCCACTTCATAGGCCAGGGACACGTTCTCGCGCAGGAACTCGGCGGAAAGCGATTTCAAGTCTGGCGCCGGCATGTTCTCGATCAGAAATTTCATGCCCTCCCGCTGGGCGGCAGGCACTTGCTCCAGGGCCTTGACCAGCTCGTGCCGGTTGGTGCCGGCTTCCGCCAGTTGGGTTTCCACTGAGTCGGGCCACCAACGAGCCGGGGAATCCGGTTGGGCCTCAGCTGCCGCAGCGAATGATGCCAGCCAAGGCAGACCGAGGAGAAGCCACGTACTGGCAAGGCGGAGGAAAATACTCTTCCGTCCGCGGATACTGATAAATGAGGCCAGATATTTTGTCATAAACCGATTTTCCAAATAAGACTGCTCAAACTTTTGTCGCCAGAATGGCGAAATCTGCGGTCACTGCCAGCAATTTGATCACCGGGCGGAGGCAATCTTCCAAATAGGTGTCAGTCCTCACTCTTGACACTGTCGAAAGGTTTTCGCAGTCTTTGCTTCATGCCGCGCAAACTGAGGGTGGAATACG
>CAZIJO010000325.1:0-4199 GCA_964539515.1 uncultured Bifidobacterium sp. | reverse complement strand
GCGGATGTGCTCACGCGTAGTCTGGGTGCGGACGATGTGTTCGATCTTCTCGCTGACCGTCCATTTGTCCTCAAAACTCTCGCGCGTGCTGTCGCGCTTCTCAAACCGTTTGAGCACGGAGTTGACCGCGTTGAGCAGGTCAAAAATGGAAACTTCCGGCTTGGTCGCGGGCGTGTCACTGGTGAACTCCAGCTTGGCCGGCAGGCGCGGGTAAACCCCCTCCTGCCGGGCTTCGAGCGTCTGCAGTTGTGCGGCGGCGTCCTTGAACTTCTTGTATTCGACGAGTTGCCGGATGAGTTCCCAGCGGGGGTCTTCGCCGTCCTCCTCCTGCTCGACCTGCACCTGTTGATCCACGGGCAGCAGCTCCCGGCTCTTGATGTACATGAGCGTCGAGGCCATCACGAGGAACTCGCCGGCGATTTCGAGGTCGAACTCGCGCATGAGGTCAATGTGCGCGATGAACTGCGTGGCGAGCTTGGTGAGGTTGACCTCGTAAATGTCCACCTCCTCCTTCTTGATCAGATAAAGGAGCAAATCCAGCGGGCCTTCAAAGACCTCGAATTTGACGTTGTATTCGGACATCGGGACCGGCAAACCGGGCTGGCCGGGACAAGGAATCGTAGGGCGCGCTGTGGCGATTGGCAATGCCGGAACTGGCGACCAGCCCCCTGCCCTGCCCGGACGATTTTGCAAAACCATGACAACTGCGGCTTGCCGTCGGCGTAGGCTTGGTCACAAATGGAATGCACATGACTCGCGCCCGCAACCGACGCAAGCCGACTTTCCTCTGGCAAGGAGTGCTGATTCTGGTGCCCGTTGCCGTGCTGATCGCGGCAGGACTGTGGACGCTGCGGCAGGACCGGGTGGCCATCGAACATGACGCGCGGCTTCGGGCCGAGCCCATTGCCATTGCAACGCTGACTGAGCTAAAAAAGCAACTGCAGCCCATCAGCGTCACCTTCAGGGAACGGGAAGCCGGGCGCTCCCGGGCCGTGAACAGCGGCCGTCCGGAGATGTGGTTCGAGCTGCGCACGGACAACTCGCTGGACCAGAAGTGGCGATTCACCTGGCCACCCACCCCGGCACCTTTTCCATCGAATTTCGTCGCACGCTTGAACCCGGATCGCGCGCGGCTCTGGCTCGACGCGGACGCGGCGTATCAGGCGGATGATTGGGAAAAGACGATCGAACGCTATACGGCCTTTGCCGCCGAGGGCGAGATCGTGAAGGAACCCGTTCCCACGCCAAATGATGGCCTGACGAACGAACGATTGCGCGCCGAGGCCAATTATCGTATTGCCACCGCGCATGAGCGGCTGGGCCGGACAAATCTCGCCATCGAAGCCTACGACTCGGTGCTGTTGAGTTTCAACAATGGCTACAATAACAATGACACCCGTTCCGACGCCGGTTTGCCGCTGACGCACCTTGCGGCGCTGCGGATTTTCAACCTTGCGGACGAATCCGCCAGGCTGCCGCGCCGATGGCGGACCAATTGGCTCGCACTGATTGAACTGCTGAGCAACGACGGCTCGCCCTTCGGCGGTGAACTGATCTCCCGATTTCGCGCGCTTCTCGCACCGACGGCGAGTGATCTGATCCTCCCCAGACATCTGGACCGGCTCTCCGAGGAACGGCGGAAGTATCATCTGAAAGTCCTGGATAGGAGTTTCAACTGGCCAGAACGAAGTAGTTGTGAGTTCTGGTCGAGGAAGCAGGAAACCTGGCGGCTTTTCCACGAGGCGGCGGCGAATTATCGAGGCCGTGACGCGATCTGGCCGGCACGGTTCTGGGTCGACGGCGAGTACGGGTGGCTGGCCGTATTACAGGCGCCCGCGGACGCCGAATCAATCGCCACCGGCCGTCGGGTCTACTGCGCGTTGCCAGAATCCCGGCTTACCGCGGAGCTCGCGGGAATCGCGGATCAGGCCGACCCGCTGGGGCTCTTCGCGGTGAGGGCAAACATCTGCGGAAGGAGTCTCAGCGCCCACACCGGCACGTCCACCGACTGGAACTACCGGGCCGTCTCCGCGGCAACTCAGGCACCGGAAGATTTCATTTCGATTACCGTCACGCTGGCAGATCCCGCCGCATTCTTCTGGGCGCAGCGCCAGCGCCAGTTGTGGTTCTGCGGATTGATGCTGGTGGCGGCGGTTTCCTGTGTGCTCGCGTTTGCTTCGGCGCGGCGGGCATTCCAACACCAGCTTTCGCTGAACGCACAGAAATCCAACTTCGTCTCCAGCGTGTCGCACGAACTCCGCGCCCCGATCGCGTCAGTGCGGTTGCTGGCCGAGAGTCTGGAACGCGGGAAAATCTCCGAGCCGGCCAAACAGAATGAGTATTTCCGGTTCATCGGCCAGGAATGTCGGCGGCTTTCGGCGCTCATCGAGAACGTGCTGGATTTCTCACGCATCGAACAGGGCCGCAAGCAATACGAGCGCGAGCCGACGGACATCGGCGCGCTCGTCGAGCAGACCGTCAAGTTGATGGAGCCGTATGCGGCGGAGCGCGGAGTGCGATTGGAAACAACCCACATCCAACAAACAACATCCAACATCGAATTCAACGTGGATGGACGCGCCATCCAGCAGTCGCTGGTGAACCTGATTGATAACGCCATCAAACATTCGCCTCGAAACGCCGCTGTTACCGTCAGCCTGACGGCGGCGAACGCCGATGACGAATCCAAAATCGAGGACGCAGGACAAAAACGAAGCAGAGGAGGAGGAGCAAATGAAACTTCACGTATCACCCCTCACGCCTCACGCATCTACATCTCCGTCACCGACCACGGCCCGGGCATCCCGGCGTCCGAACAGGAAAAAATTTTCGAGCGCTTCTATCGGCTCGGCTCGGAGTTGCGGCGGGAAACGCCCGGCGTGGGCATTGGTTTGAGCATTGTGAAACACGTGATCGAAGCTCACGGTGGCCGGGTGCGGGTGGCAAGCGAGGTTGGCAAAGGCAGCCGGTTTACGATTGAATTGCCGAACAAATGAAACATCCAACAACCAACATCCAACATCGAACCTTCAATAACGGGGAGCGCGACTTTCGCCGCCTTGGATGTTGGGCGTTGGCTGTTCGATATTCGATGTTCACCCCCTTCTCCATATGGAACGCATCCTGATCATCGAAGACGAAACGCCGATGCGCACGGCGCTGGCCGATGTGCTCGACGGCGAGGGCTACCGCCCGCTCACCGCCGCCGATGGCGAGATCGGTCTGCGCAAGGCCGTGGACGAAAAGCCCGACCTCATCCTGCTCGATGTGATGATGCCCAAGCTCGACGGCTTTGCCGTGTGCGCGGAATTGCGGCGGCTGGGCCAGGCCGTCCCCGTGCTCATGCTCACGGCAAAAGGCCAGATCGAGGATCGCGTGACCGGCCTGGACGCGGGCGCGGATGATTATCTCGTAAAACCATTCAGCACGGAAGAACTGTTGGCACGCGTCCGGGCGTTGTTGCGGCGTTCCCAACGGAAAACCAAGTCGCCAACGAAATTGAAGTTCGGCGAGGTGGAGATTGACCTAGCCCGGCAAACCGCTTTGCGCGGCCGGAAGCCAGTTCATCTTACGGCCAAGGAATTCGCCATGCTGCGCTTGCTGGCCGAAGCGGCGGGCGAACCGGTTTCGCGCGAGCGGTTTCTCGATGTGGTGTGGGATTACGCCGCCTTCCCAACCACGCGAACAGTGGACACCCACATCGCCAGCCTGCGCAGCAAGCTGGAGAAAAACCCGGATGCCCCGCGCTGGCTCAAGACCGTGCATGGCGTGGGTTACCGGCTGGAAATATGAAATGAAGGCAACGGCTTTCAACGCAGAGGCGCAAAGATGCCAAGCCGTCAGAACAAATTGGCAAAGCTTTGCGCCTTCGCCGCTTTGCGCTGCCATCTCCCAACATCGTCGCGTCTGGAGAAGATTTTTTAACGCGGAGAACGCGAAGGTTGGCGCCGAGGAGCGCGGAGGTGAATTTTCTTTGCGGCCTTCGCGAGCACCTTTGCGTCCTCTGCGTTTAATCAGGCTGTCCGGTATTTTGGTTGTGGCTCCGCCGCGCTGTGGCTTTGCGTTAATTCCTGCCTCCGATTTTGCAAAACCATGACAACTCAGAAACGCAACCGGACGATGTTATTACCATGAAAACGAAATCAACTTTATCGGGTGGGGCGAGCGTCCGCGCGAGCCGCATCTGCCGCCGACCCCAT
>CAZIJO010000324.1:0-4202 GCA_964539515.1 uncultured Bifidobacterium sp. | reverse complement strand
GCATCCAGTTTACCGAGGGGCTGGAGAAAATGGCCGCCGTCATGGATCGCGGCACCCTCATCCGCACCTATACCGCGGGCGACCTCGGCTTCATTCTGCATTCACGGCATCAATTTCACTGGCATACCGGCTACGCCCCGCCGCAAACCGTGGCCGCCCCGCATTTGGGCGCGGTGATTGCCCGTACGCTTGGGCCGTTGAATCCCGCCGTGCCGGCATTTATCAACATCGGCCAGCGTTTTGACAACGGCGAAGGCGAGGAGTTGAAGGCCTTCACCACCGCCGGCTTTCTCGGCAGCGAATATGGCCCGTTGAATATTCCGTTCCCCGACCAGGCCGAGGACACCGTACGGCCGCCCGGCGGCATGACGCCGGGACGGTTCGAAGATCGGAACAAGTTCTACAAAAAACTCCTCGCGGCGAGTCCGGTCGGTAAAAATGGCAGCGACTACCAGAAGGAATCCCTCCTGCGATCGCTGGATAATGCCCATCGGCTCCTGAGTTCCCCGGCGGCCAAGGCGTTTGATCTCTCGCTCGAGCCCCTCGAGAGCATCCGGAAATACGTTCCGACCTATCAGCCCGCCCAGCGTTTCGCCGCCGAGCGCGACCGGTTTGGCGCCAAGTACGAAGACCAGATGGTCGGCCGTTTCGGCCTGGGTTGCCTGCTGGCCCGGCGGCTGGCCGAGGTGGGCGCGCGTTTTATCGAGGTCACCACCGAGTACATTCCCTTCCTCAACTGGGACACGCACGAGAACGGCCACTCGCGGTTGGTGGCAATGAAGAAGCAAATTGATGCGCCGATTGCCCAGCTCGTTCTCGATCTCGAAGCGCGCGGGCTGCTGAACCGGACGCTGATCGTCCTGGCCAGTGAGTTCAGCCGCGACGCGATGATCGAAGGCAAGCCGGACAAGTTGATCAAAGATCAGGTCGAAGTGCCCGCCAAGGTTGAAGATCCGAAGCACTACGGGATGCACCGCCATTTCACCGATGCCGGGTGTGTGCTGCTTTACGGCGGCGGGGTGAAACGTGGGCATCTCCACGGTCAGACCGCTGACGAGCGTCCGTGTAAAACGATCAAGGACCGGGTCGTCATCGAGGATTTGCATGCGTCCATTTACCGCGCGGTCGGCATCTCGCCCAAACTGGCGTACGAAATCGAGAAGCGTCCGTTTTACGTGACGCGCGATGGCGAAGGCAAACCGGTGGTGGATCTATTTGCCTGAATGCCGGTCCGCCATGAGTCCGCTTGGGCCGAGTCGCATGCGGATCGGTCGTTGCGGCCCCACCATCCCGCTGGCGCCAACCCAACGCACAACTGCGCCCGCCGTTTGCATTCAATGATTCCGGCATGAATCAACCTGGCTGTTCGCCTCAGTTCACGCGCCGGCGGTTCCTCCAACGGTCCTCGGGCGCCGCCCTGGCCGGGGTCTGGGGTTTGCCCCTCGGTCCCGCGGTGGTCGCCGCCAGCAAGGCCACGCCGTCCAAAGTCCGCGACCGGTTTTGGGCCTGGGCGCATGACGCCCATTGTTACGACAATTCCTACGGCCTGCCCCGCAATGGCCGGATCACCCCGGTCGAGGGTGCGCATTACCTCGGCGTGCCGAATGTCATTTTTGTTCGCTACGCCGGAAAACCGGCTCCGCCCTTCGAGCAATACGCCGTCCCGTTCAAATCGTTGAAGCAGGTTTACTGGTCGATTGCCGGGGCGGGTGGCGCCACATCCGAGGAGGAAAGGAAAGCCGTGCTCCAACTCGCCGCGTCGCAGCCGAACCTGACCGGGGTGTTCATGGATGACTTCTTCCAAATCGAAGCCACTGCGGGTAAGCCGCACTGGCTGGCCGGGAACGACGCGAGTTTCCCGGTCCAATTGACCGTGACGTTTCCGGAGGCGGTCCAGCCCACCGAACTGGAACTGGTGCAGTCGGAGTGGCCCACCGGGGATTATCGTTCCAAGGACTTTGCGGTGGAGGTCAGCGCGAATGGCAGCGACTGGCAGGAAGCGACGCGAGGCCAATTGCCCAATGCGCCGGGGGCCGTGCTGGTCGTACGGTTGCCGGGAACCGCGATTCAGGCTCTGCGCGTGAAAATCTTGAGCACGCATGATGCCCGCGGGGCGATGAGTTGTGGCCTGCGCCGCCTGCGTCTGCGAACGGCGACGGCGGAAATCCCGCTGGCCCCGGCCCGGGCCAGCGCCAGTTCCGTGTTTCCCGGCCACGAGGCGCAAAATGTCCTCGGCAACCAGCCGCCGGCGTCCGGCGAAGCACCGGCCGCGTTGTCCGTCGAGCAAGTGCGGACCATTCGCCAACAGTTGGCCAACGTCAAAGGTCGCCGCCTCGATTTGGGAGTCACGCTTTATACTTACCAGTTGGAGCCGCGGATCCGGTCGCACCTGGAACTGTGCGACGTGGTGTCGCTGTGGACGTGGAACTTTGAAGACTTGCGGGCGCTGGCGGATAACTTTGAGAAACTTCGGGCGCTGGCGCCGGGCAAGCGGATCCTGCTGGGTTGTTACATGTGGGGCTTTGGCAGCGGCAAACCAATCCCCCTCGATTTGATGCGCCATCAATGTGAGTTGGGCCTGCAATGGCTCAAACAAGGCAAGATTGAAGGCATGATTTTCCTGGCCACCAATATCTGTGACTTGGGTCTGGAAGCGGTCGAGTGGACGCGGCAATGGATTGCACAAGTTGGCGATCAATCCCTGTAGGGCCGGGATTTTGCGGACCGCATCCGAGTCAGCTGTCCCGCAGGAATTCAACTGGGCTCGCGTCAATGGCACTTTTGCAGCGGAGAAGGACTGCGCTCGGAATCACCAAGCCCGGGGCAACCGCGGTGGAACCCGCGCTTGACGCCGGGTCGCCGGGGACGCTTAGTATCGGTTCAATCTATGAAAACCTTCCTTCTGCTCTTCCTCGGGGCCGCCGCGGCGTCCGCTGCTGCCGCCCAAACCAACGAAACGGGATTTCTTCCAATCCTTGATGGCCAATCGCTCAAGGGCTGGCATGTCAGCGCGAGGACCGGGCACAGTCGTGCCAGCAAGAACGAATCGGGCGGGCGGTGGGTGGTGGAGGACGGCGCCATTGTCGGCTCGCAGGATATTCCGGCCAATGGCGGGATCATCATCACGGACAAAAAGTATTCGGATTTCGAAGTGAAGCTGGAAATGAAGAATGATTTCGGGCCGGACAGCGGATTGTTTCTGCGCAGCACCGAGGATGGCAAGGCGTGGCAGGCGATGATCGATTACCATGCGGGTGGCAATCTCATGGGCATCTACGGCGAAGGGCTCAGCGGCAAGCCGCATGTGCGGAACTACAGTTTCACGGACCAGGTCACGGTGATTGATCCGAAGCCAACCGGCGAGCCGCCCACGCCGCTCCCGATCCTGCCCGCGGCCTGGCCTTACTTTTGGCGGCACGGTCAGTGGAACGAGCTGCGCGCGCGCATCGTCAATAATCCGCCGCACATCACGACCTGGATCAATGGCGTGAAAATCATGGAATGGCAGGAGACGGAAGTGCGACATCCCAGGGAAGGAGGGATCGCCCTGCAAGTCCATGGGGGCGGTGACCATACCAAGGAGTTTGTCCGTTACCGCAACATTCAGGTGAAGGAATTGAAGGGCACTGAGAAATAGCAATGCGGATGACCGGTGCGGGCCCTGGGGGTGAAACCGTTTTTGCCATCCGCCTGGTTCGCATTGTTGGTCGCCCGCCCGCTACATCGCACGTTAGCGGCCAAAACAACCGCGCAAAGCTTTGCCAGGCCATGATTGGATTCCAAACGCTGCCGGTGCTGGCGCTCCTTTTTGCGGTCGCCACGTCGGTGCCGGCCGGCGATGCGTCGAGGCGCGCCTGACGGTGGATCACGGGCAGGCACTCCGCGCCCAAGTAGAAACTGCTCGCCCCCTTCACGAGTCCGATAATGGTCTTCCTTGGTGATGGGCTCCTGCCGGTCGCCGCGGCTCCCGACAGAATAGATTGCCCGGAATATTCGACGCGTGGTTTTCGCGCCATTCCCAGAATGGTTCGCAGTCGACCTGGAGTAGTCAATACCAAGAACCGACCTGTTTCCGACAGAATAGATTGCCCGGAATATTCGACGCGTGGTTTTCGCGCCATTCCCAGAATGGTTCGCAGTCGACCTGGAGTAGTCAATACCAAGAACTGTAGAGCATTAAGCGTGAGCTGGCGCTTGAGCAA
>CAZIJO010000323.1:0-4273 GCA_964539515.1 uncultured Bifidobacterium sp. | reverse complement strand
AAGCGCATGAAATCCATCGGGAGCGTGAATATCCCGCAGGAAGCCTTTATCGAAGTGCTGAAAACATGAATTGGAGTCGAGCGTCGAAAGTCGAGTGTCAAAGGCCATGCCGATGGCCGCTTTCGATCTGCTTGTTCGGCTATCGACCCTCGACCCTCGACCCTCGGCTATGAATTTACGCTGGTTCACCTCCAGGACGGTTCGGCACGCCTGCGCGATGCGAAAGCAGGTTCAGAATCTGCTGAATTCACAGCGTGACATTCTTTCGCCTCAAGCTGTGCAGGCAGTGGACGGGTCATTGGCGGAATTGGCCCGCGTCACTAGGTCCGAATCGAAAGCGGAAACACTGCTCCAGCAGATGGAATCCCTGGAGGAGGTCGCCAATAAGTGGCTCAAGCCATATCCCAACGCCGCCTGGCGGGAAAACGTCGAAGTCTTTTTGGTAGCCTTGGCCGTCGCAATGGGGATTCGCACGTTTTTCGCGCAACCGTTCAAGATTCAGACCGGCTCAATGCAGCCCACGCTCTATGGCGTAGTGGCGAACAACCTGTTGGATAAACCGGACTTCAAGATTCCGACTGGCCTTGCCCGTCTGCGGGAGTGGTTTGCTGGTGTCAGTTACGTTGATGTTCAGGCCAAAGTGGACGGGACGATTGACCGTGTGGATGAGCCGTTTGGCATCAAAATCTTCAACTTCTGGCAGAAGTTTTACATCGGCGGTGTAGCGCACACGATCTTCTTCCCGCCTGACTATGGTCAGGGCAAACTGGAAGATCCGCACCGCGCGAACCTGAACGGGCGTCATTTTTATCACAAAGGCGATCAAGTCGTGCGTTTGCGGGTGCAGTCGGGCGACCACCTGTTCGTCGACCGGCTGACATTCAACTTTCGCAAGCCGACACGGGGGGAAATTGTTGTATTTCAAACCGCCGGGATCGAACATCCGCGAATGCCGCAGGATCAGTTCTACATCAAGCGGCTCGTCGCGCTGGGTGGGGAGCGCGTCCAGATTGGCGATGATCGACACCTCCGGATCAACGGCAAACGGCTCGATGCTTCTACTCCTCGTTTCGAGAATGTCTATACATTCAATGCCACCAACCTGCCCACGGAAGACAGCGTTTATGCTGGGCACGCAAACGGGGTCGGGAGAATGGGTCTGGCACCGTTATTTCCTGACCAGGACACCGTCTACACTTTGTCGCCAGATAGCTACATGGTCATGGGTGACAATACGCTCAACAGTTTTGATTCACGCGGTTGGGGGCCATTCCCTGCCAAAAACGTGATTGGGAAATCCTTCTTCGTTTATTGGCCGATTACAGGTCGCTTCGGTTGGGGTAATCGTTAGTCCCAGCTCCTCCCACGCAGACTAAGGGCCGGATTGGCGCTTTTAACTGACCGGGTGCCACACTTTATTTGGATAAAAGTTGCGTTAACGTTGTAAATTCTGCCTGAAAACTGATAAACTGGGGACTAATGTGAATTTTGCTTCTCCTTTTCCAAGTTCTTGCGTTTGCTGTTTTGAAGCTTGACGGCGATTCCCGCGATTCATAGACTTGGCTCAACTTAAGATTGCTGTAAGCAGAGTCGTTGTTCGGCTGCTGCTTTTTTCGTTGATGCCGCAAAGCGCAATTTCGGGTGTTCAGACAACTTTAACGATTACAAACCGTGGATCTCAAAGACATCAAGGCCATCATTGACCTAATGAAGAAGAATTCTGTTTCTGAGTTCGAACTCGAAAAACAGGATTTTAAGATTCGGCTGAAACGGGGAATCACGGGTGTTGGTGGGGGGGTAGCGTCGTCCGATGAATCCCAACCGATGATCACCTACGCACCAGCGCCGCCGGCTTTGATCGCCGGGAGCGCCCCTACGGCGGCTGCACCACCCGCCGCTGCCGCTGAGGGCGAGATCAAATCACCCATGATCGGCACTTTCTACCGCGCTCCTTCGCCGGAATCTGCCGAATATGTTGAAGTCGGCTCCGAAGTAAACCCGGACACCGTTGTTTGCATCATTGAAGCCATGAAGGTGATGAATGAAATCAAGGCTGAAGTCCGTGGCGTTGTGACCCAAGTGCTGGTTGAAAGCGCCAAGCCCGTCGAGTTCGGGCAACCTTTGTTCAAGTTTCGCCCCATTTAACCCCGTTGCCTTCCCTTCCAAGCCGGCAGGAAAGCAGCCCTCAATCACCCATGTTCGAAAAAGTCCTAGTCGCCAATCGCGGGGAAATCGCCGTCCGGATCATTCGTGCATGTAAAGAGCTCAACATCCGCACCGTGGCGGTTTATTCCGAGGGCGACGCCAACTCAATGCACGTGCAACTGGCGGATGAGGCCATCTGCATTGGCAAATCGCCCGCGACCGAAAGTTACCTCCGCATTGACCGCATCATTAGCGCGGCGGAGATCGCGGATGTGGATGCGATCCATCCGGGGTATGGTTTTCTTTCTGAGAACGCCCATTTTGCCGACGTCTGCGAGAGCTGCAACATCCGGTTCATCGGGCCCAGTTCGCGGGCCATGAATGCGCTGGAGGACAAAGCGCTCAGCCGGGCGCTGGCGAAAAAGGCGGGGGTGCGCACGCCGCCGGGTTCCGAGGGCGTGGTGGACAACGAACAAGCTGCCCTCGCCGTAGCCAAGCGGATTGGTTATCCGGTCATGATCAAGGCTGTCGCCGGGGGAGGCGGACGCGGGATGCGCGCAGCACACAACGACATTTCGCTCGTGAAAGGTTACCACACCGCGCGAAATGAGGCCGAGAAAGCCTTTGGTAATTCGGGGGTTTACATCGAGAAGCTCATCGAAAACCCCCATCACATTGAATTTCAAATCCTGGGCGACAACCGCGGACGCATCATTCATCTCGGCGAACGCGACTGTTCCGTCCAGCGGCGCAACCAGAAAGTAGTCGAGGAAACTCCCTCACCCCTCTTCAGTGAGAGCAAATTCAAGAAACTGCGCGAAAAGATGGGCAAGGACGCCGTGCGCATTGCGGAAGTCGCCAACTACACCAATGCCGGCACGGTGGAGTTCATCGTGGACAACGACGCGAACTATTATTTCCTCGAGGTTAACAAACGCATCCAGGTGGAGCATCCCATCACCGAAGAGGTTACCGGGGTTGATCTGGTCCGGGCGCAATTGATGATCGCCATGGGTGAACCTTTGAAAATGTCCCAGGGCGACGTCCAATTCCAAGGACATGCCATCGAGTGTCGGATCAATGCCGAGGATCCCTTCGATGAATTTCGTCCCAGTCCCGGCCGGATTGAAATGTACTATCAACCGGGCGGCGCCGGCGTGCGGGTGGACACCCATGCCTATGCCGGCTACACGATTCCCCCCAGTTACGACTCCATGATCGGCAAGCTCATCACGTACGGCAAGGACCGCCGTGAAGCCATGGACAAGATGAGCCGGGCGCTTAGCGAGTATCTGATTACCGGCGTCAAGACGACCATTTCCTTCCAACAAGCCATTCTGCAGGATCCGAACTTCCGGCGCGGGGTTTACTCCACGAATTTCGTCGAGCAGCTCCTCAGCGGGGCCCGCCGCGAACTCATCGAAGAGAAGAGCTGATCGGTTCCTGATTGCCACCGCTTGGGGCGGATGAGCCTTTGGGTTTGGTCAAACCGTGCAAGGTTAAAACCAAGAAATGACTGGCGTCTAATTTTGGGCTTTGCATAATCTGCCCCACCTTATGGCAACAAAATCATTCCGGTTCTGGAGCGTAACCTTCCTCTTCACCATTGGCTTGGCGGTTTGTGCCTCCGCGAGCGAGGCCGACATCAAAATCCCCGATCTCAGCGCGGTCAAGTTTGACGGCTTGGGCGGCATCACTGGCGCGGCGCTGATGAACATCGGCCTGGTGATCTGCCTCATCGGGGCGGCGTTCGGTCTGGTGCAATATGTGCAGACCAAAAACCTGCCGGTTCACGCCAGCATGGCCAGCGTGTCCAACACGATCTGGGAAACCTGCAAGACCTATCTTTTCACGCAGGGCAAATTCCTGGCCATCCTCTGGGTGCTCATCGCCGCTTGCATGATCTATTACTTTGGCGTGCTGCAACATAACTCCCCCGGGCATGTCATCGTCATCCTGCTGGCATCGATTCTTGGCATTCTCGGGAGCTACGGCGTGGCCTGGTTCGGCATCCGGATCAACACGGTATCTAATTCGCGCGCGGCCTTCTCCGCGCTCAAGGGCAACCCGTTCGCCACGCTCTGCATTCCCCTGCGCTCCGGCATGAGCGTCGGCCTGCTGCTGGTGG
>CAZIJO010000322.1:0-4282 GCA_964539515.1 uncultured Bifidobacterium sp. | reverse complement strand
CGTCACTGGGACGAACTTTGGGCGGCAAACTAAGGACAGTGCCAAGATGCACCCGGGATTCCCTGCCAGCGACGGCTACCAGTTCCCGTCGGCGAGCAGGGAGGTGATCTGCTGGGCCAGATCGGTCGCCAGCAACGGCCGCGCCTGCCGTTCGGCGCTGGGAAGATCATTGCCCACGCGCACCGTGGTGTCGCCATTCATCGATTTGTCGAGCAGGATTCTTCCCGTGGCCCGCTCGCGCGCCGTCACGTGGGCAGTCATGATGAGGCGATAGTCGCGCGCGGTGATGACGTCGGAGGGATCGAAGCTGACCCCGCTGCGGAGGAAGTGAGTAATTACGCCGTTGACCACGATGTCACCGGGTTCGTTGCTGGCGAGACGAAAGGTGGCGTCGCGCTGGATTTCCTTGCGGAGCGCGGCCGTGGCGTTGTCGCCCAGCCGCGGCTCGGGGGTCTGGTTGGTGAACGGAACGACCTCGACCGTTCGCGCCCCCGCGGGATCGCCGTTGCTGGGCCCCAAACGATAACCAGCGCAGCCACCCGCAGCCAGCGCCAGCATCAAGGGGATAAGCAACCGGAGGTCACGCATGTCACGGAGGAGTGCCCGCAATGTATTTCTTGATTTGATCGATTCGCTCGCGCGCCACCGAGGCATAGCGGGAATTGGGACCCTGCACCAAAACTTCGTTGTAATAGACCAAAGCACCGTTCCAGCGTTTCTGCCCCTCATAAAAAGTCGCAATCATATAATTGCCGCGCGACTGTTCCTCTTTCAAAGTCGTGATGATCCGTTTGGCCTCCTCGACCCGCTGGTCCTTGGGAAACAAAGTGATGAAATCGGTGAAGGTTGCGATCGCCTGCCCGGCCGTGCCTTGATCGTAACCAGCGGTCTGCGCCTGTTTGGAGTATGCGAACCCGGCCCGGTACAGGGCATCGGCCGCGATCACGGGCAGATCGTGATAGCGGTCCGCCGCGCGCTCGTAGGCCGCCACTGCCTCCGGATAATTCTTCTGCCGCTCCCGCGCGGCGCCGATGCGCAATTGGGCGCTGGGCCCGACGCTGCTGTAGGGCCCGCTGGCCACGATCTTTTCAAACATCCCCGCCGTCTTGTCCATGTCGGGAAAGAAGGGGAAGAGCCCCCACAATTTGAACCGCTGCCCGCCGAGGAAACGCAACCCGATCTCATACTGGCGTTGAACCACGTCCCCCAGCTTGTCACTGCGGGGATAATTATCGAAGACTTTCTGGTAGGCCTTAAACGCCTTCTCATCGTCGTGCTCCGCTTCATAGCAAAGGCCGACAAGGTACTGGGCGTTCGGTGCGTAATCGGCCAGCGGCCACGTCCGGATCAGGCGCGTTGCCGCTTTGCGCGCCAGGGGATAGTCGCGCCGGTCATATGCCAATTGAGCGACCGTCATCTGTTCCTTGGCCGTCTCCCGTTTCCATTTGCCAACCCCGCCGACGGCCTCGTAGGTCCAACCTTCGCCGGGGGTATAGATCAGTGGGGCCGGGGAACGAAGCGGCACGAGAATCATGCCCGTCGCAAGCAGGAGCACCGAAACGGAAAAGCGACTCATAAACGCACGATGAGGTTGGGAGTTTGGCGCGGTTGGAATCGCGGCGCGGATAAAGAGCTGTATGCCACGCTTACCCCCGATACACCACCATGACCGCATAGTCGGTCATCAGTTTCTGAGAGCCAATGTCCAGGTGGGTGTAGGTAAGCGGGGTGAGGCTGATGACGTTCGTTTCCCCGATTCGCTGGAGAAATGCGGTGACCATCTCGTCGAACTTGTCGTGTCCCACTTCAATGCAATCCGTATGCCGGATGGTTTTCACCTTCATTTTCCGGTCGGACTCCTTGGCGGCGACCTCCAGCGGCACCGGTGGTTTCCCGATCAGGCTTTCGGCGGGCTGGTTGTGAACCGGCACTTTGAGGTGCATTTCCACTTTCGCGGCGGCGGACGACGACATGGCGCTGCCCGTATGCACGGCGGGACGGACCGGGACGGCCCCGGACGACGCCGGCGACGCGGCATGCGGGATGACAATCTTTTCCGCACAGGAGGGACAGGTGATTTCCGTGCCGGCGCCGGACTTGTCCACCGCCAGTTCCTGTTCACATTTCGGGCAATTGAAGATGATGTCCATAAGCCTCTAGTTGGGTTCCACGTTCAGCCGAGCCTATGCCCGGAGCCAAACGCTGACCAGAAAAAAGTTTTCACCCGCAATGGGCGGCGGGAAAGCATTGTGAAGCTCGGAAAACATGGTGCGCACGGCAGGATTTGAACCTGCACACCTTGCGGCACTACCACCTCAAAGTAGCGTGTCTGCCAATTCCACCACGTGCGCAGCGACCAGTCATAATGAACCAATCCCACGGCTGCGACGCAAGGCCAAACTCGGCAGACGGGAAGTCGACACTCCCCCTGTTTGGGGCCGGAGGCTTGTTGCCCGATCGTCACAAAAAATATCTTGAGCCCGAGCCCCGGTGGGTTCATTTAATGGCACAGATGGTGCGGTTCTCTCCGCGAAGTCGCACCCGATCTTTGGAAATCTGAAATAGGAAAAGAATTTACCCTGCCCTGTTCGTGATTCGCAGCCAAGTCCTTGAACCGTAAATTATACGATACCGGTTCCAACCGCGACGGCGGCCGACAGGCCTTAACTGGAAGTCGAAATCCGTCCGGACGGCGCCACATGTTCTAACCAACATGTTCATCGGATCCGTTGCACACGGCAATGGCGGGGTCACTTTGGCAAAAAAGCCCGCCGCAATCCGGCGGGCTTTTTACTTTTTCAGCCTACCGTAGCGCCCGGAATGGCCCGGTCTTGGACAATCGGCGGACAAAGCGCAGCGGTCAGCCTGGCCCGTTCTCCTTTTGCTTGGGGCAGTGGCGTCAAACTGCTAGGGTTCGAACATGGCGCGCGACGACTTGTTTTCCTCCACTCAACCGCCGGCATTGTCGAACCCGTCAACGCCATCGGAAACCCCGCCGCGCCACCAGCCGCTCGCCGCCCGGATGCGGCCGCGTTCACTGGAGGAGTACATTGGACAAACCCATATCCTTGCGCCCGGTCAATTGCTTCGGCGCGCGATTGATGCGGACCGTATTCAATCCTTGATCTTTTACGGGCCGCCCGGCACGGGCAAAACCTCGCTGGCGCAGATCATCGCGCGGCAAACCAGCAGCAAGTTCGAACGGCTGAGCGGCGTGGAATCCAACGTGGCGGATATGCGCCGCGTTCTCGCCGCCGCCGCCAACCGCCTCGAAAACACCGGCGCAACGACCATCTTGTTCATTGATGAAATCCATCGTTTCAACAAAGGACAACAGGACGTCCTGCTGCCGGATGTCGAAAGCGGCGTCGTGCGCCTGATCGGCGCGACCACGCACAATCCGTTTTTCTTCGTCAACTCGCCGCTTGTTTCGCGCTCACAAATCTTCGAGTTGCGCCCGCTTACGGAGGAAGAGTTGTTTGGTTTGTTGCGGCGGGCCTTGAGCGACTCCGAACGCGGCCTCGGGTTCCTGAAGATTCAAGCCGACGATCTCGCCTTGCGGCACCTGGCCCGGGTCGCGGACGGTGACGCGCGCAAAGCGCTCAACGCACTTGAAATCGCCGCCCTCACCACCGAGCCGGGGGGGACGGGCGTCGTTCATCTCGACCTGGCTGCCGCCGAGCAGAGCATCCAGAAGAAAGCCATCGTGTATGACGGCGACGGCGACGCCCACTACGACACCATTTCCGCGTTCATCAAATCCATGCGCGGCAGCGATCCGGACGCGGCGTTGTACTGGCTGGCGAAGATGATCCACGCTGGCGAAGACCCCCGCTTTATCGCGCGGCGGGTCGTGATTCACGCGGCGGAAGATGTGGGGTTGGCCGATCCAATGGCCCTGGTGCTGGCCAATGCGGCGTTTCAGGCGGCAGAATTCATCGGTTGGCCCGAGGCGCGCATTCCCATCGCGGAAGCCACCATCTACATCGCCACGGCGCA
Source organism: uncultured Bifidobacterium sp. (assembly GCA_964539515.1). Classification (GTDB taxonomy): domain Bacteria; phylum Verrucomicrobiota; class Verrucomicrobiia; order Limisphaerales; family JADLHS01; genus JADLHS01. Next base: position 283 of record CAZIJO010000322.1, on the reverse strand, counting down.
CAAAAGCAACAGCGCGCTCAAGGCGATTGACGCAGCACTCGAAGATGTGCGGTCGGGGCGCACGCTGGCCGTGCCGGAACATCTGCGCGATGGAAGTTATGCGGGCGCAAAGCGGCTTGGCCATGGCGAAGGCTACCAATATGCCCACGATCATCCAGGTCATTACGTCTCCCAAGACTATCTGGGGGCGGACAAGCGGTACTACGAGCCGACCGATCAGGGGGTCGAAAAGAAAATAAGCGAAAGGCTGAACCATTGGCGACAGCAACTGGAAGCCGCACAG
>CAZIJO010000321.1:0-4331 GCA_964539515.1 uncultured Bifidobacterium sp. | reverse complement strand
TGTGCGCTCGGCTGAACCGCGGATTCTCAACCTCGAACCTCCGCCGCACCTGAAGGGCGAATTACAGGAACAGAACCTCGCCTTCCTCGCCCGGCTCAATCGCGACCATCTCGCCCGGCATCCCGGCGAACCGGATCTGGAAGCGCGCATCGCCAGCTACGAACTCGCCGCCCGGATGCAGACGGCCGCGAAGGAGGCGCTCGATCTGACGGGCGAAAGTGAGGCCACGAAGAAACTTTATGGTTTGGACGATGCCGTCACCCGCGAATACGGCACGCGCTGTCTCATCGCCCGCCGCCTCGTCGAACGGGGCGTGCGGTTTGTGCAGCTCTTTGTCAACGGCCAGATCTGGGACAACCACGAGAGCATCAAGAGCAACCTCGCCAATTGCTGCCGCAAAACGGATCAGCCGTCCGCCGCGCTGGTCAAGGATCTCAAGGCGCGCGGCCTGCTCGACACCACGATCGTCCACTGGGGCGGAGAGATTGGGCGGCTGCCGGTGACCGAGAATCATGGCGCGGCCGAGAAAGCCGGGCGCGATCACAATGGCCAGGGCTTCAGCACCTGGCTGGCCGGCGGCGGTATCAAAGGCGGCACGATTTACGGCGCGACCGACGAATTCGGGCACCGGGCCGTAGTGGATCCGGTCAGCCCAGGCGATTACCACGCGACCTTGCTTCAGCTGTTCGGCCTCGACCACACGAAACTGCTCTACTTTCACAACGGCCAGGAAGAACGCATCACCGACACCAAACCGTGCCGCGTGGTGAAGGAGATTCTGCAAGACGCATGAAGCGGGCTGGGCATTTGGGCGGGCTCCTTGCGGTACTGGGCTGGCTGTTCTTTCCGACACCACCGGTCATTGCCGCCGCGCCGCCAACGTTCGAAAAGGACATCCGCCCCATTCTCAAAGCGCATTGCTTTACGTGTCACGGCGAAGGCGAAAAACTGAGCGGCGGACTCGACCTGCGCTGGCAACGGCTGATGCTCAAGGGGGGCGACGAGGGCCCGGCGATCGTTCCCGGCAAGCCCGACCGGAGCCGATTGCTCAAGCTGGTTCAGAATGGCGAGATGCCCAAGCGCGGCCAGAAGCTCACCGCGGCGCAAGTGACGCTGATCCAACAGTGGATCGCCACCGGCGCCAAGACCGCCCGATCGGAGCCGGTCGAATTGGACAAGGGCGATGGCATCACCGAGGAGGAGCGCGCGTTCTGGTCGTTTCAGCCGATTCGCCGACCCGTGATTCCGGCGACCAAACCCAAGGACCGTGCCCGCACCCCAATTGATGCGTTTCTGGTAAGCGCGATGGCAAAACAGAAACTCAATTTCTCGCCCGACGCGGAAAAGGTGACGCTGTTGCGCCGCGCCAGCTTCGATCTCACCGGCCTGCCGCCAACGCCCGCCGAGGTCGAAGCGTTCCTGGCGGACAAGTCTCCGGACGCCTACGAGAAGTTGATAGATCGGTTGCTGGACTCCCCGCATTACGGCGAACGCTGGGGGCGTCATTGGCTCGATGTTGCCGGTTACGCGGACTCCGACGGCTACAGCGACGCGGATCCGCCGCGGGCCTACGCTTACAAGTATCGCGACTACGTCATCCGCTCCTTCAACGACGACAAGCCGTTCGACCGGTTTCTCGCCGAACAACTCGCGGGCGACGAACTCGCCCGGACAACCCACGGGGATGCCCAAGCCGCGCTCGATCCGCAAAAGCGCGAGTTGCTCATCGCCACTGGTTTCCTGCGCATGGGGGTTGACGGCTCGGCCACCCCCGCCGTAGCCGATTACGACGCCGTGCGCAACCAGGTCATGGCGGATACCATCAAGATCGTCTCCACGTCCCTCCTGGGATTGTCGGTCGGTTGCGCGCAATGTCACGATCACCGCTACGATCCGATCCCCCAGACCGATTACTACCGGCTGCGCGCCGTGTTCGAGCCGGCCTACGACTGGAAAAACTGGCGCACGCCCGATCAACGCCTGATCTCGCTCTACACGGAGGCGGACCGGAGGAAAGCGGCCGAGGTCGAGGCCGAAGCGAAGAAACTCGCCGACGAAAAGGAAACAAAACAGAAGCAGTACATCGAGGAGGCGTTGACGAAGCACCTGGAAAAATTTGCCCCCCCTTTGCGCGATCAACTCCGTGCCGCCTACGACACGCCCGCGGACAAACGCACCGCGGAACAAAAGCAACTGCTGGCCGACAATCCCAGCGTGAATATCAATGCCGGGGTGCTCTATCAATACAACCCAAAGGCCGCGGATGACTTGAAGGCCATGGATGCCAGGATCGCTGATGTCCGCACCAACAAACCGCCGGAGGATTTCATCAGCGTGCTGACGGAGCCGGCGGACAAGCTGCCGGTCACCTATCGTTTCCATCGCGGCGATCCGAAACAACCCAAGGAAGCGATCCCACCCGGCGGCTTGAGCGTGCTCGCGCCGGCCGGCCAATCCGTGGAGCTGCCGGCGAAGGATCCAAACCTGGCGACCAGCGGTCGCCGGCTTGCGTTCGCAGGCTGGCTCACTCGCGAAACGAATCCGCTGGTTGCCCGCGTGTTGGTGAACCGCGTCTGGTTGCTGCATTTCGGCCGTGGTCTCGTCGGCACGCCGTCGGATTTCGGCACCATGGGGGAGCGACCATCCCATCCCGAATTACTCGACTGGCTCGCCAGCGATTTTGTCGCGCAGGGCTGGCAGCTGAAGCGGTTGCATAAACTGATCATGACCTCCACCGCCTACCGCCAGGCTTCCCACCGCGATCCCCGGCGCGAACGGCGGGACCCCGAGAACCACCTTTACTGGCGCAAACCGGTCCTGCGCCTCGACGCGGAAGCGATTCGCGACGCGATCCTTTCCGTCAGCGGCACGTTCAACGACAAGATGTTCGGACCGCCAGTGCCGGTACGCCCGGATGTGAACGGCCAGATTGTCGTCGGCGTGGACAAGACCACCGGCGACAACAAAATGCCGGTGGAGGAGCCGCTTAACGGGGAGGAATTTCGGCGCGCCGTTTATGTTCAGGTGCGGCGCAGCCGTCCGCTCGCGATGCTTCATGCTTTCGATGCGCCGGTGATGGAAGTAAATTGCGAGCGCCGCCAGACATCCACTGTCGCCACGCAATCGCTGATGCTGATGAACAGCCAGTTCATCCTCGACCAGGCCGCGCGCTTTGCTCAGCGCCTCCAAAGCGAATCCGGCGACGATCGCGCCAACCAGGTCGTCCGCGCCTGGCAACTGGCCTTCAGTCGGAGTCCAACCAAACTAGAACAGGCCGATGCCCTGGCGTTTCTTTCCCGGCAGACAGATCATTTGAGAACCGTCAGCGAACAGGCCGCCACCGAAAAAACTGACGGAAAGCCAAAGGACGAAAAACCGGCGCCGGCGGCGAAACCCATGCCGGAACAACAGGCTCTCACGGATCTTTGCCAGGCATTGCTCAGCGCGAACGAGTTTCTCTACGTTGATTAGCTGCGTCTCGCCACCTGGTTTCAAGCCATCCGGACCGCGCCCTAATCTGAGGGAAAAGAAACCGGCCAAAAGCTGCTGAAATAATATCGCTTGCATCACGGTTTGCCTCGGGCATGCTGTGTCTTCCACCGGATCGCGGGGTGGAGCAGCCCGGTAGCTCGTCAGGCTCATAACCTGAAGGTCCCAGGTTCAAATCCTGGCCCCGCAACCAATTTACGGCCCTGAGACCAGCGTTTCAGGGCCGTTTTTATTGGCTGAAACGAGATTTATTCATTTTTATCCCGGCACTCTGCAACAAGGCGAACTCCCTGAAAAGCTATGAACGAAATACCACACATCCGCCCACACATTTCCCACACAGAAAGTATGTCATTTCGCCGTTACATCATCATAGTTACAGGCTGAGTTATTATTACCCACTTCGAAATCCTAACAAGCCTCCATAAGGAAACTCCTCATTGAACTCCCGAGCGAGGGGACGCTCTTCTCGTATCTCTCCAAATTGCGGGCTGGCGACAGGGCGAAGGAGTTCTAGCAACGCTGGCAGCAGTTGCAAATCGTGGGCGTGACGCTTCACAGTTACCGCTACGCCTGGGCCGAACGTGCGAAGATGGCCTGCTACCCCGAACGCTTCACGCAGGAAGCCCTCGGCCAAAACACCAAGGCCGTGCATCGCGCCTATGCCAAACGCGCGCTGGTGAAAATTCCGTCCCTCGAGGAATACGAGCAACGCGCCGCCCAAAAAGACGGAGTGGCTCAGTGTTCGTGATGGTCTCCTCGATGGCCCGTGCCACGCCTAGAGCCCGTCATGCACATTTGGCGAACAGTGATTTGAGCATGAGCATGGCGAAGGCGAGCCA
>CAZIJO010000320.1:0-4364 GCA_964539515.1 uncultured Bifidobacterium sp. | reverse complement strand
TGCACACCACGCTCCTCGGCCTGATCCAATCCGGTCTGGTGAAGAGCGCGCACGATTGCAGCGAAGGCGGCCTCGCCGTCGCGCTCGCGGAAAGCTGCATCAGCCAGCTCATCGCCCGTGATACGCCGCGCCTCATCGGCGCGACCGTTGATTTTTCTGCTGTAGCAGCGGGCGTGAGCCCGCTCCATTCAAAATCCGAAGATGATCAGAGCCGACTCACGTCGGCTGCTACAAGTCAAAGCATTCGCCTCGACGCCCTGCTCTTCGGCGAAACGCAATCGCGCGTCCTCGTCAGCTGCCACCCGCTCGATGCCGTGAAAGTTGTCGAACGCGCCAAGCTCATGGGCGTGCCCGCCGTGCAGATCGGCAAAGTCGGTGGCGACAAACTGACAGTGAAAACCGCCGGCGGCGAATTCTCCGCTCCGCTTGCTGAGCTGCACGACGTCTGGTGGAACAGCATCGCCCGCGCGATGGCGTAATCACTCGCCATCGTTGCCGATAGATTCGGTCGGGCAGCCAGAGCAGGCTTTTTTCGCGGGGGCAATGCACTCGGCAGTTTGTGGCTGGCGATGAACGATAGTGTATCCGCCTTCATCGTAACGCTTGAAGAATTGTGGGGCCGTATCTGGGCATAGCCCGCAATCAATGCAACTGCTGTCCACGTAGAATTTGCCGGGAACGTTTTCCGGGCTTCTTAAGTTTTTGTCCGCCATAGATTGCCTTTCGTTGCCGTGACCTTGCCGCAGAACTACTGTTGAGTGAAATTCATTAGTGGTATAGACTGATGCTCAGTGTGAATGAATGGTTAGCCACGCACCCGTTCGATCTCTACGAGCTGTCGCTGTTTCATCTCGTAGTAAGGCACCGCAGTTTCACCAAGGCGGCGGAACTAGCCGGGCTCACGCAAAGTGCCATCACACGCCAAATGCAGGGTATGGAGGATAGTTTGGGCATTGATTTGCTTGAACGGACAACGCGCAGCGTCCGCGTGACCAAGGCAGGAGAGTTTCTATTTCACGAGTCCACCAAACTGCTCGGTGACGTGGATCAATCACTTCGGCGTCTCAAGGAGGATTTTGCCAATGCGAAGAAGGAGGTGCGTATCGGCGTGTCCCGGTCGGTCAGCCTCGCCCATTTGCCGGGATTCTTTCACGCCAATCTGAAGCGCAATAAAGCCGTGAGCTATGGTGTTTCGTATCGGCCCAGCGGCGAAATCCTTTCGGCGTTGGAAGCAAATGAACTCGATCTTGGCGTGATTTGTCCGCCGATCAGGTTGCCGAGCACGGTTTCAATCTCCCATCGATTCGCTGACGGGTTCACGTTGGTAGTGCCAGCGGAGGTTGCGTTAAGATTTAATGCGTTGCCTAAATCAAAGGCTGCCCGCGTCGCCTGGCTATCGTGGCAGTCTTGGTTGTTGTTGGAAGAAACGACGAACACGGGCCGCGAACTGCGCCGGTGGATGTCGCGCTGGGGATTGAAGATTGAGCCGACGATGCAACTCGATAATTTCGATCTCATCATCACCCTGGTTTCCCTCAGCATGGGTGTGAGTTTTGTTCCCATCCGCGCGTTGGCGCTTTACGGGCAGAAAAAGAACCTGGTGCGGATTCCGCTGGCTGAAAAGTTCGAACGTGAAGTCGTGGTCCTGAGGCGTCGTCACCGCAAACAACCCGAACACCTCCGCAACTTTGTGAACAACATCTTGTTTGGATAGACGGGCATGTCACCGATCACGCATTTCATCGGCAGCTGGCTAGTTGCCGCGGCCCTGACGGACAATCCGCGGGATCGACGGTTGGTCACGCTGGCCGGAGTTCTGCCCGATCTCGATGGCCTCGGCATGGTCGTCGATATGGCAAAGTCGCTGTCCTCCGGGCAGGAGATGAACTTTCATTACTACCAGAAGTTTCATCATCTCTGGCTGCACGGCTGGCCGGGAGCCCTCTTGGTGGCTGCGGGATTGGCGGTCTTTGCACGGCACCGGTGGCGAGTGGCGGCTGGCGGTCTCGTCACTTTCCATTTGCACCTGCTTGGCGACTTGCTCGGTTCGCGCGGTCCGTCACCCGCCGACCTCTGGCCAATCTGCTACAGCGAGCCGCTGTTTCGCAATCCCGTCTGGTTTTGGAAAGGACAATGGCGTCTCGATGGCTGGCAAAACACAGCCATCTTCGGGATGGTCTTTGTGCTGGCGCTTTGGGTCGCGGTGAAGCGGGGCCATTCATTTGTCGGGGTGGTCAGCCAGAGAGCCGATGCGGTCTTCGTGCGGGTGTTGCGCAAATGGCGGGATCAACTCGGCGCCGCAAGTACATCAACTTGAAGGATCTCGGTATCCTTGTCACGGGCTTGGCGCCGACTTGAAACTTGCGTGCCCGGCAGTCTTCTCCAGAATTACCGGAACTATGACAAAGCATTTGCTTCCCTTGTTGTTGGGTGTTTTTACCTGTGTCGGCGCCGGTGCGGCTGAAACCTGGTGGCCGCAGTTTCGCGGGCCAAATGCTTCCGGTGTTTCCGGGTCGGCCAAGCCACCGGTGGAGTTCGGGCCCGGCACGAACCAGCATTGGAAGATCTCCGTGCCATCGGGCATGTCGTCGCCGTGCGTGTGGCGGGACCGGATATTTTTGACCGCGTTTGCCGACGGCGCACTGGAGACGATTTGTTATGGGCGGCGCGACGGCCAACGGTTGTGGAAGCAAGCGGTCACACCGGAGAAGCTCGAGGACTATCACGCCACCGAGAGCAGTCCCGCTGCCTCCACGCCCGCGACGGACGGCAAGCGGGTGGTGAGCTATTTCGGATCCTGCGGGCTGATTTGCTACGACCTGAAAGGCAAGGAACTTTGGCGCCACCCATTGCCGACCGCGCAAACGGCGGGCGGCTTTGGCAGCGGCTGTTCCCCGGTCATCGTGGAGGGGCTGGTGCTGGTGAATCGGGATCAGGTCACCGGTTGTGCGTTGCTGGCGGTGGATTTGAAGACCGGAAAGAAAGTTTGGGAAGCCGGGAGGCCGGATGTCATCCAAAGTTTTGGGACGCCGATTTTCTGGAAAAACGAAGGCGTGCCCGAAGTGGTGATGTCCGGATCGCTCAAGCTCAAGGGGTATGATTTGAAAACGGGCATGGAGCGCTGGTCGCTCGCCGGAATGCCTTCGTTCACGTGTACGACGCCGGTGATTGGGGAAGGTTTGCTGTTCTTCGCCGGGTGGGCGCCCGGCAAGGAGGCCGGGACAGCACCCACTTTTGAAGGCATGGCCAAGCCGGCGGACAAGGACAATGATGGCGTCGTCTCACTCGAAGAAGCCAAGGCCGCGAAATTCGATTCGTTCTTCAAGTCGCTCGACATGGACCAGGATGGCAAGCTCACGCCCGAAGACTTCACGGCGCTTCAGGCGCAGATGGCGAAAGGGGAGAATGTGCTGCTCGCCGTGAAGCCCGGAGGCAAAGGCGTGCTGCAGGAGAATCAGGTCGCCTGGAAACAAACGCGGGGGCTGCCCTACGTGCCATGCCCGCTTTATTACGATGGCCGGGTATACCTGGTGAAAGACGGCGGCATCGTCTCGAGCTTTGATGCGAAGACCGGGAAGCCGTATTATCAGCAAGAGCGGATAGATGCGATTGGAAACTACTACGCCTCGCCGGTGGCGGCGGACGGTCGGATTTATTTGGCCTCACTTAATGGCCGGGTGACCGTGCTGGCCGCCGGCGGCGAGCTGCCAAAGGTTCTCCACCGCGCCGACTTCGGGGAACGCATTTCCGCCACGCCCGCACCGGTGGGAAACACAATTTATGTTCGCACCGCAACGGCTCTTTATGCGTTTGGGAAATGACCGCCACTGCCGCTAGTGATGGCGCAGGCCGATACGCGACCGGTCTGAGCGCACCAAAACGGCAGCGCTTTATCGGCAGAATTGAATCTCCAACCCGAGAGGCTTCCGCGAAAACGAGCGACGTGCCGGTGTCAAATCTTCTTCGGCAACGCCTTCCAAGCCCCCTTCTTGGCGCTGCTCTTGATGCAGGTTTCGATGAACGCGATTCCCATCCAGCCATCATCAATGTTGGCGTATTTTGAACCGTCGCAGGCAAACGGTTTACCCGCCTGCCACTTGCGCACATCGGCTTCGAAACAACGATGGAGCCGGGCGTAGGCATCGTGGAAGGCTTCCGGATGCCCGGCCGGAATGGTTGGCTCGGCCATCAGATCAGCGGGCACTTCCTTGGGCAGAAACCCGTCGCCGGGCGTGACTGCGCCGCGCCAATAGACGCGGTCGGGCTGGTTCACGAGCTGGATGGTGACGCACTCGGGTTCTTCCTGGCGCCAGACGAGGGTGCCCTTGGTGCCGGAGATTTCGATGCCGAGGTCATTCTTGTGG
>CAZIJO010000319.1:0-4405 GCA_964539515.1 uncultured Bifidobacterium sp. | reverse complement strand
ATCTCCTTGATGAGATCCTTCGCCAGCAACCAGTCGAAAATGAGCCGGGTAACCACCAGGGCCGTAAACATACTGACCAGCACGCCGATGGTCAGAGTCACACCGAAACCTTTCACCGGCCCGGTGCCCATGAATATCAAAATCACCGATGCAATCAGGGTGGTCAGGTTGGAGTCGAAGATTGTCCCGAAGGCCTTGTCGTAGCCGGCATTGAGAGCGCCTCGGATGGATTTGCCCGCCGCCAGCTCTTCCCGGATGCGTTCGAAGATCAGCACGTTGGCATCCACCGCCATGCCGATGGTCAGCACGATGCCCGCAATGCCAGGCAGCGTGAGCGTTGTGCCAACGGAACACATCACCCCCAGAAGAATGATGATGTTGAGCACAAGAGCCACGTTGGCCACCACACCCGCCAGCATGTAATAGACAAGCATGAAGCCGGCGACCGCGATGACCCCGTAAATCGCCGCCCGAATGCCGCTGGAAATGGAATCCTTGCCCAGCGTAGGATCCACATCGGTGGAATCGAGAATTCGCAGCGGCGCGCGCAGCGGATTTTCCAGGACCCCGGCCAGCTCGCGTGCCTCGATTTCAGAAAAATCCCCGGTGATCTGGCCGTTGCCGGTCTCGATCGGTTCGTTGATGTTCGGGGCAGAATACAACTCTCCGTCCAGGACGATCGCCAGTCGTCGCCCCCGATACTCCCGGGTGATCTCCGCGAACCGAACCGCGCCCGCATCATTCAATTGAAAATTGATCTGGGGCTCGCCGAAATTGCCGGGCACCGCCATCGCCTGCTTCACGATGCTGCCCGTCAAACCGGGCTCGCCCTTCTTCTTGACGATCACCTGCTCCAGCCGTTCGCCACCGCTGCGGGGGCGGGTCTTGCGTTGCAAAAGCTCGTAGCCGGGCGGAATTTCCCCCAAGCGCACCAATTCGTCGGTCTGCTCGTGGGCCAGGCGGAATTCAAGGAAGGCCGTTTTCTGGATGCTGGCTTTCGCGCGCACGCGGTCATCTTCGGACAAGCCGGGCAACTGGATCTCGATCCGGTTGTTACCCGCCGGCCGGATCACCGGTTCGGCCACGCCAAAACGGTCAACGCGTTTGCGCAAGACCTCGATTGCCTGCGACAAAGCCCCGGAAAGCTCGTTGGTGTCTGACAATTTCGTCATGTCCATCTCGACGAGGAAGGAGGTGCCGCCCTGGAGGTCGAGGCCGAGTTTGATCTTACTTGCCGCCTCGCGCTGAAGCCGGTTCAGAATAAAGGTTGTCGGGGCGGGCTCATTCCGCGCGTCGAACGGGAAATAGGGCCGGATGTCATTCGTGCCGATGGCGGCTTTGAGATTGGCAAACGCCTGCTCCGCATTGGTCTTCTGCATGGCGCGCGCCACAAAAACGATATTGGAAAACGTCGTTTCCGTCGGCGCGACCCGGGCGCGTTCGGCGAAATGTTCCACCAAATCCCGCCCCTTCGGCGGAACAAAGCGATAATCGCGGAAGAAAATCTCGTTGAGGGAGAACAACAGGAACGCGATGACGATCAGCAACCGCCAGGTATTGTTTCGGGTCATGGGATTTACAGGATGGGCTTAGGCGTCGGCTTTTTCGCTGCTGCGCTCGGTGATTTCGGCGATGGCCGCCTTGGTGATTTCCAACTTCGCGTCCGCCGACCGGATCGTCACGGATTTCTCCTTCACACTGAGGACCACGCCGAGAATGCCGCTGGTGGTGGCAACCTTGTCGCCCGCCTTGACCGCTTTCAGCAAGGCGGCATGTTCCTTGGCGCGCTTCTGCTGCGGCCGCATGGCGACGAAGTAAAACATCACCGCCATCAACCCGAGCATGCCCACCAGCTTGATCATTTCACCCTTGGGGTCGGGTTGGGTGCCCGGCGGCGGCGCCATGGCGAGCAGGAAGTTGCCGAGATTCAGTTCCATATTTCGATAAACGGGCGCTTAATCTAGGGGAGGAAATGGGTTTGGCAAGCGTTATGAAGGGTCGAGAGGAACCCTCCGATGCCAGTTCAGACCTCCATTCGCCCGGTGAAAACGAAATCCGCCGGCCCTGTCAGGCGCACAGCCTCGAATTCCGCACCCTGCCTCTGAAAGCTCACTTCGAGCTGGTCGCCCCCCTGGACCTGCACTTTTACGGGGGAAGTAAAGCCGTGGACCTGCGCGGAAATCAGGGCCGCCGCGCTGACCCCGGTGCCGCACGCAAGGGTTTCGCCTTCCACCCCGCGCTCAAAGGTGCGGACGCGAATGTGGTTGGGTCCGAGCACTTGAACAAAGTTCACATTCGTCCCGCGGGGGCCGAAGTGGGCGTGGTGGCGGACCTCAGGACCGAGTTGCATGACCATGGCCCGATCGGCGTCCGGCACATAAAGCACGGCATGCGGGACGCCGGTATTGAGCGAGTGAATGGTGGTATTGCCGGTGGTGAGTATTACCGATTGATGCAATCGCAAATCCTTGGGCTGAGTCAGATTCACCGTCACCCGATCCCCCTGGAAGCTGGCGGTAATGACGCCGGCGGCGGTCTCGAACCGGAAATCACGATTGACCCCGGTTACTCTCTGGACATAACGGCCAAAACAACGGGCGCCGTTGCCGCACATCTCCGCCATGCTGCCATCGCTGTTATAGAAGTCCCACGCCCAGTCCGCCTCACCGGTACGCGCCGGCACGAGCAACATCACCCCATCGGCACCGACGCCGCGATGCCGGTCGCACAACCGCGCTACCTGTTGCGGGGTGAGCTTGATTTGTTGCGCCCGGTTGTCCACGAGCACGAAATCGTTTCCGGCGCCATTCATCTTGGTGAATTCCAAAATCATAAGCCGGCAGTATAAGCAACCCACGTAAGAGCAAAATGAAAATCTGGCGCCCCCCGGCGTTCCAAAGCCCCGGGAAGATTGTAGATGCGGGGCATGGCGGTTTGGCGTTTGATGCCTGCGGAGTATGAACGCCGACTGCCTAAACCTGGCAACCCGCGCCCGGTCGAACGCGGACGAGCCTTCACCTTCCCGGTGGCCGTTGGCCGGCGAGGTGGCTGATCTCGTTTCCTGCTTGCTAGCGTGCGCTGTTGAGCTTTTACTTTGAGCGGCAACCAACATTGCGAAGATCTATGATCATCAACGCCATCAGTATGGTTTGCGAGCCCCCTCCGCTGTCCCACGAATTCTGGGGAGAGGTCGCGAGTTACAATCACTGCTAACCTTCGACTGAATCATGTCAGCCTTCCTTGTTTACTTGTTTTGTTTGGTGGTGGGTTTCGTTTTCGTTTTGGGATCCGCAGTCCTTGGTCACCTCGGCGGCGATCATGGCCACGTCGGCGGCAGTGGTGGACATGCTGAAGCCGGCGCGGACAGCAGTGATGCCCCGGGTGTATCGCTGTTCAGTCCAATTGTGATGGCGGCGTTCGTCGCCGCTTTTGGAGCGTTCGGCCTGGTTTTTACTCAGTTTCAAGCGACCAAATCGCCGGTCGTTAGCGCCGCGCTCTCGATCGTCTGCGCCATACTGGTGGCGGGAACGATTGTGAACCTTCTCCGAAAGCTTGTTCGTGCCTCGGACAGCTCGAGTGAATCGCAGGTTGCAACTTTGGCAGGCCACGTGGCAACGGTGATTACTCCGATTCCCGCTGGCGGCGTCGGCGAGATCGCCTATGTCCAAGGTGGTACGCGCTATACGGCTCCCGCCCGGGAGTCGAACGGAGCTTCAGTCGGCAACGGCAGTGAAGTCATAATCAACCGCGTCGTTGGCTCACAATTCTACGTAACGTTAACAACCCGTTCCAGTAATCCAGAACCCTCAAGTATATGAACCCAACCCCCATCTTCGCAGGCATTCTTAGCGGGCCAATCGTCATTGTTGCAGCCGTGGCGCTTGGCGTCGTCGTTCTGCTCGTGTTCGTGGCCATAATGAGCCGCTACACCAAGGTAGGACCGAACGAAGTGCTGGTCGCTTCCGGCATGAAGCACAAATACGCCGACCCGGACGGCAATCTGCGTACGCGTGGTTTCCGGATCAAGAAGGGTGGCGGCACGTTCGTCGTCCCGATCCTTGAGAAGGTGGACATCCTCTCTTTGGAGTTGATGACCATTGATGTACAAACCCCGGAAGTTTACACGAGCAAGGGTGTCCCCGTAAAAGTGGACGGCGTGGCGCAAGTCAAAATTAAAGGCGACGACATCTCCATCGCCACGGCCGCGGAGCAGTTTCTGAGCAAGAGCACCGATGAAATCAAGAATGTGGCCATGCAGACGCTCGAAGGTCACTTGCGCGCGATTCTCGGCACAATGACCGTCGAGGAAATTTACCAGAACCGCGATGCGTTCGCCTCGAAGGTGCAGGAGGTCGCCGCCGGCGACATGGCCAACATGGGCCTCGGCATCGTGAGCTTCACCATT
>CAZIJO010000318.1:0-4418 GCA_964539515.1 uncultured Bifidobacterium sp. | reverse complement strand
GCGGGCATCACCGCCGGGTCAAAAGTGCCGAACAAGGAAAAGGTCGGCAAGGTGACGCGCAAACAGATCCTGGAAATTGTGAAGATGAAGAAGAACGACATGAACACGACTTCGGAAGAGGCCGCGTTCCGCGTCGTCTCCGGTACGGCCCGCAGCATGGGCATCGAAGTGGTCGGTTAAACAACAACGCGGGAGAGTCGTCCGACTCGCATGCACCGCTCATAAACATGCCAAGCAAACGATACAAGAAAGCCCTCGAACAGGTGGACGCCACGAAGGCGTACTCGCTCAAGGACGCGGTGGGCGTCCTGGCGAAATTCCCAAAAGCCAAATTCAACGAAACGGTTGACCTCGCATTCCGGCTCGGGGTGGACCCCAAGCAATCTGACCAGATGGTTCGTGGCACAGTGCCATTGCCCAACGGCAGCGGCAAGAACGTCCGCGTTCTGGTTTTCGCCAAGAGCGGGGCCGCCGCCGATGCCGCCAAGGCCGCCGGGGCCGAGTTTGTCGGCTTTGAAGACATGATCGCCAAGTGCAACAGCGGCTGGTCGGACTTTGACGTGGCGGTGGCCACGCCCGAGGCCATGGTGGAGGTGCGCAAGCTGGGCAAGGTGCTCGGACCGCGGGGGCTCATGCCAAATCCAAAAACCGGTACCGTGACTGAGGATACGGCGAAGGCCGTCAAGGAAGTCAAGGCTGGCCGGGTCGAATTCAAGGTGGACAAGGCCGGGAATGTTCATGTTGCGGTGGGCAAAGTGTCGTTTCAACCAGCGCAACTGGAGGAAAACGCCCGGGCTGTGATTGACGCCGTGGCGAAAGCCAAACCGGCCGCCGTGAAAGGCACTTACATTCACAGTTGCACGATTTCCGCGACGATGAGTCCGCCGGTGCGTTTGGACGTTCGCGAGTTTGCGGCCCATTAACCTTCAACCCATTTCATCCATGCGCGCAGAAAAGCAAATTCTCACTCAGGAGTACATCGGTCGGCTGAATGCCTCACCGTTTTTCATCGTCGTGAGCTACCACGGGCTCAAGGTTGAGCAAATGACGAACCTCCGCAAAAGCCTGGGGCCCGCCGGGGCGGAAGTCCATGTCGTCAAGAATTCCATTTTCCGGATCGCCGCCAAGGAAGCGGGGGTGGCCGACCTGAACGGGGCCCTCGAGGGGCAGGTGGCCGTCGTCACCGGCCAGAAGGATGTCTCCGCGGCTGCCAAGGTGCTGAAAAATTTCGGCAAGGAAAACGAGAAGCTGAAAATCAAATTCGGCTACTTGAACAGCAAGCGCATGGAGCCGGCAGACATCATGACGCTGGCGGATTTGCCGAGCATCGAAGTCCTGCGGGGCAAACTGCTTGGCGTGATTAACGCGCCGGCCACCAAGCTCGTCGTCCTGCTCAATACGCCCGGATCGCAGCTGGCCCGGGTCATCAAGGCGAAGTCCGAGCAGGCCGCCTAAATCGATTTCCCGCCGACCAGCCATCGGCGGGAGTAAACAAGCAACCACGTAAATCGTCGGTTCACAGGCTGTGAACTCAAAACATCCGTGGCCACGGCTGACGACGATACGAACAGAAAGACAAGAGTAATACTATGGCAGACATCGCAAACATCGTTGAGGAACTGAGCAAATTGACCGTCATCGAAGCCGCTGACCTGGTCAAGAAACTGGAAGAGAAGTGGGGCGTAACCGCCGCCGCTCCCGTGGCGGTTGCCGCGGCGGGTGGTGCCGGCGGCGCTGCCGCTGCGCCCGAGGCGGCCAAGGACACGTTCGACGTGATTCTGGCCTCCCTGCCGGCGGACAAGAAGATTGCCGTGATCAAAGCCGTCCGCGAAATCAAGGCGGGCCTGGGTCTGGCTGAAGCCAAGGCCCTTGTGGAAGGTGCGCCCAAGCCCATCCTCGAAGGCGCGAACAAGGCCGATAGTGACGCCGCGAAAAAGAAGCTGGAAGAAGCTGGCGCCAAGGTCGAAGTCAAGTAATCACGGGTGGAATTCATGGGGCGGCGTCGGGAAACGGCGTCGCCCCAATTTCGCCCCGCGTCCCGGGAGCTTTTGAATTAACTGCCCAGAACAGCCTGGCCCGGAAGGCGTTCGGGGGGCGGTTCGGAAGCCGGCAAGTTCGCGATTGAACGTCGCGAGCTTGCCCAATGTCGTTTTTGTAAAACCAACGGAATGGTCGCAAGACCAGCCAAGCAAAAAAGGTCCAAATGCCATCGCGAGCCACTGAACGAGTCAATTTCGGCAAGATCAAAGAAATTATCGTCCCGCCGAACTTGATCGAACTCCAAACCACTTCCTACAAGGAATTCCTTCAGGCGGATGTGCCGCAGTCCAAGCGCCGAAACTTGGGGATGCAGGCCGTCTTCACCGAGGTGTTCCCGATTGAGAGCTACGACGGCAAATGCGTCCTGGATTTTCATTCCTACGAAATCGGCCCCCCAAAGATTGACTGGCTCGAGTGCTTGCGCGAGGGCCTTACCTATGGGGCGCCGCTTTACGTGACTTTCCTGCTCAAGGACGAAAAAGGCAGCAAGGAAGAGCGCGTGTTCATGGGGGAGTTGCCGCTCATGACGCCGCAGGGCACATTCGTCATCAACGGCGCCGAGCGCGTCATTGTCAGCCAGCTGCATCGTTCCCCGGGTATTGCTTTCGAGGAGACGATTCATCCGAACGGCAAGAAACTCCACAGTTTTCGCGTCATCCCCGATCGGGGTTCCTGGTATGAAGCGCAGTTTGACACGAGCGATTTGCTTTATGTCTATCTGGATCGCAAAAAGCGGCGGCGAAAGTTCCTCACCACGACGCTGTTCCGGGCGCTCGCCTTTCTGGATGGCGACGCCAAGGATTCCAAGAAGGACGCCGACAAGCATCGGGGGACCGACGAAGAAATACTCAAGCTGTTTTACGAGGTGGAAGATCTGACGGTCAAGGAAGCCGAAAAGCTTGATGACTTGCAAAACAAGGTTTTGATCCAGGACGCGACGGATGAGGAGAAGGGTCTCGTCGTCGCCCGCGCTTTTGAGCCGCTCTCGAAGGCGGTGGTCAAGCAGATTGCCGAACTTGGCGTGACCAAGATCAAGGTCGTGGATACTTCCGTTGATGAAGGCATCATCATCAAGTGCATGAAGAAGGATCCGGCCAAGAATGAGGAGGAGGCGCTCAAGGACATTTATCGCCGCCTCCGGCCGGGAGATCCGCCGACCGCCGCAAATGCCAAGGCCCTCATCAAGCGTTTGTTCTTCGATCCCAAACGCTACGACTTGGGCCGGGTTGGTCGTTACAAGATCAACCAGAAAATCGGTCTCAGTAATAAGAATGAGTCGCGCATCCTGACCAAGGAAGACCTGGTCGAGGCCACGAAATATCTGCTCCGCGTCAAAAAGGGCGAAGGGTCGTTGGACGACATCGATCACCTGGGTAGCCGCCGCATTCGCACCGTGGGTGAATTGCTCGCCAACCAGTGCCGTGTCGGACTGGCGCGCACCGAGCGTTTGGTCAAGGAACGCATGACGCTATTTGATCAGGGCCTGGAAGCGATGACGCCGCAAAAGCTCATCAATCCGAAGGCGCTCTCGGCGGTGATTCGCGATTTCTTCGGCCGTTCCCAGCTCAGCCAGTTCATGGATCAAATCAATCCGCTGGCGGAACTGACCCACAAGCGCCGCTTGTCGGCCCTCGGACCGGGGGGGTTGTCCCGCGACCGGGCGGGCTTTGAAGTCCGCGACGTTCATCCGTCGCACTACGGCCGGATCTGTCCGGTGGAAACACCGGAAGGGCCCAACATCGGATTGATCGCCTCGCTGGCGACGTTTGCCCGTATCAACGATTTCGGCTTTCTTGAAACGCCGTACCGCAAAGTTGAAAAGGGGCGTGTCACCAATCACCTCGATTACCTGACCGCCGACCGCGAGGAGCAGTTCATCGTCGCGCAGGCCAACTCGGCGATTGATGACAAGGGACATTTCACCACGGACCGCGTGGTCTGCCGTTGCCGGGGCGACTTCATTGACGTCGAACCCGACCGCGTGGACTACATGGATGTCTCGCCGAAACAGCTCGTTTCCGTGGCGGCTTCCCTGATTCCATTCCTGGAGCATGATGACGCAAACCGTGCGTTGATGGGTTCCAACATGCAACGCCAGGCCGTGCCGCTGCTTGTGACTGAAGCGCCGTTTGTGGCCACCGGCCTGGAAGACCGTGTCGCGCGCGACTCCCGCGCCGTGGTGGTGGCGGAAGAGGCCGGCAAGGTGGCCTCCATCACCGGCAGCCATGTCATCATCACCGAGGACGGCAAGCTGCCGGAATCGAAGAAGAAAGTTAAGCACGAGCCGGAAAAAGGGATTTGGGTTTATGAAATCCGCAAATTCATGCGCTCGAATGCCGCCACGTGCATCAACCAGAAGATCCTGGTCCACAAGGGCG
>CAZIJO010000317.1:0-4432 GCA_964539515.1 uncultured Bifidobacterium sp. | reverse complement strand
CGGACGGATCGCCTTGGCGAGAATGATGAACGATTCGAGCTTGATGCTGGGTTCGTTGGTCTTGGTGCGGAACAGCGTGCCCGTCCCACCCACGAAATCGCCGAGATCGAGATGCTTGAAAATGTCGAACTGCTCCTCGCCAAGCGCCTGCTTTTGCGCATAGCACTGGATGCGCCCGGACTGATCACGCACGTCAATGAAGATGGACTTGCCCATGTCGCGATGCGCCGTGATGCGGCCGGCGACGGATACCCGCGTGCCTTCGGGCAACGCCCCGGACTCGAAGTCGCTGCGGGCATCATTGCAGGCGCGGTCGGGCGTGAATTTGTTGCGAAACGGATCGAGGCCCCGGCCCTTAAGCGCGGCCAGCTTGGCTTTGCGTTGTTCGATGAGTGAATTCGTGTCGTCCATAAAGCGCGGAGCATGGAACAGCAATGGCAGGCGGAAACCAAGCAAACAAACACCGGCAGCCGGCGCCCCCCCGTCAGGCTACAATCCCACGAACTTCATGCCCAATCGAATATAGAGCGGAATAGTCGCCAGCCCGACGACGGACGTGCCGATGACGACGCGCAGGGCGGTGGCGGGGTCGCCCGAGTAATGGCGCGCCATTACGATGGGAAACACCGCGGCCGGCATCGCGGCTTCCAGCACAATGACCCGCTTCAGTTCCACCGACGCGGGGAGGAATTTGGCCGCCAGCAGGAAGCCGACCGGCAATACCACCTGCCGTAACAGCACCGCCGCGCCAATGACCCGCCAGCCGGACCGGGAGTGAAATTCATGCAGATGATCGGCCACGATGGCGCCAATGAGCATGAGCGCCATGGGGATCGCACACTGGCCCAGCCAATGAATGCCCGTGAGCAACGGCGCGGGCATATGCGCGTTCCAGCGGGCCGCATTCAGCAGGAGCGCCAGCGCGATGGCGATCAACGGCGCATTGATGATGCGGCGCCAGCTTTGACCGGGGCGGCCACCCGTCAACAGCCACACGCCCAGCGTCCACAGCGCCGTCTCCACCCCAATCATCAGGAGAAACAGCACGCCAGCCGTGGCTTTGTCGAAGAGCAGCAACGTGAGCGGCAGGGGAATGTAGCCGTAATTGTAAATCCCGACACTCACCCCAAAGGTCCGCGCCGCGGGGCGCTCCCGGAGCCCGTGCAAGGGCTGCAAGCCCAGCGCGATCATGATGCCGAGCGCCACGCTGGCAAAGCCAAAGAGCGGGGCGAGCAGCAGGTTGCCAAT
Source organism: uncultured Bifidobacterium sp. (assembly GCA_964539515.1). GTDB lineage: Bacteria > Verrucomicrobiota > Verrucomicrobiia > Limisphaerales > JADLHS01 > JADLHS01. Next base: position 3,184 of record CAZIJO010000317.1, on the reverse strand, counting down.
CTGCGAGAGCGCGGGATTGCCCAGCGCAGAGTCGAGGACCAGACACGGCAGGAGCAGATTGACAGTTACGCGCAGCAGACTCTGGTCGGCCTCCTCCGTCAGCCAGTTCAACTTCCGAATCACCAGCCCGACGACCATGACGCCGAAGACCGGCAGCACTGCACCCAGGACTGTGAGAAACTCAGTCATGGCAGAAAAAATCCAGCAGCACCTCGGCCTCCACGCGCTGAACTGCGCGTAAAGTTTGGATGACCGATTCGGCTTTCGCTTCTTCGCACAATTCCACGAACGCAATCGCATTCCATTTCGAAGCCGGCACCAGTCGTGCCGCAATCTCCGCGTTCGTAACCGCCGACGTGAGGAGGCGGACTTTACCCGGATCGCCGGGGTCCGCCTCCTCAAGTCGGCCGCAATTCAGCAACTGCCCAACCCGCCGGGCGATTTCAGAAAATGCCGGATGCGGCCCCACGCGACGCCACCAATATTTCGCGTTCCAATAATCCGGCTCGCGCCGATGCATGATCGCATGCACGAAGCTGCCGTCAGGGTTCTCAATGCCTTGGGCAAGGGTGTGGGCGGCATCGAGATGATCGTGCCAGAGCAAAATGAGCGACCGGATGAGTTGTTGTCGCTCCAGCGCGAGATCGGTTGCACGAAACAAGGAATCCAGTTGGGCGTTGAGGGCCGCCTCGGATTGCACGCCCGCGCGCGATTGCGGCCCCAACTCCGGGGGTTCGGGGGTGGCGAGCAGTTGTTGGATGCCGTTCAGCACTTGCGCCGTCATGGCGGCAAGCTTGGCGGCTGGGGCAACGCTTGCCAAGAACGGAGCGCTGGTCTCCGACCCGGTTGGTTCCATCTCCCCACGACCAACCGGTTGGGTCGGACCCTGGCGTGCCTCCTTTTTGCGCGAACAAATTCCCGCGCCGAATGTCCATTCAACGTCGCCCGGTCGCGAACGGACGCTTGCACCGGACGCACCGACCGACAAGACTGCTGGTGACAAATGGAAAGGCTGTTGTGGCAAAAGCACCATAAGCGACGGGGCCGCGCGCGGATGACGCAGGTGGTCTGGCTTTGCGTCTGCCTATACGCTTCCCTCGGCGCGACTTTCGCCGCGACTTTCACCGCCACGTTGGACCGCGACACGATCACCCTGGGCGAGAACGTCCGACTCGGGTTCACCTTCGAAGGCGCGCAACCCAAGGACCCGCCGGCGCCGCCGACGATCGCCAATTTACAAGTCACCTACAGCGGCCAGGCCAGCCAGATTCAGATCATCAACGGCCAGTCCACCTCCTCGGTCACGTACAACTATTCCGTCCTCCCCCGGCAGGCGGGTGATTACCTTATCCCGGCAATGAGCGTGAGCGCCGGGGGCCGGCAGCTCACCTCCCAACCGTTGCGACTGAAAGTGCTGAAGCCCGGAGCGCCGCCCCCCGCCGCCGTTGCATCCGGCGCCCAACCCGCCTTTCTCAAACTGGTCCTGCCGAAGACCAATGTCTATCTCGGCGAAATTATCAGCGGCGAATTGCAGTTCTATTTTCGCCAAGGGGTGCAACTGGCGGATCAACCACGGATCACCGACATGCCGGCCGAGGGCTTGAGCTTCGGTAAACTGGCGCCGGGAACGCAACGCCAAGTTCAAGTCGGCAATGCCGTCTTTACCGTCATCCCCGCCGCCGTGGCCCTGACCGCCATCAAGACCGGCCCCTTGAGTGTCGGACCGGTTACCGCTTCGGTGATTGTTCAACTCCCCGTCAATGGCCGTCAACGCAGTGGTTTTGACCCGTTTGATTTCTTCAACCGCGGCGAGCAACGGCAACTGGCGCTCGCCACGGATACCATCGCCATTCAATCCCTGCCGCTGCCTTCGGAAAACGTCCCGGCAGGTTTTAGCGGGGCGGTGGGACAGTACACCATGACGGTGAATGTGGGGCCGACCAACATCAGCACCGGCGATCCCATCACGGTGCGGGTGCAAATCGCCGGTCGTGGGGCGCTGGACGCGCTCACCCTGCCGGCGCAGGCCGCCTGGCACGATTTCAAAACCTACCCTCCGACCGCGAAAGTGGAAACGAGCGACCCGCTGGGACTCCAGGGCACGAAAACCTTCGAGCAAATCATCGCACCCCAAAGCACGGACATCACCGAACTGCCCCCATTTTCGTTCGTGTTTTTTGATCCAGACGCGCAGCGGTATCAGACGCTGACCCACCCCGCGATCAAGCTCACGGTGCGCCCCGGCGGCAGCACCCCCGCGCCGGTGGTGGCCGCCAGTTCAAAGCCCACCAGCGATTCCCCGCCGCCGCAACAGGACATCGTGCCGATCAAACCACGCCTGGGGGCGGTGACAGAGATTGCCGGGCCCTGGGTGACGCAGCCGTGGTTTATTGCGATCCAAGGCGCACCGGTGCTGGCCTTCGTCGCCGCCTTCGTCTGGCGGCGGCGCACCGATTCACTGGCGAATAATCCGCGCCTGCGACGGCAGCGGCAGGTGGCGGAAATCATTCGCACCGGCCGGCGGGAACTGCAACAGCACGCGGCGGAGAATAACTCCGAACTGTTTTTCGCCACCCTGTTCCGGCTGCTTCAGGAGCAACTTGGCGAACGGCTCGATAGCCCGGCCTCCGCGATCACCGAAGACGTGGTGGATGAGAAACTGCGCCCCCGCGGCGTACCCGAGGCGACCCTGGCTCAAATCCACGAGTTGTTCCAAAGCTGCAACCTGGCCCGCTATGCCCCGACGCGATCGGGCGAGGAACTGGCAGCGCTGATTCCGAAGTTTGACCAGGTGCTGCAGGAGATTCAGGGGGTGAAGCTATGAAAAGCGGCCCTCACACTCGTTGGAATCGGGCTTGGTTTGGGTGCTTCTCCTCCACCCGGCAAGGTTTGAAAAACGCCCGCCTCCTCCCCGGCTCACCCCATAATCCTCCGCCTCCTAGCCGCCGAGGTAACGAGGCGGACCCCGCCTCCTCACGTCGGCGGCTACGGTTCTGGGATTCCAGGAGCAAACCAATGCTCCAAACTGCCGGTTTCATTGCGGCCCTGCTGTTCCTGTCGGTTCTCCCGTCAACCGCGGCGGATGTGAACGCTGCTTTCGACGCGGCGAACCGGCTATACGCGCAGAACAAATTCACCGAAGCCGCCGCCGGCTACGAGCAGTTGATCGCCAGCGGGGCGGTTT
>CAZIJO010000316.1:0-4501 GCA_964539515.1 uncultured Bifidobacterium sp. | reverse complement strand
CGGTCGTGCCGCCAATCTCCGTGATGATCACATCGGCCTTGGTTTCGGCGCCCAGGACGTGGATGCGACGTTTGATCTCGTCAGTGACGTGGGGGATGACCTGGACGGTCTTGCCAAGGTAGAAACCCTCGCGCTCGTTGTTGAGCACCGTCTGATACACCTGTCCGCTGGTGAGGTTGTTGAGCCGGGTCAGTTTGACACTGGTAAACCGCTCGTAGTGCCCGAGGTCCAGATCCGTCTCGGCCCCGTCGTCCAGCACATAGACCTCGCCATGCTGGAACGGGCTCATCGTGCCCGGGTCCACGTTCAGGTAGGGATCGAACTTTTGCAGCGCAACCTTGAGGCCGCGATTTTCGAGCAAGGTGCCCAGCGCGGCAGCCGTCAGGCCTTTGCCGAGCGAACTCACCACGCCGCCCGTAACGAAAATGTATTTCATGGGTTTAAGGAATTCTGTTTGCGAGCCGGAATGATTGCGGACCGGATCGCGGGCAGGGTCGCTGTCGAGTCCCGCCTTCACTCCCGCGCTCCCTACCCCTCGATATCACGCAATGCAGCACCACAACCGGCCGAACAATTTCAGTCTAATTCCAGACGGGTGGCAATGTCACGGCAATCTCGCCAACTCCCGCGCCAGCGTGGTCGTGAACAGAGCCTGGCCCGTAGCATTCAGGTGGGCGCTGGACGAAAAGCAGGGTACGGGCAGGGTGGCCGGCAAGTTCGTGAGCAACGCATCGGGTGCGAGCAATCCATCCAACTGCAGGAGCACATCCAGATACCGGCGGCGAATCGTTGCCGGCGCCGCCACCGGCGCACTGGGGGTCAAGCCGATTGCCAGCTTGACGTTGACGGGGAGAAAAGCACGGAACTCACGGCAGGCGGTTGCGAACTCGTCGCTCATGGGATATTCGGGAAGCGGCTGGTTCGCCGGCAATTGGAGTTCGCCGAAATCCACCACGCTGCCATCATGCGCGGTCATATAAGCGTCCAGGCCCGTCGTGAAACCGAAAAGTTGCGCTCCCCTGCCCCGCAGCGGTTCCGGCAGGAGCCGGCTGGCCAGGCGCTCGCGGAACAGCCGCCCGCCCGAAATGTCACCGATGGAAAAGGCATGATCAGTTACAACATCATGCTCGGGTCCCCGGCAGATTTGTTCCCAAAGCGAACGATCGCCGCGCGTTCCCAGGCGGTTTGGCGTGATCAAAAGCACGACCCAGCGCACCTGATCCGGATTGCTCGCTGCGAACTCGGAGGCAAACTGACCGTACACGGCGAAGTCAATGCCGAGGATCAGGCCCAGATTGATGGACCTTGTTCCCGCGGGCAGTTGCCGCGCTAGGGCGGCGGCGTCAACGGCAGCGTGGCAGGTGGAATCGCCTACGAGGACAATTTGGGCCGGATGCGGCGAAATCCGCGCCCGAGCCTGATGCCGCAGGACGGTTTCATCGGCATGAAGGGTAATGGGCTTTTCCGGCAGCCAGCCCAGCCAATCAGCCCCGTGCAGACACGCCGCACAGAGAAAGAACAAGCCCGCGGTCAGCCGAAACACCCGCCCGAGTTCACGCCAGTTCAGTTCATAGGTGTGGCTTTGCATTGTTTCTAAAACTGAAAATAAATAAACGAGGCTGCTTCCGGCTTCCACCAGGCGCCAATCGCGAGCAACATCACAGCTTGCAGAGCCATCCGCAGCCACCGCGGAAGGAACAGAAAGGAATCCGCGTGGCGTCGGGTTTGCGCACCATAATGCAGCAGGATAACAGGCAGCGCCAGAATGGTCAGGCTTAGCAGGTACGTTTTCCACCAAGCCGGCAGCGTCAGATTCGTCAGATTGGCTGCTACCTCCCAAAGTCGATCCGGTGATTGGATCCGAAAAAGAGTCCAACCGGCAAACACGAATAGCATCGTCAATAGCCAGGCAAACCACTTTGGCAGCGTTCGGCCATCGGTGCGCCAACGGCGCCAACCGTGGCCGACCACCAACCCGATCCCATGCCACAGTCCCCACAGGACAAAATTAATGGCCGCGCCGTGCCACAAGCCGGCGAGTAACATCACAACCAGGAGGTTCAGACTCGGGCGCGGCCTTTGTCCCCGATTGCCACCCAGGGGGATATAAAGGTAATCGCGGAACCAGGTGGACAGGCTGATGTGCCAGCGCTGCCAGAAGTCCGGCAGTGATGTGGCGACGTAGGGGGCATTGAAGTTGATCATCAACTCAAATCCAAGCAGCATCGCGAGGCCGCGCGCCAGGTCCGAGTAGCCGCCAAAATCGCAGAGGATTTGCAGGCCAAAGGCGACGGCCCCCAGCAAAAGCACCGGGGCCGAAGCCGCGGCGCGGTCCAGGGCCAGTTCCGTCAGTGGCGCGAGATTATCGGCCAGCACGACTTTTTGGAACATCCCCCAACAAATCAGCCAAACCCCATGTTCCACATTGGCCGCGGTGATCCGCAAGGTTCGCGCAAACTGCGGCAACAGGTGCGATGCCCGCTCGATCGGCCCGGCGACCAGTTGGGGAAAGAACGCCACAAAAGCCAGGAATGGAATGAGCTTCCGCTCGGGCGGGATCGTCCCGCGATAGACATCAATCACATAGCCCATGGATTGAAAGGTGTAGAACGAAACCCCCACCGGGAGCGTGATTTCAAAGAGGTGCCGAGCCACCGGGAGGCCGAAGACCCCCAGCAAGTTCTGAAAGCTTTCCGCAAAAAACCCGAAGTATTTGAAGAACCCCAGCACCCCCAAATTGGACATCAAGCTCAGGCAAAGCAGGAACTTCCGCCAGCGGGCGCAGCGGTGACTGCCGATCAAACGGGCGAATGCATAATCGGCCAGGCTGGTGAACAACAGCAGGGCGCCGAAACGATAATCCCACCAGCAATAGAAAACATAACTGGCAATCAGGATGAGCCCGTTGCGGGCCGCGAGGGATGCCCGGACCAACCAGTACAGCACCAGGAAGATTAAGAAAAAGGCGAGAAACGCGTCGGAGTTGAAGAGCATGACGGCGACACGTGCGGCGGCGAAGGCCTAAACCTTTGATTGTCGCAACATCTGCTCGACCCGGCCGACATCCGCCGGGACATCCACGCCCACGCTGTCGTAATTCACCCGGACCACGGCAATGTCGAGGCCGTTATCCAGGGCCCGTAACTGTTCGAGTTGCTCCGCCCGTTCCAAGGGAGATACCGGAAACGCGACCAACCGCAACAGGGCGGCCCGGCGATAACCGTAGATGCCGAGATGTTTCAAGAATGGATACGCCGCCAGTTGATCGCTGGCGGGACGACCGGCGCACGCCCGCAAAAAGGGAATTGTGCGCCGCGAAAAATAGAGCGCCCGACCGGCCGCGTTGACCACGACTTTCACGACGTTCGGATTGTCCAGCTCCTCGGCACTCCGGATCGCCGTGGCGGCGGTGGACATCTCGCATTCGCCGAGGGCCCGGGCCACTGCGTCAATCACCGCCGGATCCATCAGCGGTTCGTCCCCTTGAATATTCACCACTGCGTCGCATTCGGACCGGGCCACAACCTCCGCGATGCGGTCCGAACCACTGGGATGTTCCGGGCGCGTCATTTCCACGGTGCAGAAGTTTTGAACGACCTCCCAGATCCGCGTGTCGTCGGTCGCCACAATCACATCGCTCAAGGACTTCGCTTTCCGGCATTGCTCGACGACGCGCTGAATGAGCAGCTGGCCCGCAATGCGGGCGAGCGGCTTTCCCGGAAAACGCGTCGAGGCGTAGCGGGCGGGGATGACACCAATAACCTTCATGATCTCGTTGTCGGATCGAATGCGATAACGCTTCGATGTTTTTGTCGTACCCAATCATAGGAACGCCGGCCCGGTTAAGCCAGCGGGAATGCAGTTGGGCCGCCGGTAACCGGGCGCCCGGATTCGCGGTGAGGATGGGTGAGGATGGGTGAGGACGGGTGAGGATGGGTGCTTGCCAGTTCTGTGTGAACGATGTTACGCTCTGCGCCTGACACGCGATGAGTGCCACTTCCGTCCAACGCAACGGTCACGGCGGTGATCCCCGGCCGCTGATATTTGCCGTCGATGACGAACCCATGCTGCTGGAGATGGTGGCCATGGTTCTCGAACCGCTGGGCTACCGCGTGCAAACGTTCCGCGATCCGACGGCCGCCGTGCGCGCGTTTTCGCTCGCCCAACCGCGACCCGTACTGATCATCACCGATTTTGCGATGCATGCGATGAACGGTCTGGATCTCATCCGCGATTGTCGCCGCCTCCACCCCCAGCAGAAGATCCTGATGGTCAGCGGTACGGTGGATGAAAATATTTACTACGATTCTCCCCACAAACCTGATCACTTCCTCGCCAAACCGTATCCGGCCGCCCAACTCGCGGAAATTGTCACGGTGTTGCTGGCGAAGTAAGAGCCGGTTTGGAATTTCTGCGGGCCGCATTCAATCGTAGCGGCGGGCGTCCCGCCAATAGTGTTCGGCATGGCCGGCTTTGAACCGCGTGCCGCGCCGTGCGCCAG
>CAZIJO010000315.1:3039-4650 GCA_964539515.1 uncultured Bifidobacterium sp. | reverse complement strand
AACTGTTCGCGGAACTGGAACCCTACGGGGTGCGGCATGACGATCCCGACATGCGCAACGTGACTTATCGCCAGTCGGACGGCCGTTTCTGCGTGATTGATTTCGAGTTTGCGACCCTGCTGCCGGGCGATGAAGCCGCGAAAACAACATGAGTCCTCCAGCGATTCCGACTGCCGCGATGTCCCTGAAATGGTCCGGTTGGACCGATGTGGGCAAGGTGCGCAAGAACAACGAGGATTCCTTTCTCGGCCTGAAATTTGATGCGCGCGAGGTGGAGCGCCTTGGGAAAATGGGGCAGGCGTCCATTGCGAATGCCGACTTTGCTTTCGCCGTGAGCGATGGCATGGGCGGCGCCCTCGCCGGCGAGTATGCCAGTCAGATTGCGGTGGACAAAATCACGACGCTGCTGCCGAGATCTTTTGGGCAGCGCGCCGCCGGACTGGATGCCGGGTTTGACGATGTGCTCACGGAGTTGTTTACCCAGGTGCATCGCGCGCTGGCCTACCTCGGCCACAGTTACGAGGAGTGTAGTGGCATGGAAACGACCCTGAGTTTGTGCTGGTTTACGCCCGGCTGGATGTATTTCGGCCACATCGGGGACAGCCGGATTTACTATCTGCCGGCGCGTGAAGGAGGCATCAAACAAATCAGTCACGATGACACGCATGTCGGCTGGCTGTTTCGCAATGGCCAGATCAACGAACGCGAAGCCCGGACGCATCCGCGGCGGAATGTGCTCCAGAAGGCGCTGGGCGGCGGGAATCAGTTCGTCGATCCGCAAGTCGGGGCGGTGGGGTGCGAGCCGGGCGATATTTTTCTGATCTGTTCCGATGGACTGACCGAGGGGCTGTACAATCATCACGTGCTTGATTTGCTGCGTCCGGGGCAGCCGGCCCAAGCGGGCGACAATCCGGCGAAGCGCCTCGTCCTGGAGGCCGTGAAGAATGATGGCCGCGACAACACGACGGCGATGGTCATCCAAGTCGAGTAAGCGGCGGCAATTATCCCGGTGGCAGCTTGAGGTGAAAAGCATCGCGCCGCCAACGGATTGCTCCATCAGCGGCGCGAGTGAGTTTGATTTATTGTATCAGGTAGCCGACACGCTTACCCACGGGCTTGATGATATCCCTCTTCGCCATGTTCCGCGAGGTCGAGTCCCGCGACTTCGACTTCTTCGCTCGGGCGCAGGCCGACGACCGCTTTCACGATGAAAGCGATGACCACCGTGCCGACGATGGCGAGAACCAATGTTACGACGATCGCTTTGATCTGCTCCATGATCAGGGGTTGAAAGAGTGTGTCCGTCACCTTGTCCTTGAGGTTGGTTGCCAGGTTGGCATTGGCGGAATTGCGCGCCAGGAAGCCGGTCATCAAGGCGCCCAAGGTGCCGCCAACCGCGTGAACCCCAAACGTATCCAGGGCGTCGTCGTAACCAAACCAGCTCTTGACCTTGTAGCAGAAGAACCAGGGAATGATTCCCGCCACGATCCCAATCACGAGCGCGCCCCCGGCGGTGATGAAGCCGCAAGCGGGCGTCACCACCACGAGTCCGGCCACCGCACCCGAACAGAAACCGAGCACGCTCGGCTTGCCCCGGACCAGGTATTCGGC
>CAZIJO010000315.1:0-3029 GCA_964539515.1 uncultured Bifidobacterium sp. | reverse complement strand
CCAGCGGCCACACAAACGAGGCGACGGCGGTGGCAATCGTCGTCGTCATGAACGCATTGGCGGCGACGCCGTCGGCCGCGACCGCGCTGCCGGCATTGAAACCGTACCAGCCCACCCAGAGCATGCCGGTGCCGATGGCGCAGAGCACCATGCTGTGCGGCGGCATTGGCTCCTTCGGGAAGCCAAGGCGCTTGCCCAGGATTAAACAAAGAATCAAGGCCGACCAACCTGATGACATATGCACCACGGTTCCTCCCGCGAAGTCGATCGCCTTGATCGAAGCGTCGGCGTTCCACACGCCGTTCATGAATCCGTTGATGCCCCAGACCATGTGGGCCAGCGGAAAGTACACCACCACCATCCAAAGGGCCACGAACAGCATCACGGAGATGAACTTCATGCGCTCGGCGATTGCCCCCAGGATCAGCGCCGGCGTGATGATCGCAAACATCATTTGATACATGCTGAATACGTTATGCGACACCCAGTAGGCGTAGTTGGTATTCGGAAGGGAATCCACGCCGTTGAGCATCGCAAACTTCAGGTTGCCGAAGAACGGCCCGGAGCCATCGGCAAACACCATGCTGTATCCGAACACGACCCATAGGATGGTCACAATCCCCGCAATGCCGAAACATTGGGCAATGACGGAAAGGATGTTCTTGCGCCGAACCAGGCCGCCGTAGAACAGGAAGAGACCGGGCAGCGTCATGAACAGGACCAGCGCCGCGCTGGTCATCATCCAGGCGTTGTGGCCTGGGCCGGGATTGCCCGAGGCCACCGTCTTCAGGCCATCCGGGATTTTGCCTTCCTTATCCTTGAGCGGAGCCGTGGGATCGGTATTGGCGACATACGCTTCGAGCCCCGCGACCCGTTGTTCGAGTGTGGGTTCGGGAGCGGGCGCGTCCGCTGCACGCAGGTTCAACAAATTGGAGGCGGCCAGCGCCAACACAGAAAGACCGAGGAAAAGTTTTTTCATTTTGGAATAGTTGCGGTGATTGAGGTTTTGGTTCGACGGGTTAAACGGCCGCATCTCCTTGCTCATCGGTGCGGATGCGCACGGCTTGTTCGACGGCGGAGACGAACACCTTGCCATCGCCAATCTTTCCGGTCTTGGCGGCTTTCACAATCGTCGTCACGGCGGCTTCCACCTGCTTGTCGGTCAGCACGAGTTCGACCTTGATCTTCGGCAGAAAATCCACGGTGTATTCGCTGCCGCGATAGATTTCCGTGTGGCCTTTCTGGCGGCCAAATCCCTTGACTTCGGTGACGGTCATTCCCTCGATGCCGATTTCGCCGAGGGCGTCTTTGACTTCCTCGAGCTTGAACGGCTTGATGATGGCTTCAATTTTCTTCATTCGGTTTTTTGTTAGTTGACGCGCGCGGTTGTTCGGACCAGTCCGCCCGCGATTTACTCCATGGGCTCAATGCCCTTGGGTCTGGTGGCAGCGACCTAGCAACGGCAATGCCACGCCGTTTGCGACCCTTGGTTCCCGGCAGTAAACACTTGATTTCATTGCGGAAGAAAAATCCGGACGGGGCCGCGGTCGGGCCGTCGCCCGCCACCCTCGAATGACGCGAATTGCGCAGTTCGCACAAATCAAAGCAGGAGAGCGGTGGAAGAGATTCGCGGGAATTGAGTGCGAAAAAAACGGCGGCGGACACCCATAATGTCCGCCGCCGCAACCAGCCCAACAACCACTAACCACCACATTGTCCGGCTTTTTAACGATTCCACCGGACAAAATTCCCGGCACTTCGCGCCGGTCTTGCGCCCTCACGCCGATCGTTTATCACCCGGCTCGTTTCGTCCTCAAAGTCAGGGCGAGTTTATTTCAGCAGCGGGAATGCCAGCGCTAAACGTTGGCCGGGATCACGAATTTTTTCCGCCGGCATATCATAGCCCTGTGGTCGCTGTCGAAAGTTCCAGTGTGTTCGCCGTCCGGATCCTGCCCTGCCGTTGCATGGCTTCCGCTGCCAAATGGAAGAAGGGAAGAAAGGAAAGCCACTTCGAAAATAAGAATGGTCGGAGCGACAGGATTCGAACCTGCGACGTCTTGCTCCCAAAGCAAGTGCTCTACCAGGCTGAGCTACGCTCCGACAACGCGCGTATCATCCCATGAAATTCGCCCGGCGCAATGACTTTTTGCCTCCCGCCCGGGCCTCAGGGCTGAATCTGGGCCGACCGCCCCGTTTGCTGCCCGTGCATCCTTTTCCACCCACGCCTCTGCCAAAGCCTCGGCTTTCTGCTCGACGGGCGGCGGGCGCAAGCTAGAATAGGGTTGCTATGTCAACGCACGCTCCTGCGGCCCCGCAGAAAATCAACCTCCGCCGGCCTGAAATCATGGAAGCCGTCCAGGCCCAGGTGCTGTCGCACTATCGGAGCGAACTGGTCGAACATATTCGGGCCAACGGCGGGGAGCTTTCCGCAGGCGACCTGACCATCAAGCTCGCGAAGGAATTCGGTTTTTGCTACGGCGTGGAGCGCGCCATTGATCTGGCCTACGCGGCACGCAAATCATTTCCACCGGAGAAGCCGATCTTTCTGCTGGGGGAGATCATTCACAACCCCGAGGTGAACGACCAGATTCGGAATCTCGGCATCATTACGATTCCCAATAAGCCGACGGACGAGGAAATCGGCCAGTTGCGGCAGGAGGACGTGGTCATCATTCCCGCGTTCGGCACCGAGGTGGCCACGCGACGCAAGCTGGAAGAGAAGGGGTGCATCCTCGTGGATACGACCTGCGGCGACGTCATGAGTGTTTGGAAGCGCGTCCGCCAGTATTCCAAGGAATCGGTGACCAGCATCATTCACGGCAAAGCCAAGCACGAAGAAACCAAGGCCACGACTTCGCAAGCGACGGCGTATGGCACCGGGCATTACCTGGTGGTGTTCACGCTCAACGAGACGAAGTACGTTTGCGATTACATTTTGCATGGCGGAAATAAGCAGGAATTCCTCGAGAAATTCAAAGGTGCCTACTCCAACGGCTTTGATCCCGAAATCCACCTGCAAGCCGTGGGCG
>CAZIJO010000314.1:0-4657 GCA_964539515.1 uncultured Bifidobacterium sp. | reverse complement strand
GGCAAACGGACTTCAAAACCGTGGCCCGTCCGGTGCAAGCCGGCGATGTCGTGGTGGTGAATTACACCGGAGTCTGCAACGGCAAGCCGATCATCGAAACCGCGCCCGCCGCCAAAAGTCTGACCGAGGCAAAGAATTTCTGGATCAACGTGGAGCCGAATTCTTTCATTCCCGGTTTCGGCATGCAACTCGTCGGCGCTCAGGCGGGCGACAAACGCACCGTCAACGTTGATTTCCCAACGGATTTTGTGACGCCCGAACTGGCTGGCCAGAAGGGCGTTTACGAAGTTGAAGTGGTGGAAGTTAAAGAGAAGGTTTTGCCCGCGTTGGATGAAGCGTTCGCCAAGTCTTACGGCGCTGAAAACCTTGAAAAACTGCGCGAAGGCGTGCGCAACGATCTGCAAAACGAACTGACGTTCAAACAGAACAAGAGCATCCGCAGCCAACTCGTGCGGGCGCTGCTGGACCGCGTGAATTTCGACCTGCCGGAGTCGGTTTTGACGCAGGAGACCCGCAACGTGGTCTATGACATCGTGCGCGAGAACCAGCAGCGTGGCGTGGCGCGCGAATTGATCGAGCAACAAAAGGAGCAGATTTACTCCGTGGCCAGCCACAGCGCCAAGGACCGGGTGAAGGCGGCCTACCTGATGCAGCGCATCGCGGAAAAGGAAGACATCAAGGTCGCGCAGACGGAGGTGGCGGCGCGCATTCAACATCTGGCCGGGCTGTATCAAATCACGCCGGAGAAATTTCTGAAGGACCTACAGAAGCGCAACGGCCTGATCGAAATCTACGACCAGATCGCCAACGAGAAGGTCATGGAGTTCCTCCAGAACAACGCGAAGATTGAAGAAGTTCAACCGGGACAAATGCCGGCGGTGAATCCCGGTTGAAGCATCGAACCGTTGGCTCGCGAGAACATTGTCAGGTTATGGCTGCACGGTGCGGTAGAAAGCTGCGTAGAGGGGCGAGTTGGTGTCGAGGTATTCGAGGAAGCCGGAGGCGGGAGCGGTCTGAGTGTTGAGGTGCTCCAAGGGCCCGTGACGGCGGAGGCGTGGATTCAAGAAAAGTGTTGGTGTTCATTGGCGTGTTTCATTGCTTGAAGAAACCCCGGCCTTTGGCCGGGGGTGTCAGGCTATGCCCTTGCACCATGATCTTCTCTCACTTTGTCCCCCCTATGGGGGCTCTTCAAAGCCCCATGCTATGCATGGGGTCCTTTACTCTTTGTTGGTTGAGATGGATTGCGCTGGGTTTTGCTGGTTTGGCGGGATTCGAGAATCTCAGATTGGGCTGCCGCGCCAGGTGAAATCTCTATGTCTGCCCACTGCTACTGCCGGGCGCGGTAGAATCCAGCAGGAGAGGACGAATTGGTATCCTGAAACTGGGCCGAACCATTCGTGCCGATCAGCAAAGTGCTTAGATGGGTCCAGGGACCGGTGGGCAACAGGGCTCGCTCGATGCCCCAGGAGGAATTCGGAGCACCCGACAACGTCAGATTCACCTTCGGCGGGATGGTGGACAGCAGTTGGATGGCGATTTCAGTCTGCCAAACATATTTCACCGTGACGAAATAAGACCCTGTCACAAACACGTTGCCGCTGCCGTCCACCGCCACGGAGTAAGTGGTCGAACTGTTCTCCGGTCTATTGTAGCGGTTGGTCCACAGCGGCATGCCCGCGCCCGAATACGCAATCGTCGCGGAATCACCAGATGACTCCCCCGTCACGAACACGTTGCCGCTGCCGTCCACCGCCACGGCGAAGGCCGAAACGTTGCAGCGGTTGGTCCACAGCGGCACGCCCGCGCCCGCATACGCAATCGTCGCGGAATTCCCCGTCACAAACACGTTGCCGCTGCCGTCCACCTCGACCGCTCTGGCTTCGTCAGAGCCGTTCTCCGGTTCGTTGTACCGGTTGGTCCACAGGGGCACGCCCGCGCCCGAATACGCAATCGTCGCGAAATCAGGATTGCCTCCACTATCATACGACGTTCCCGTTACAAACACGTTGCTGCTGGCGTCCACCGCCACCGCTCTGGCTTCGTCACGGCCGATGGCAGGTCCGTCGTAGCGGTTGGTCCACAGCGGCACGCCCGCGCCCGAGTACGCAATCGTCGCGTAATCATAATCGCCTCCGCTGCCAATTGAATACCCCGTCACAAACACGTTGCCGTCGGCGTCCGCCGCCACGGCGTTCGCAGAGTCCGCACTGTTTCCCGGTCCGTCGTAGCGGTTGGTCCACAGCGGCACGCCGGCGCCCGAATACGCAATCGTCACGTAATCCCAATCGCCTCCGCTGGGTGTAAACTCTGAATACCCCGTCACAAACACGTTGCCGCTGCCGTCCACCGCCACCGCAAAAGCTTTGTCATCACCGTTCGCCGGGCCGTTGTAGCGGTTGGTCCACAGCGGCACACCCGCGCCCGAATACGCAATCGTCGCGTAATCCCGATTGCCTCCGGTGCCAATTGAATACCCCGTCACGAACAGGTTGCCGCTGGCGTCCACCGCCAAGGCTCCAACTGCTGGGTCCCAGATGTGTCCTGAACTGTCGTGGCGGTTGGTCCACAGCGGGACGCCCGCGCCCGAATACTTGATGATGAGCCCGGTTCGATAGTCCGTGTAGCCGGCCACGATGACGTTACCGGCGGCATCGGTCACGACTTTGTGGGCGTAGTCTGCGGATCCGGCCTCAGACCTGTAGCGTTGCACCCAAGCTTCGGTTATGGCGGCCTGGGCTGCCGGAGGCCCGAGCGCAATCGTGGCGAACACTAGGCAGCCGGTCCAAAGGCAGGCGCGGCGGAAGGTATGATGCCGTGTGGTGGTTGTTCGAGCGTGGACGGCAAGGCCAGCGGATATTGAGTTCGTTTTCATTGCGCTTTGGTTTTCAGACGACGAGCGCCTGATTTGTCGTGTCATGGTCCAAGGCGTTTTCCGCCGCCCAATCACGCCAAAATTTTTGAAATAATTGCGGCGGTCAGCGTGGCGCTGGAGACGACGCCTTTGAAACTTCAACTCTGAAAACTGAAATCGGTACTGAAGCCCGAGGCTCCAGCACCGAAGCTCGCCGTCTCGCTGGTTAACGTTGCGTGCCTGCCATCGCGCCCATGATTACCCTCTACCTCATTGGTCATCCTCGTCGTGGTCGCGCTCGGCGGTGAGGAAGTGCCGCCGGCCGATGTCGCGGGCAATTTGCGTGAAGTGCTTCGCGGACTGCGTCATCGTCGTGCGATAGTGGAGGCCGCCCCAGACCCGTGCATTCTCGACATCGGTCACCAGTTCGTCGAGCCGCTGGTAGATCCGCGTCGTGCCGACAACCGTGCTGGAGATCGCAATCGGAACATGCTTGGTCCCGAAATAATTGCGTAGCGACGCGGTCACGGCGGCCGTGAAACAGGCGTGCCCGGACGGATATTCCGGATGGTTGCCGGTGACGAGAGGCAGCCAGGTCGCGTCCGGCAAGGTGGCCGGGTTCCCGTCCGTGTCGGCTCGCTGGATCGCGTGGTTCGGGCGCCATAAGTAGTAGTAGTACTTCGCTTCCCAACAGGCGATCATCGTGTCCGCGGTCGAGACATGCACGTATCCCAACAGCCTTGCGGATTCGCGGAGGTCGAGGCCAAGCGCGTTCACCAGTCCGCGCAGAGCGCGGCTGTACTGGACGAAGGTCTGGTCCGTGAAGAAACGGACGGTTTCGGTTTGCTCTGCCGTCCGGATTGCGCTGTCCGCGCGGCCGACCGCCTGTAGCTCGGCCACGTCTTGCGCGTACCGTTTGCTGCTCAATTCGAGCGGGCCGCCGGGCCGATAGTCGGACGGCAAGCCGTACGTGAATGGCCGGACTCGTGCGAGCTTGACGTCAACCGGCGTTGTCGGCGCGATCGGCTCGAAGATGCCCGGGCCCGGCGGCGGCTGAACGTAGGGAACGACGTCGTCGAAGTGATCGCCGGCCCGCATCGCGAGCATGCCGGCGGCCGCCGCCGCGCCCACGGCCTTTCCGCCATCCTTCGCTGGCCCATCGGGGATCGCCGCCATGAACGCGTCGTAGGCGGTTTGGACGGCCGTCTGGGACGGGACGCGGGCAGCAAGGACGTCCCTGGCCGCTTGTGCGATCGCCACGTCGGTCAAGGCGCCGGGAGGGGCGGTGACACTCGTGGCAAAGGGAGCGAGCCCGCCCTCGATGGCGGCGATGGCGTCATACATGGCCGCATGCACCATCCCGCCGAGCACGCTGCTGCTGGCGGGTGGTCGACCGGCCGCGATTGCCCCCTCGGCGATGCCGCTCCAGTAAACGACGGCGTTCTCGGCTCGCGCGGCTGACATTCCCATCAACCCAAGGGTGAGGACCGCCGTGAGCGTGAGCGCGGCCCCAAGCCGGGTTCCAGCTTCTGACTTTCTCAATTTGTTTAGTGATTTCATGGTTTTGCTTTCATTGGTGTGTTTTTTGTTTCCTCAGGCGACGAGCGCCTGATTTGTGGTGTCACCGGTACAAGGCGTTTTTCGCCGCCGAATCGCGCCAAAGATTTTGAAAAAGTTTTGGGGAGCCGCCTTGCGCGCGGCGCAGGCATTGCGACCAGGAACCCATGGCGTAGCGGCGACTCGGCAGAGCGCCGCAATCTTCGGGACGAAATGATTGCGGCGCTCTGCCGCGGCGCCGCTGCGGTG
>CAZIJO010000313.1:0-4740 GCA_964539515.1 uncultured Bifidobacterium sp. | reverse complement strand
TGATGGACGCGCGCGATTATCAGGACGGCAAGGGCAGTGTGAAGGTGCGCGCCCGCATGAAGGAGCGCGACGATGCCACGGTTGTCATCACGGAACTTCCACCGGGCACGACGACCGAATCGCTCACGGCGTCCATCGAAGCCGCGGTCGAGAAGGGCAAGTTGAAGGTGAAATCCATCAACGATTTCACCAGTGAGAACGTTGAGATCGAGATCAAATGCCCGGCGGGCGTATCCGCGGACAAGATGGTGGACGCCCTCTATGCGTTTACCGATTGCGAGGTGACGATCGCGAGCCGCATTGTCGTCATTCAGGACAATCGCCCGGTCGAACTTACCGTGAGCGAGGTGTTGCGCGAGAACACGGAGCAGCTCGTCGCCCTCCTCAAACGGGAACTCGAACTGCGCGAGCAACAGCTCCAGGACGAACTGCATTATCGCACGTTGGAACGCATCTTCATTGAGGAGCGCATCTACAAGTCGATTGAGAAATGCAAAACGGCCGAGGCGGTCGTCGCGGCGGTTTATGACGGTTTCAAGCCGTTCAAGAAGGAACTTATCCGCGACATTGCGGACGCGGATGTCGAGCGGTTGTTGCAGGTTCGCATCCGCCGGATTTCGCTGTTTGACATCAACCAGCATCGCGAGGAAATGGAGAAAACGAAGGCCGACCTGGCCGAGACGCGCAAGAATCTCAAAAACCTCACCAAGTATGTAATCGGGCATCTGGAGGCGTTGTTGGAGAAGTACGGCCCGCAGTATCCGCGCCTCACGACCAAGAGCAGCCGGCACGAGGAAGTGGACGTGAAGGCGGTGGCATTCAAAGCATTCAAGGTGGCGTATGACCGCGAGAGCGGTTATGTGGGCTACAAGGTGAGCGGTGAAGAGTTCAAGCTGGAGTGCACGAAGTTCGACAAGATTCTCCTCGTGTTCAAGGACGGCACGTACAAGGTCACCGAACTGCCCGAGAAGCTATTCGTCGGGCCGGAGCTGTTCTACGCCGGTCTGCCGGACCGTGAAAAAGTCTTCACCTGCGCCTACACCGATCGCAAAGCAAGCTACCTCAAGCGCTTTACGTTCGGCGGTGCGATCCTGAACAAGGCGTATTTGTGCATCCCTGACAAGTCGCGCATCCTGTTCTTCGCACCGGAGACGCCCAAGGTGCTCTACGTGCGCTATAAGCCCGCGCCGCACCAGAAGATCAACCAGCAGACCTGCGACCCGTCGAAGATCGAAATCAAATCACCCAAGACCCGTGGCCGCCAGATTTCCATCAAGGACATCTCGTCCGTCACCGCCGAACCCACGCGCGGTTGGGATGAGAAGGCGGCGACGACGGAGATTGTGTTTGTGTGAATTGTCTGAGGGGGAGGAGCGCGCGACGGTAAGCTGCGTTCTGCTGCAACCAGGCTCATGGAGCGGTGTTCCTTTAGCCGATGAAACGGCCAGCACCACGGGATCGCAGCGATTACCGCGAAGAACCGTTGATAGAGAACCTGCACCGGTTCTGCGGCGACCAAGCCAGGGCTGCACAACGCAGTAAGTTTCCCAAGTTCATCAGTGGGTTCTTTGCCGGCTTTGACGCCAGGATAATCGAGCCGCTCCGCAGAAAGGCGTATGCGGTGCAACCGCCATGCATCACCGCCGAGTTCAACTTGTTTGAGCTTCCGGTTCATCCCCTCAAAACAGATGCGGCTCACTGCCATCGCTTGATTCGGTAGAAGCGTGCCGAGAGGTTCGTTGCGCCCCCGCTATGGACATAGGTGTTCGTAACCACACCCGCGCCCGTGGCGATCAGTGGAGTGCTGAGGTTGGTGAACGTGCCCGTGGGCGTGGTGCAACATTGCACGACGTTGGTGTTGCCGCCCGGGCAGGTCCAGGTGAGTCGAAGATCGTCGCCGCTGCGTTCGAGGTTCATGATCTGCAGATGAGCGACGGTGATGCGCACATCGTCAATGAACCAACCCAATCCTCCTCCGCCGACATTCAGATGCGAGAACCCCAATCGGGCCGGCAACGGCAATCCGGCAAGCGATGTGATATCAATGGTCATCGGCGTCCAGGTTCGCTGCGTGATTACGAAGAGTGGATCGGCATACAGATTCTGTGGCCAGGTCCAGCCGATACTCGACCACCATTGCGACCAGTTGACCGCCACGCTGAACATGTTTGGATAATCGTGCCATTGCTGGAATTGCAGATACACGCGTTCGCCCGGTCTGACGGGCGGCAGATAGAACGCCGGCGTCCACAGGATCGCATCCCACACGGATGGCACCAACCCGTCCAATCCTGTGCCGGCACAGTTCGTTCCCGATGGCGTGCTGGTCGGGCCACTGCCGGTGGGTGTGCCGATGTCCCATGCGCCGTTGTCCGTTTGCCAGTCGCCCCAGCCACTCTCGAAATTCTCCGTCCCCGGCCAGTCGGTGTGCACGGGGACATCCCAGATTTCGATGTCATCGACAAACCAACCCGGATTGCCTGTGCCGTAATGTCCGAACCCGAGTTGCACCGGCCAGCCGCTGAACAAGGTCAGATCGATGCCGCGACGTCGCCAGGCGGGCGAGTCCATCGGAATCGCCCCTGATGTGCCCGGGTCGATCAAGTTCCAAGGCCCCCAGTAGAATCCGCCATTGGGGTCGGGGATGAGTTGCCGGATTTTTACGTCGGACAGACAGCTGTTGGATGGAGTGGTCATGTATTTTTGCCATTGCCAGTAAAAGAGCCAGAGGTGATTCGAGTATTGATTCGCCGTTGGCAGAATCAGCAGCGGACTGGCGAGGTAACAGTCAATCCCAGGATTGATCGTGCCGGCGCAGTTCGTGCCCGAGTGTGCCGCCATCGGACCGTTGGTGGGCGGCAACACCACCCAGGCGTAACGCTTGTCGGTGTTGTAGGTGGTGTCGTTAGTCCATCCATTCCAGCCGGTTTCGAAACCTTCCTGGAACAACAACGTGGATGACTGGGCTTGGACGGCAATCATCCAGCCGGCGCAAACCAGGGAAGTTGTCAGATGCCTTAGAGGGAGGAGGAGATCGTGAGGGAAAAGGTCTTTGGGGTTGGTTCTTTTCATTGTGCGACGCGTTTGGGGCGGGGTGGTGCCGCTGCCACGTCTAACCCCCGCCGGCGTCAGCGCGCAGCAGGATTGAGCGCACCGGACGAAACGGAAATCCGTCCGGGGGAGCAATCAAAGGACCGCTTTTGCAACCTTGCTGACCCGGGTGGCCTGTCTCCTCATTTCTTGCTAAAAACAGGGCGTTTTTTGCTTCGGGATGGAGTGCCACGTGCCCAATACCAACTTGGCCACCCCGGGCGACTTCCTGCCGTCTGCCTGTCCTTTATCGAGCTTGCCCACGAATCGATCCGCGATTGGCCGGCGGGCGCGTGAGTCGACTGGATGCGAAACAAACAATCAAAGTCTAGCGATGGAATGGGCGGGTTTAGCCGCGCGTGCGGCTAAGGAATTTGGCCGAGATGCTCTGGTCAAGACGCCTGCGCCTGCTCCTGCGCCTGCAAGGCTTGTTCGTAGCACTGCAACGCCTCCTCGTAGCGCTCCAAACGGTTGAACAGTCCCCCCTTTTGGAGATACGCGATCGTGAGGCCACCGTTGGCGGCGATGGCCCGATCGTAACAACGGAGCGCTTCCTCCTCCTGCCGAAGTTGTTCGAGGGCGATGCCTTTCTTGACCAGTGCTTCCCCGTGGTTCGGCTCGGTCAGCAGAATGGCATCGAAGCAGGCGAGCGCTTCAGCTGCCTTTTCCAAATTCAATAACGACTGCCCTTTGGCAAGCAAAAGCGTATGGTGGTTGCCCTCGGCGCCCGCTTCCGGCCGATTGCCGTTGGCATGCGCACCGTTGCCATTGGGGCTGGTTTCGGCAGTCGCTGCGTCGCTCACCGGTGGGTGCGTGGTGTGCTCCAGTTCCAGAATCCGCTTTTCCAGACCGGTCAAGGCCCCGAACAGTCGGGCATTGGATTGGGCGGCCACCCCGCCGCCGAGCAACGGCGCGTCGGCCCCCGTCGTCGGCAGCGCTGCCCGGCTTGCGGTCTCGGCCAGTGCCGAAAACTCGGCCAACCGGGCGACCGCGCGCCACTGCAGATAGGCCGTCAGCAACAACACCAGAAAGCCCACGGTTGCAATGGTGCCCGCCACGATGAGCAACAGTCGGTGGGTGCTTTGCATCCGCTGTTCCAGCGATTCGAGTTCACCGGTGCGTTTGGCGGTCAGCGCCTGTTCAATCGCTTGGAACCGCGCCGCCACCGCCTCGGCATTGCGTGCGGCGAGCGCCTCGGTTTCCTGGCGGTTCCGTTCCAGTGCCAGTTGGGTGGCGTGCAATTGTTCCTGCAACTGCAAAAAGGCGCGCAGGGTATCGTTCGAGCCGGCACTCGGTTCCGTGGCCGTTTCCTCGGCGGCCAATCCTCCGCCGGCCAGAGCCAGGCAAACGCAAAGCAGGCCCGCCGAAAACCTTTGCCATAGGTTTTTGAAATTCCGAGGAGTATTCATGCAACTAGCGCTGAGACTGAGCCGTTCCTGGCGCCTTGTCAATCCTCCGGGCGTTTGAAAAACCGGCTTCTTGACTCACCGCAGTGGGCCTCTATCATTGTGCCTGCTTTGGGAGTTCCATGATCGGAAGGGCAGCGAGCAGGCTTCGATTGGATGAGTTCCCCTCAAGACCCAATTATGACCAAAATTCAAAACATTCAGGCGCGCGAGATTCTGGATTCGCGCGGTAATCCAACCGTGG
>CAZIJO010000312.1:0-4807 GCA_964539515.1 uncultured Bifidobacterium sp. | reverse complement strand
CTTGAACTTGCTCGCGTTGCCCGGGCGCTCGGCCAGACCCCCAAGCCGGCCGCTCTGCGCTTCTTGGATCGCCTGATCGCGGGTTACCACGACTCTCTCGAAGGGGTTGTTCGCCTTGATTTCCTTCTTCATCTCGCTCTCGATCTTCTCGAAGTCCTCGGGCGAGATGCGGTGGGAGCATTCGAGGTCGTAGTAAAAGCCGTTTTCGACCGGCGGGCCGTAGGCGAATTGGGCGTCCGGCCACAGGCGCAGAATGGCGGTGGCCATGACGTGGGCGCACGAGTGGCGGATGCGCTCCAGCTCGGTCATTTTTGCGCGGTCGTCGAGAGTTTTTCTTTCCTTCGGATCTTGTTGTTCGTCGGCCATAAAATTTACTCGTAGCGGCGTCTCGGCAGAGCGCCGCATTCTTCGCATCCGATTGGCTGCGCTCTGCCGAGGCGCAGCTACGCCAATTCTGGAAACAAAAACGCCCCGGACGGTTGGTCAGAGGCGTTGGCGTTCATCCCGGGTTGTCAGGATAAACGCTAAATCGTAGTTGTCGTTGCGCGGTTCACGTCGGTTCGTACGGGCAGAAAATTAGCGGATGGTCTGGGGCTTTGGCAAACCGATTCTCGGCTTTCCAAATATCAAATATCCCGTCGCCGAACGGGCCGGCACATGTGACTTGGCTAACGTTTCGTCAACCGGACGCTGCCGCCGCTGGTGTGGGCGGTGATGAGTGGACCGCCGCCGTTGATCTGGCCGCGAAGGATGTTTTTCCGTTCCTCGCCTTGGGTCGTGGTTACGACAGGGAGATCGCAGGAAACCCGGCCGCCGCTGGTGCGGGCATCAACATCCACTTTGATTTTCTCGTCGAGCACGACCGTAATGCCGCCGCCGGACGTCTTGAAACTGCACTCGCCAGTGGGTTCGGCCAGCAGGCTGGCGGTGATGCTGCCCCCGGAAGTAACGGCATCAATCTGCCCCACGCTCTCGGAGACTTCGATCCCACCACCGGACGATTTCAAGACCGTTTTGCCAGTCAGCTTGCTTGCGTGAATGGAGCCGCCGGAAGTGCGGGCGTCCACATCCCCCTGAATCTCGCTGAGCTGCAGGCCGCCACCAGAAGTTTTGAGGTCCGCGTTGCCTCTGCAGCCGGCCACGGTAATGCCTCCGCCGCTGGTGTGACCGGACAACGGCCCTTCGATCTTGGCAAAGTTCAGCCCGCCTCCGGAACTCTGCGCCTGCACTTTGCCCGTCAATTCGGCCACCTTCACGCTGCCGCCAGCGGTCTTGAGGTCAGCGTCAAACTTGCGGGGAACCGTGATGACGTAATTCACCTGCAACTCCGGTGATCCCCCAAACCAGCCGGACGACTTCGCGCCTTTAAATTCAGCACGGACTTCGACCTTGTTGCCGTTCTGGGTGATGGTGACGACGTGATCTTGGAGGGTCTTTTCGGCCTTCGCCTGATTCCCGCCGGCTTTGCGGGTGACCTCGATGTCAACAGACTCACGGTCGGCGGTTTTGACCTCGATGGCGCCGCGATCCACCGCAACGACAAGCTGGCCGCCCGTTTCAACCGGAAAAGACTTGGCGATCTTGGCTTCAACGGCAGCGGAAGCCGTAACGACGGCCAACGCCAGTAGGGCGACGCCCAAAATGGGTGCTTTGGACGAGGTGAATAGGTTCGTTTTCATGGCTTTTATCAAGGGTTACAAGCGATCAACCGCGATCGGCCTGGTGACCGTCGCGATCATCGCCCAGTTATATGACCTGCCGAATGCCCGCTTTGTTTCAACTTTCTTTCGGCCCGACCTGCTATGAGTCGCCGGAGGGCGAGGCTCAATCAATCCAAGCTTTCCAATTGCGCCCGACTCACTACCTTGAACCCGAGCTTATGAATGATGACACCGCTGAAACAAATGATCTCACCCGCCGGAGTTTTCTAAAGACCTCCGGGGCGGCTCTGGGCGCGGCCAGCCTTGCCAGCGTGACGCTGGCCACCGAGGCCGCCGCCGCTACCTGGTCCAAGAGCGGCCGCAATCTCATCGCCAAGGGTGACCTGATCCTTTTTCAAGGTGACTCGATCACCGACGCGGGTCGGAGTCGGGACCAGGCGAAAACGACCGCTCCCAACAACCAGGCGGGAATGGGGAATGGTTATGCCTGGCTGGCAGCGGCGGAGCTGCTCGTGGACCGGCCCGACGATGGGTTGCAGATTTTCAATCGCGGCATCAGCGGCCACAAGGTATTTCAACTCGCCGAGCGCTGGCAGGGCGATTGCCTCGATTTCAAGCCGAACCTGTTGAGCATTCTGATCGGGGTGAACGACATCTGGCACTCACTCGATCCCAAGCTCGGATACAAAGGCACGGTGGAAATCTACGAACGCGATTATCACGCCCTGCTCGAACGCACCAAGCAGGCATTGCCAAAGGTGAAACTCGTCATCTGCGAGCCGTTTGTGCTGCGCTGCGGCGCCGTCAACGACAAGTGGTTTCCCGAGTTCGACCGGTACCGCGCGGCCGCGAAGCGGGTGGCGGAAAGCCAGCACGCGACCTTTGTGCCCTTCCAAACCATGTTCGACACGGCGGTCAAGTACGCCCCGCCGGAACACTGGGCCGGCGACGGCGTCCATCCGAGCCCGGCGGGCGCTTCGTTGATGGCCTATTTCTGGTTGAAAGCCGTCAGCGGCAAGCGGTGAAGCGCCGGGCGGTCAGTCTTTTTCGCCCCGGAGAAATTTTTCGAGTCCGGCCAGATTGTCGGTGTTGATCAAATCCACGTTCGCCGCGCGCATCGTGCGCCAGAAATTTTCGTTGTCCGGCGCGCCCCAGAACCGTACGCGGCGGCCCTGGGCGTGGGCCTTGGCCACGATTTCCCCGAGTTTCCTTTGTTCCGCTTCTGGCATCGTTCCCTGGCCGCGCCACGTGAAGGGCTTTTTCCAATCCGCACTGACCCAGGGAATCAGCGTTGCGGGCATGGTTGAATCGAGGTCCGTGAGCAGGCCATCATAGCCCGCGTAACGAATGGTCTCGCCGTTGAACATCTCCAGGGCCCGGCTGCCCGAAATAATGACGGTGACGGCGTTGGTTTGTTTCGCGCCATCGCGGAACGTCGTTAGGATATCGGCGTAGTTCGCCAGCACCGTGCGCAAAATGGGATAGATGGTTTTCCAGTCCGACTTGAGATCAATCAACAGGCTGAACTCCGGTCCGTTGGCGAACACGCGTCCGCCATTTTGCTTCACGCGTTGGCGCAGGGGATCGAGGTAGAGCGCCTGCAAGGTGCGTTCCGCCTTCACTTTGTCGCGATCATGGGCCACCAGGAGTTGCCCATTCACCAGGTAAATGTCCGCCTCCACCCCGCAGAAGCCATGATCAAGCGCGTCCAGCAACGGCCGCGGGTGCTCGTAATCATTATGGGAATGGGCGTGAATCAGAGGTCCCGGCGCGGCGGGCAGCTGCAGGCACCCCGCGCTCAGGACGGCAATGAGCAAGATGAGACGGCATCGCATAGATTTGGCTGGTTTTGGACCTTTTTGTCTGCCGGCGAAGGTCGGGAATATCGCGGGCCGAGACAATCCTTTTTTGGCGGCGCTGAGACCAAGTGCTGACGAATCATTCAGTTTACGCGGGAGTGCGGCCGCCCGTTGCCCTCTACAAGGCGGCATCTTTGAAGCGCCCTGCCAGCGCTGTCCAGGATTGTCCCGAAGGGACACCCGAAAATAGCCCGGCGTTTCAACGCCGGGATAAGTTCGGTATTGCGCAAGTCCCGAAGGGACGGCTGAATGACGACATGTCCTTCGTCAGTTCTTATTACCACTGCGTTTTCAGCACCAAAGAACGTCGTGCCTTGATCAAGCCGGCGCTCGCCGAGCGGCTTTGGCCGTTTATGGGCGGGATTGCGCGCCAGAACAAAATGAAAGCCATTGAAGTCGGCGGCGTGGAAGACCATGTTCACATCCTGCTTTCGCTGCCCGCCACCATGTCCATCGCCAAGGGACTGCAATTGATCAAAGGCGGTTCATCGAAATGGGTGCATGAAACGTTCACGGACCATTGGTTCTTTGCCTGGCAGGCGAAGTATGGCGCGTTCAGTGTGAGCGAATCGAGGCTGGACTCCGTCATCGAGTATATTAAGGGCCAGGCGAAGCATCATCAGAAGCTGACTTTTCAGGAGGAATTCGTGGAGTTATTGAAGAAACACCGCATCGAATACGACGAACGGCATTTGTGGGATTGAAATTCAACCGTCCCTTCGGGACTCGGGGTGCTTGGCGTCGTGCCCGGCGTTGAAACGCCGGGCTATTCTCATGAAGTCCCTCCGGGACAAGACCGGATAGTGATCCGTGGCCTTGTTCCTCAGGCACATTTTGAAGACCGTAATTGAGAGTTCGCCGTTCCGATAGGCTCAAAACTTCCCCCGCTCGCCCCGTGCTTGAACCTCCGGTCCGCTTAAATGTCTTTTTCCCCGCCACGGCCCCGCTATACTGGGCGCGATGTTCAAGACGCAAGATTTGCATGTCCGCGAAATCGTCCGGCTCTCGTCGCCGCGCACGGTGAAGGATCTATTTCCGGCCAGCCCTGAAGCCATAACTACCGTCGCCGAAAGTCGCGAGCGCATTATCCGCATCCTCCGGCAGACGGATCCCCGCCTGCTGGTGGTCGTCGGGCCCTGCTCCATTCACGACGAACGCGGCGCGCTGGAATATGCCAACCGCCTCAATCGATTGCGCGGGGAGCTGGCTGACCGGCTGGAAATCGTGATGCGCGTTTATTTTGAAAAACCGCGGACGACCGTCGGCTGGAAGGGCCTCATCAACGAC
>CAZIJO010000311.1:0-4864 GCA_964539515.1 uncultured Bifidobacterium sp. | reverse complement strand
ATCCGGACATTATCATGATCGGGGAAATGCGCGACGACATCAGCTTCACCTCGGCCATGAGTGCCGCGGACACCGGCCACCTCGTGATCTCGACGCTGCACACCACCAATGCGTCGCAGTCCATCAGCCGCATCCTCGACTTTTTTGACGCCGACGAGCGGGAGCAGATCCGCCGGCAGCTCGCCGGCACGTTGCAGGCGGTGATCTGCCAGCGCATGGTGCCCACCATTGCCGGCGCCATGACGCCGGCGATGGAGATCATGATCAACACGGCGACGGTAAAGAAATTGATTGAGGAGAATCGCCTCGACAAGCTACCGGCCGCCATCGAAACCGGCAATGACGATGGGATGCTGAACTTCAATCAATCGCTGTTCAACCTCGTGAAAGCAGGCAAAGTTTCCGAAAAAGATGCGCTGGCCAAAGCGACCAATCCGCAGGCCCTGGAGATGAATTTCAAGGGCATCTTCCTCGACGAAGGCCGCCGCATTCTGGGCGGCTAAAGCGGACGGACCTGCGGTGACGGAGACGGATGGGGCGGGCATACCACTCCGATGGCATCCGGCACCGGAAGCCCGCTCACCGTTTCGGGCTCACGTAAATTCCGCTTTTCTCGATGCCCTTTAAAATCATCGCCACGGTGCGGTCCACGGCGCCGCGATTCTCGCGCACCACTTCAAGCGCGTTGCCGCCAAGCTGCTCGCGGCGCTGCGGGTTGGCCAAGAGCTCGGCCAGGGCGGCTTCCAGGCCCGCTGCGTCCTGCACCTGCACCACCGCGTCCCGGGCGCGGAAGACGCCCACGACGTCGGTGAAGTTCTGCATGTTCGGGCCAAATACCACCGCCTTTCCCAGCGCGGCCGGTTCAATGGGATTCTGCCCCCCCTTCGCCGTCAGGCTTTTGCCGATGAATACCACCGTCGCCCGTTCGTAGAAGCGCTGCAATTCGCCGGTTGTGTTGACGAGCAGGCCATGCAACTCCCCCGGTGCATGGCGGGTGTGCCCGTTAAGCTGGCTGCGGACGACAAACTTCAGACCGCGGGCGACCCACTGCCGTTCCACCTCGCGGCAACGTTCGAAGTGGCGGGGGACCACGATCAGGAACAAGGCGGGAAAGCGTCGGCGCAAACGGAGGTACATGTCGGCAAGGACAGCCTCCTCGCCGGAGTGGGTGCTGCCGCAAACCAGAACCGGGGCCTCGGTCGTCACGCCAAGTTGCGCCAGCATGGCCGCCACATCCAAGGTGGGCGGCCCAGCTGAGCGGGCGGCGTCGAACTTCAGGCTGCCGACGAGCTGGATGGCCTCCGGGCGGCAGCCGATCTTGCGCAAACGCTCCGCATCCGCCGCGTTCTGCGCGCCGACTCCGGTGAACGCCGCAAACAGCGGCCGGAACAAAAAGGCAAACCGACGGTAGCCACGATAAGAACGGTCCGACAGCCGGGCATTTACCAGAAAGAGCGGAATGCCCAGGGACATCGCGCGCCAGATGAAGTTGGGCCAGATTTCGGCTTCCACGAGAATGATGGCCTGCGGGCTGACCGTGACGAGCGCGCGGGAAACAAATTTCCGGCGGTCCACCGGGTAATAGATCTTGCCGATGTGCGTGGGCAGTCTCCGCTTCAACTCGGCCATGCCGGTCGTGGTGGTGGTGGAAACGATGATTTTGGCATTGGGCAGCCGCGGTTCGAGCGCCTGGATCAACTGGGCGCAAAGATTCACCTCGCCGACGCTGACGGCGTGGAGCCACAGGTTGTGGCGATTGGTGATCGCCTGTTTGAGTTTGGTATCGTACTGGCCAAAGCGTTCGGCAAAACCCGCCTGCCAGTTGCCCCGGCGCACCAGCCGCCAGAAATAATACGGCGACGACACGAGGAAAAAGATCCAGAATAGAATGTTGTAAAGAATGCGCACGTTTCTGATCCAACCGCGACCTGCTACTCTTCGGAAATTATGCCACCACGTAAAGCAAATGTTTCCGCGGGCAAGCCCGCCGACCCGAAAGCGCACTTGTCTTTGGACGGCGGGTCAAGGACCATTAACCGCCTATGGGTCATGTCAAATTGCACATTCCGGGACCGGTTGAAGTCAGTGAAAAAACCTACCAGGCGTTTTGCGCGCCCATGATCGGGCATCGCGGCCAGGGCTACAAGGACCTCGTCGCCAAGATCCAGCCGCAACTCCAGCAACTCCTCGCCACCAAGCAGCTGGTTTACCTCTCCACCTCCAGCGCCTGGGGGGTGATGGAAGGCGCGATCCGCAATCTGGTCGCGAAAAAGGTCTTGAACTGCATGTGCGGCGCGTTTTCCGACAAATGGCTCGACGTGGCGAAACGCTGCGGCAAAGCGGCCGAGGGCTTGCAAGTGGATTGGGGTTCGCCGATCCGGGCGGAACAGGTTGACGCCAAGCTTGCCACCGGCCAGTTCGATGCGCTGACCCTCATCCATAACGAGACCTCCACCGGCACGATGAGCCCGCTGGCGGAAATCGCCGCGCTCAAGAAAAAGTATCCCGAGGTGATGTTTATCGTGGACTCGGTCAGCTCGATGACCGCTCTCCCGCTCAAGTTTGACGAATTGGGCATCGATGTCCTGCTCGCCGGCACGCAAAAGGCCTTTGCCCTGCCGCCGGGTTTCGCGGTTTTTGTGTGCTCCCCCGCCGCGCTCGCCAAGGCCGCGACGATGAAGGACCGCGGCTACTACTTCGATTTCATCGAGTTCCAAAAGAACGCCGAGCAAAGCATGACCCCCAGCACGCCGAGCATTTCGCATACGTATGCCCTGAGTGCCAAGCTGGACGAATTCTTCGCGGAGGGTTTGGACAATCGTTACGCCCGGCATCGCAAAACGAACCAAATGACGCGCGACTGGGCGGCGAAGCACGGCTTCACCCTGTTCCCGGAACAGGGTTTCGAGTCCATTACGCTCACGTGCGTCAACAATGGAGCGAAACCCGGGGGTCGGACCGTGGACGTGGCCAAGCTCCAGAAGCTCGTGAAGGAACAGGGCTTCCTGATTGATGGCGGCTACGGCAAGATCAAAGGCACAACCTTCCGCCTCTCGAACATGGGCGACGAAACCGAAGCCACGATGAACCAGCTCTACGCCGCGCTCGACAAGGCGATGGCCCAGTTGTGAGGGTGACACTGGCGCGAGATTGCTTTTTTCCCAGCGCGAAGACATTTTAGCGCCATGAGCATGGCCGAATTGATGCGTGAGGTTGCCGCCCTGCCGCCGAAGCGGCAGAACGAGCTGGCAGCTTTTCTCCTCCATCTTCGCCTCCAGCAGGATCCGGCTTGGCGCTCCGAAATGACGCGCCGGATTGATGACCGCAATCGAAAAAACTGGGTGCGGCTTGAAGACTTGGAAAAGTCACTCGGCAAGAGGAAGCGGAAATGATCTCCTATTCGGTCTTTGTGGAATCCCACATTGCTGAATTGTTCCCGCAGTTGAAGCTCAAAGAGCGGAATCAGATCCTCCACTTGCTTAAAAAACTCCGCGCCCATCCGTTTTTGGAAGGTGACTACGTCGAACGTGATGACATAGGACGGCTGATGCAAGTGGTCATCGTCGGACAAAGAGCCGTCGTGTTTTGGGCCGACCACGCGGCCAAGGAAGTGAAAGTCATTGACCTAAGATTCGCAGGCCATTGACCTCTCCTGATTCCAACTACAAACTCGTCCAGCTCGTCAGCGGCGACTACAGCCTCCATTCGCTGACGTACGGGGAGACCTTTCATCCCGTGATTGGGCCCGTGGCGGAGGCCGAGGCCCTTTACGTCAAGCAACTCCAGCTTCGTGAGCGCCTCCAACACCATTCCGGGGAGTTCGTAATCTGGGATGTCGGGCTGGGCGCCGCCGCCAACGCCCTCACCGTCTTGCGCGCCACGCGGGCCCTCCCCTGCCCGATTCGGCTGATCAGCTTTGACTGCACAATTGAGCCGCTGCAATTCGCCCTGCAACACGCGGCGGCGCTGGGTTACTTTGGCGGATACGAAACCCAAATCCAGGCCATCCTTGACCATCACGCCGTGCGGTTCCCCGACGGAGCGCGGACCGTAAACTGGCAATTCCATCTGGGGGATTTCCCGACGTGGCTCGCGGCCGAATCGGAGCGCCGGTCTCCGCCCCGGCGAGTTTCCAGCAAAACATCTCGACGCGCCGGACCGGGGACCGGCGCTCCGCCACCCCATGCGATTCTATTCGACGCCTTTTCGCCGGCGAAGAATCCTGCGATGTGGACGCTGCCGCTCTTCACCAACTTGTTTCGGCAGCTCGACCCGCAACGGCCGTGTGCGTTGCCGACGTATTCCCGCAGCACGATCATGCGCGTGACGTTGCTGCTGGCGGGGTTTTTTGTCGGAGTGGGCCACGCGACCGGCGAAAAGGAGGAAACAACGATCGCCGCCAACACGTTGAAGTTGCTCACCGAACCCCTGGACCGCCGCTGGCTGGACCGCGCCCGCCGTTCGCACAGCGCCCAGCCCATGGTGGAAGGAGTTTACCACATCGCGCCGTTGACGGCGGAATCGTGGGAAAAGCTTCGAGCACACCCGCAATTCAGTCTCTGAGGATAGGGGCGCAAGCATTGCTCAGAAAAAATGTTTTGGTGAGAAACTTGAGGACGGGGTAAGAGCTTCGTCGCCAATAACCCTTTTAAGCGTCATCTCACCTCAAATCCGGATCTGTCAACCCGACCTCCGTTGGTGTGGGGGCCACAAATTCACGGCTGTCGCTCCAGTGGATGTCATGTCTTTCGCCGTCTCGCCAGATCTGCAACGCCAGGTAGGGTCTGTACGCCGGATAGTAAAACCAATAGAGAGATTGATCCGTGAACTCGCCGGGTTCATTGCCAAAATGAAAGCACCTGAG
>CAZIJO010000310.1:0-4979 GCA_964539515.1 uncultured Bifidobacterium sp. | reverse complement strand
TGAGGTCTTTGGATTCAAACAACCGCAGCGCGTCGGCTTCGGAAATACGTTCGCCGGCGGCGACCTTGTCGTAGAGATCGCGCAATTCGCTGCGTTGAATGAAGAAATTCATTCCGCAGAGTAAAGCAGCTTCGGCCGGGCAAGGCAAACGCTCGGGTCACGCGTCACGATACCGTTACGCGGCAGCGGGGGGCGGGGGCGTTACAGCGTAAACGCCCCAAACAAAGCGCGCATCTCTTCGTCCACCTGGATGGGATCGAGCAGCGTCTGGGCAATCTCGTCGCGCAGCAGCGCGCGATACCGTTTCCGCAGGCGATGCACCGCCACCCGCACCGCCCCTTCCTCCATGTGGAGCGTCCGCGCGACTTCGGCCGGGGCGGATTCGCCTTTGCCCGCCGCGAGAAAAACCTTCAACTGGTCGAATAATTCTGTTTTGCCCGCCGCGGCGCATTCGCCCTGCAATCGTTCTATGACCCGCGCCAGCAGCGCCAGCGCCCATTCGCGATCGAACGCCCGGTCCGGACTGGGCTCGTTGGTGACCGCGATTTGAAACTTCGTGTCCGCGGTTTCCCAGTCCAACGACAACGCCGCCTGACCGCCGCCGCGTTTGAGTCGCTGCGATTTGTCCCATTCGTTCGCGAGGAAATGCTTCAATGATGCCAGGAGAAATGCCCGGAATCGTCCACGCTCCGTGCTCAGGCCCGCGAGATAGTTCTTTGCGAGGAAACGGGCGAAAAACGCCTGCGTCAAATCCTCCGCGTCCTCCTTGGTGTGGCCGCGCCGCCGCACGTACGCGTATAGTGGAAACCAATAAGTGCGGCAAAGTTCCTCCAGCGCGAGGTCGGATTGGGGAGTGTGTTGGCGACCGGCGGCAAGCACAACCGTCCAGTGCGTCGTGGCGAAGATTTCGCCCGGCGCCGCGCTGGAGGCGGAGGTGCTGGTCATTGCCATAATTGTACGAGACGACGCGCGGCGGCTCTAACTTTCTTTTCAATTTGAGCCTCGTTAAGTTGCCTCCGATCAGACGAACGCACGCGCAGGGATGGACTGGATGGTTCCGCAGTCAAATCACTTGGGGCCGGTTTCCACAACTTCAAAAGGGGTTCGCTGCCCCGGCCGCAACGAGATGTTGCGGAACTCGTTCCAATGGAACCGGCGTACCTCGAATCTGAATTCCTTCACGGAAGATAACTCAAGCCCCTCAAATCGCGCTTGCGTCTGAGCCATTTCGTCAACGGAAGTTGTGCCGGAGTCCACCGGCTCGAGTTTTTTTCCGTCGTTGTCCAATGCGGTAAGGTTGACACTCCAGCCCCGCAGCGCATCGTGGGAATAGGTCACCGAAACGGAACCCTTCCCCTCGACGGGGCCGGCTGACATCAGGTTGAAAGTCCCACCACCCGGCAGGTTGACGCCGCTGGCACTGATTCCGCCCTGGGGGGCGTGCCGGAAAACGACCGTGCCTCCGCCGCTGGCTGCGCCGATCCTCACGGTGAGCGCGTCGGGCGCGTTGGTTGCGTCCGGTTTGGGGATACTGACGAACACGGCCTCACAACCCGGGAGCCGATTGCCATTTGAACGGACCTCGCCAGACCTTCCGCGGCTCGAACACGACGCAGGGACGATGACCTCGGAAAATGCACTGCGGTTGGGGAAACCGTCGCGCTGGAAGATGAGCTGCACGATGGAATCATCCTGCCCTGCGTATCCCCATTCCACATCGAACGACTGCGGGCAAACCGTACCGTCCGGAAGCCACCAGGTTGGGGAGACAGGCGCGAGCCGCGAGACGGCGAGCAGGCGAATCTGGCCCTGAGGAAAGCGCGCGGTGAACGCGGGATTTTCCGGAAGCAGGTTTGAGGAATCACTACGCACCAGCTTGTAGCGGAGCTTCACCCCGCGCGGGTTGTCGGTGAAGCCGATGACTTGCAGCAAGCCCGCCGCCCCTTCACGCGTGCGGAAAATCCAGGTGCTTGGGAGTTTCGCCGACGTCTGCAGCACGGGCGCATCCAGCTTTTCCGCGGCCGCCAGTCGTGCCGGAACGTCGTTTGCCGGCAGCCGCTCCCAGTCCCCCGGCACGGCCTCCACCGTGATCATG
This sequence comes from uncultured Bifidobacterium sp., assembly GCA_964539515.1. Taxonomy (GTDB): domain Bacteria; phylum Verrucomicrobiota; class Verrucomicrobiia; order Limisphaerales; family JADLHS01; genus JADLHS01. The sequence goes on along the minus strand of CAZIJO010000310.1, from coordinate 2,884 downwards.
CCCGGGCATTCCAATCCTTCCTGCCGCCACCCCAGAGCGTCAAATCCTTGCTGGGTCATCCAGTCATACTTGAGCGCATAATTCCCGGCCCGATTGGCGGGCAACTCGCCGGTCCGGCCCGAATCGAGATCAATGCAATTCGTTGGCCCGCTTCCGGGCGGGTAAATCACCCGCTCGAACGCCGGGCCGAATCCAGGCCCGACCGGTCTCTCGCCCGGCGCGAGCTTGGGCAACCCGGTTGGCGTGGCAGCGGCATCCTTCGGTTTGAGATTCGTGAAATACACTCCGGTTTGTAACCGGTTGGACAATGGCAGCCGCACGACACCGGTCATGATCAATCCCAGCAAAACCACCAATCCCCATTCAACCCATGGCCGGGGTCTGCGCGGCGACCGCCAACAGGCCGCCCGAACGTCATCATCCATCAAAACTAGAAACATCCACGGCAATAGGACGACTTCGCCGGCAAAGATGAGAAACGCAAACATCGCCCCGACGCCACTGTCCATTGGCTGTCCCAGGATCCTGGCGACGACATCCAAGCCGGCAAAGAGTCCAAACGCTTTACCGAACAGCCACCCGAGCATGAGGAGCATGAAAACGAAACCCGTCCAAACACACCAGACCGCCGCGCGGCGACAGAACTCGCGCCGGCGCCACAACCCGATACCAACGGGAAGCAACAATGCGCCGGGCATGATCGTTACGTTGCGAACGCCGTTGCTAAATAGCGTATCCATTGTGCTCCACAGCCCGACCAACATGAACAAGGCGGCGACGATCTTTAACTTCTGCCCGGTTTTTGGCGTCAGCGAACTTTCCGGCTGGCGTGCGTTGTAAGCTTGAGCCTCCTCCCGTCGGTTGTTGCTTGGATTTGAATCTGCCAATGGTTTGCTCACGCGTGGTGACCCGTCGGGGGTGCGGCGTTGTTGTTTCCACGCGATTAATCCCGAAATGGCGCCCGCGATGCCACCAAGGAACACCCCCGCGACGGCGCCCAAGAAAATATTCAACGGCCGATTCGGGCGCGCTGGATACCGGGGTGGGATTGCCTTTTCCACAACCAACGCCTGAAACTGACGCTGTGCCGCGACGAGTTTATTAGTGTCACCACCCCCCAGGCGGTGCGGTTCGTTGGACGCGCGCGCTTGGGCCGAACGGTAGTTAATGTAGCTTTCCGCGATGGCGTTAGCGAGGTCCGCTGTCTCTTCTCGAACCTCGCTATAGACGCCGACGTCGAGGAGTGCCGTGCTCCGAACGGGCCTCAATTCGAGCTGATTCTTCAAGCGTTGAAAGGTTTCTACCAAACCTAACTTCTGGCCATCAGCGTATCGCTCGCTCCAGCGCTTCTGCAGGTTCAGCTGCTGGATCACCGGCTCGAGGACCAATTGGGACTGGATAATCGCGAACTCCGTTTGGATGAAATACGGGTCGTACAGATTGAAGCCGCCGTTGCCGGCCAGTTCCTCAATAGGCGAATTAAAGCGTTCCACCTTGATGCGGGTGACCGCCCGATAAATTTCCGGCTGAATGAAGGTGACAATGGTGGCAAGTGCTACGGTGCTCACCCAGACTGCCAGGCCCACAATTACCGCTCGACGGAAAATGCGAGGCCCTTCACTTGCCACAGCGGACGACCGGCGGTTCTCGGTCGCTACGGAGCCTCCGGGGGGCGGCGGCGCACCCGCCAACGATTGCGCCCGAGCCGACCCAGCCAGCAAACCGAGCACCACGAGCACCACGCTCAAGATGAGCATTACCACGACCCCGAAGACGAGTTCATATGGCTGAAGTTCCAACGTTGCGAGTTTGCGGAAACCGATTAACGGGATTGCCGCCGCCGCCCCAAAACATGCGAGCTGCGCCAGACGGGCGGCCGTCTCATCCCGCACCAGATGTCGTTGCCACCAACTGGGACGTGCTGGAGTTGCTGGGGATAAGTAGGAGAGATTCCGAATGTGATTTCCCCCGTCCACCCGTTGCCCCCCATTTCCCGGTTGAGACGCCTCGCCCCCGCCGCTGCCGGGTACTAACGGGGCGATCCGCTCTCCTTCGGCCTGGAGATCGGCGGCTGGCGGGGCAGGAGGTTCGGGGGCCTGTTGGCCGGGGCCGGCGGGCTCAATACGATAACTCTCCAACCTCCACCCACCGTCCGGCTGTAGGGCGCAGACAACCTTCTCCACCGCTGATCGCTGGTTGTAAAACGTTGTCCAGAGCTGCTGTTCAAATCGTGTTTGGGGCGTGACAAAGTTTGTGAAAATTACCTGCCGCGCCACCGCCCGGCCAAAAGGAAGCCGGTCTTTTTCCATTTGCCGAACCCAATCCGGTCGGGAGAAGTTACGTCTTAGAGAGGGAGCAGCCAGATCCCATGCGTGGGCATAATTCCCCGCGTCCATTGCCACCCAAAAATCCATTGCGGACAGAGGATTTGAGTCGGCAATCGACGGTTTGAGCGGGGGCCGGCGTTGTCGAACGATCAGTGCGTAAACAACCAGGCCGAAGGCCGGCACGAACAACATCCGCCCCACGAACCAGGCGATTTCGCCGCGTTGCAAGTCGGAGAAGTAACCCCAGATGGCGGCTAGGAGCGTGCAGATGGCCGCCACAACGCCAAACGGAGCAAGTCCGCCTTCCAGCAACGGTAGTCGCATGTCGGCAGAATCAGTGGGCACACTGCCGCCAGCCGCTTCCGGAGAGGTGGTAATGGTCTCCACCTCCGTCTTCAGTATCCGGGCCTGTTGATAGCGGAGTTCCGGCTGCTTTTCCAGTGCGCGCAGCACAACCTCATCGAGCCGCACGTCGACCTGGACTTTCTTGGAGGGCGGTGCGAGCTGTTTGCCCGGCAGTTCGCGGGACCACGCTGGGAACGGCTGCAGTCCGGCGG
>CAZIJO010000309.1:0-5050 GCA_964539515.1 uncultured Bifidobacterium sp. | reverse complement strand
AGGGACGCTGGTACTTTGTGCCCGGCCCGGCACGACCACCGCACGCAGCTTTGCGGTCACTCGCGCAGGTGACCTTTGCAATGTACATGTCAACATCGCCCGCGCCTTTGGTACTCATCCTCAGAATGTCCGCATCCATCAGGCCCCAGGGCTACGAATGACTAGCCGCTCTAAGACGCCCGCTTTACGCAGCCCTCGAAAATAGTGCTCCTTCTCATGCTTGAGATAATCTGGATGATCGCTGGTCGGCGCTTTTCTTAGAAAGTCGATCGAAAAGTCCGGTTCTATTTTTGCCAACAGCTGTCCTGCCTTGAAAGCCCTGTCATCTTGATCTAGGAGCGCATAAGCCGCGACGGCATGGCTTAGATTTGCCCACATTGGCACAATCGCTGCGGATTTCTCGAACCAAAGGATAGATTCGCGATACCCTCCAGATTAGAAGTAGGAACATCCTAGCCAGCACATCCATATGCACCTGTTGGATCTAACGGGGACTGCGTCAAGGCTTTCTTGAGGCCATCCAGAAGCTCGATTACCCCATAGATCTGCCTAAGTACATTGCGCACCAAGGTCATGAGGAATCGAGGTTACGGTCTCATGCTCGCGTACTATTGGCTACAAGACTCCGCAGCCCGTATCCACTCGTACTTAGGCAACTATCGCGATCTCTTCGCTAGATCGGGAGTTCCGGCCGGCGTATACCCCACCGACTGTAATGCGCCGGCTCGCTTTTCGAGCCACCACCCCGCCGGCTTGTCCCATTTGTCGAATCCTGGGTCCACATCAAGTTGTTGCGCGGCATGTAATGCCCAGTAAGGGTCGTACATTGCCTGGCGGCCTACCGCAATGAAATCGGCACGGCCGGCGCGCAAAATTTCTTCGGACTGTTCCGCATCTAAGATCAAACCAACCGTCATTGTCGGAATAGTGGCGCGACGTTTGATTTCATCTGCGTAAGGCACCTGATAGCCGGGCCCTCTACCTTGGTTTTGCAGCGTTGCGGACGCGCGCAGTCCACCAGACGAACAGTCGATCACGTCTACACCCTGTTCTTTCAATGCAGCAGCGAGAATGACGGAATCGTCCAATCCCCATCCGCCATCTCCACCACCGTCTTCCGCGGAAACTCTGAAGAAGAGCGGTTTTTCCTGCGGCCATCGTGACCGCACTTCTGCGACCACTTCGAGGGCGAACCGCATCCGGTTGGTCATGCTTCCCCCATAGGCGTCGGTTCGCTTGTTGATGAGTGGAGTGAGGAAGCTGGCGATTAGGTAGCCATGGGCGCCGTGTACTTCAAGTACATCAAACCCGGCCTTATCAGCGCGTTCTGTTGCGTCCCCAAAAAGGCGAATAATGCGATGGATTTCCTCGACGGTTAGTTCATGCGGGGTCGCGTACCCCTTGCCTATCGCCTCTGGACTGGGGCCAACCAGCTGCCAAGGCGGCTCCCCGCGCTCGGAATCTGCATCCGTCAAAGGACCGTTGCCATGCCACGGGCGTTGCCATGCGCCCTTGCGCCCTGCATGACCCAACTGTATGGCTGCGACCGAGCCAAGGGAACGAATGAACTCAGTGCATCGGCGTAACTGGGGGATCTGATCGTCGGCCCAAAGTCCCAGATCGCCGTAGCTAATTCGCCCAACCTTTTCGACAGCAACAACTTCGGTCATCACAGTGCCAAATCCTCCGAGCGCAAATTTGCCTAGATGCACCAAGTGCCAATCGGAGGCGTAACCTTCATCCGCAGTGAACTGCATCATTGGAGAAACAACTACTCGGTTGGTGAATGTAACCCCCCGAATGCTGTATGGACTAAACAGCAATGTTTTTGTGGCAGGCATCGTCGCACCTCCGGTTTTTGCCTGCAGACCGGACACTAAAGCCCGCAGGTTTCTTATGGCTACGGTAGACCATACATGGAACGTCGACTTAACGTCTAGCAGTTTGTTGAAATTCATCGAGAATTTATGGAATTGATTTCGCGATGAGATGTCCAACTATCGTCGAGAAGAATAAAAAGGAAACGACGATGCGCGGAGCCGATGTAACCCAAGAAGGCATGTTCAGTTACCTCACGCTGGAGGACTACGTGCCCCAAGCGCAACGGTGCGGAGTTCACCGCCACTGTAGTGATGAAGTGGTTGCGCGATGCCAACGTCGGCCCCGCCTTCATCGAGCCGGGCAAGCCTTGGCAGAACGGCTTCCTGGAAAGCTTCCATGACAAGCTCCGCAGCGAATGTTTGAACCGGGAGTGGTTTCTCACGACCCGTGAGGCCAAGGTCATCATTGAACGGTGGGGCCAGTTCTACAACTACGAACGGCCGCATTCGGCGCTAGGCTACAAACCACCCGCCCTGGTTGCCAACCGCGCACCAATCAATCATGCATAATCAATCCAGACTCACTTACAAATTGGCTACAAATTCATCGATCAGGCCAGGGGGGCACAAAGAGCATTTCCCGGTGTCCGAACACTCCATTTCGATGATTCGGAATCGCTGAACTCATAAAAAACGTTCGAAGTTCAACAAACTGCTAGTGCCTCGGCGAGCTGTGGTGAAATTGACATGCTAGACTCTTCCGAGTTGTAACCTCACAAGGGGAGCTTGCGATGCCAGCCTGCAATTTCAAACATAAGTGTCTCGCATTGTTTTTGTTAATTTGGCTTCCTTACCTGCCATTGCATGCGCAAGATAAATATCCCGCGCGGCCCATTGAAGTCGTCAACCAATATCCCCCGGGTGGCGCAGCTGATACTTCGTTCCGAGCAATTCAGCCATACCTCATGCGCGAGTTGGGTGTTCCATTAGTTGTCGTAACGAAGGCGGGAGCTGGCGGTGAAATAGGGGCTAACTATGTCAAGGTTGCCGCGCCTGATGGGTATACCGTTCTAAACGCAGGAAACGCCTCACTCACTACTGCGCGAGCGACCAATCCGGATATCACGTACAAGATCTCCGATTTTGTAGTAATCGGACGATATTCCATTGATCCGTCAATTATTGTGGCGAAGCGTGGCGCATCTTGGAAGACACTCGATCAGTTCATTGCGTACGCGAAGGCTAATCCGGGGAAGGTCACGTACGGCAATGGAGGATCGGGCGGCGCCGGCCACATCATGACGGAGATTTTCAGGCATGCACTCGGCATCAGTATGGAGGCGGTGCCGTTTAAGGGTAGCGGACCTTTGAAGACGGCAATACTTGGTGGGCATATCGATTTGGCGACCGGCAACTTCTCGACGTTTCTGAGCTCGGTGGAAGCTGGGCAAGTCATCCCACTCGTGACAAGCCTTCCCCGGAGGTACCCTGGTTTGCCGGATGTGCCGACGCTTGCGGAAGCCGGTGTGCCGCAAGCGGCCCTCGATACCTATATGTCCCTTATGGTGCCAAACGGTACTCCGGCGCCGATAATCGCGAGGCTTTCCGCGGCGCTGGAGCGGGTTATGAATAATCCGGAGGCAATCGGGCAACTCGAAAAGGTGAAACTGGTTCCCGGTTACCTCGATGGGCCGGCCACTGTACAAGTGCTCGAAAAAGAGTACGAAAAAGCAATGGATACCGTCAAGAATTTCAAGGTCACGAAGTAGAGGCGCGTTGTTCCCCGGGGGACTTTTTCGAGGTGTAGATGGTCCTGCATGAAACGGACGTACTTGTAGTTGGCGGCGGGCTAACCGCTGCCTTTGCCGCAATTAAGGCCAGCGAATCCGGGGCGAAAGTAACCCTGGTTGATCGCGGCTGGCTCGGCCGCAGCGGTTGTAGCGCCGTAGCATCGGGAGTAATGCGCGCATTCCTTCCTGGCGACGATCTAGATAAATGGATCTCTAATAGCGGCGGTGGCGCCACAACGAGACCGTTCGTCGATCCGGATCTCCTGAGAAAGGTGACGCAAATCTCGGGCGAACTGATCAAATTGATGGAGCAGTGGGGCGTCCGCTGGATTAAGGACGGTACCGACTACGTTCGCGTGGTGTCCCCCGATGTTGGGGCGCCTGCGAACGTCATGATGGATGGAGGCGGCCCTCCGATGATGATGGCGATGCGCGCCGAAGTACTTAGGCGCGGCGTAACCGTCATTAATCGGGTTCAAGTAAACGATCTTCTGACCGCTGACGGTAAGGCTCCGACGTCCGCCCCTATCGTAGGCGCCATTGGTCTGCATACCCGGACGGGAGAAATATTCGCCTTTCATTCAAAGACTGTAGTGATGGCGACCGGACCGATGATGGTGCCGTTCCATTCACGAGATGGTGCGGGCCGTGGGCGCGGCATGCCGATTGATCTGTCCGGTGATGGCCATGCAGCCATGCTGCGGGCCGGCGCTGTGATGGGCAAATTTGAGCTTGGCAGCATGGCAATCGTTCCATGGCATTTATTTGCGGCTCCGGGACTCGAAATGCTGTTCGCTATTGGCGGCACAGACATTTTTGTAAACGCGCATGGCGAGCGTTTCATGTCGGGCACTGATATTCGACGGGACATGCGGGGGCGATCGGCGGTAGGGCTCTCGATTGCCATGGAAATGAAGGAGGGCCGGGGTCCTGTGTTTCTGGACATCACGTTTATGAAGCCTGCCGATCACCGCCTCTTGCGCCAAGTCATTCCGATCGTCATGAATAGCTTTGAGGCGGCTGGGTTTGATCCATCCCGTGAGCGGATCCCTTATAGCGTCATAGTAATGGCAACGCACTCCGTTGGAGGTGGAGGCGCTGCTATCGACAACCGTATGGCCACGACATTGCCGCGCCTATACGCGGGCGGAAACTGTACCGACGGCGCCTACATGAGCATGCAGCAGAATTTGACAGACTGTGCCGCTATGGGCTATTGGGCCGGGGAACACGCTGGACAGGAGGCCGTGAGGTGCGAAGTACTGCCGATTAATGACGCGCAGCTAACTCGCTTGGCAAATGCACTAAAGGCACCCCTTGAATCCGCCGGCGCCGGGTCGTACAGCGGCCTTCGGTCTAAGCTGAACGAGTTGTACTCCACAAGAATGGGCATAACTATTGATGCGGTGCGGGGCGAAGCCATTCTCGGGTTCCTCCGGG
>CAZIJO010000308.1:0-5050 GCA_964539515.1 uncultured Bifidobacterium sp. | reverse complement strand
GCAACATCAAAGGCTGGAAGGCCCCATGCTACTTGATGACGGACGGCCATTACGATGGCTACCAGGAAATGCTGACGAAGGTGGCGTGGGATAAATACGGGGTGGTGGACGGGGTGGCGCGGGATCCCCGATGCGAGAACTGCATGGTCCATTGCGGCTACGATCCCAGCGGCGCGCTCGGCACGAACTATCAACGCGGCGACAACTGGAAGAACTTCAAGTACAACTTTGGAGCCAAGCCCAAACCCTATCCGGCGACACCCGAATTGACCCAACGCGCCTTCAACGGCGTCTCCATTGGCAAGGGCCATCTCGCCGAAGCCAAGGCGGCCATCAACAGTCCCCGCGCCGCGATGAACGGCGCGCAAGCGGCCTTCTCCCGCAAAGCCGAACCGTCGGACCATAACCACGACGCCGCTACCAACAACGCGGGTTGTGGCAACGGCGACACCTCGCAGCGCGACGAGTTACTGGCCCGCATCGCCAATCTGAAAAAGCCGGAGTGAGCCAGGTTGGTTCGCGGTGATCCGATTCGCGTCTTGCTCCGTCTGATTTGCGCGGGCACCGGTGTCTGCCTCCCCGTCGGACCTGCGGCTACCAATAACCACCAGATTTCGACCCGGTCGGATTTCCCGTGGTTCGAGGTTCTTTCTCCCGGCAGTCGGAACTTCCGACCATAAGACCCACCGGGTGCGCCTGGACGAGCCGACGGCACGCCGCCCGTATCGATTCCCGGAGGGTCGTTCAGGTGGCCACACTCGCTGCGGGCGGCTCACCGAAGGCACAGTCCATCAGGACCGCCCGCCGGAGCCGCTTCAGGTATTCCGCCCGCGAAATCTCCATCGCGCCAAGCTGGCGCGTGGCACGGGTGATCATCTGGATGTCGAACAGCACGAAGCCGCGCGCCCGCAAATGTCCGACGAGGTGGCAAAGCGCGGCTTTCGAGGCATTTGAAACGTGGTGGAACATGGATTCGCCGGCAAACAAACCGCCGATGCTGACGCCATAAATGCCGCCGACCAGCTCGCCTCCGCGCCAGCATTCGACGCTGTGGGCGTCGCCCTGCTCGTGCAGCCGGGTGTAAGCCTCGATGAATTCCGGCGTGATCCAATTTCCCCCCCGGCCAGGTGCCGGAGCCGCGCAACCTTGCATCACCTGGCGGAAAGCCCGGTCGTGGGTGATTTCAAACGGCTCTTTGCGGAGGAACTTCGCCAGGCTGCGCGGTATGTGGAAGTGCTCCAGCTCGAAGATTCCCCGCGGGTCGGGCGACCACCAGGTGATGGGATTCACCGTCCACGGAAAAATCCCACTGCGATACGCCAGCCGCAGTCGCGGTGCGGACAGGTCACCGCCGATGGCTACGAGCCCGTCCTTGTCCGCCGTGAGCGGGTCGGGGAAGTCCAGGCGCTGTTCGGGCAGTGACGGCATGGGGGAAAGTTCTCATTCACGCGCCCAGTTGGGCGATTCCCTCACGCCCAGAGCGGCCAGCAGGCCTGATTCGAAAGCCCCGCAGACTTCCATCGTGACCAAGTGTTTGAGGTTCTGCTCGGTAAATTCGGGTTGCTGGCCAGGCTCCGGCTGGCCGAGCGCCAGCCAGCTGCCGACCCGCACATCGTTGAGCACCTGCAGCAGCCATTCGATCTGTGCCGGAGTCAGGGTAAGTTCGAAGCCGGATTTGACGGGGCGGAAGCGTTGGGACGCGGTTAGCATCTCCAGCGCCTGCCGGCGGTTTTCCTGGCGTTGTTCGTCGAGCGCCGCTTCGAGCCAGCGCTGGTTATCCTCGGCGTTGGCCCCCTGGGCCTTCTTGCTCAGCCGATAATGCGCTGCCGGGACCAGCGGGTAGCGGGCGACGGTATCGAGCAGCAATTGCTTCTCGCGTTGACCGAGATAAAACACCGGTCCCGACTTGTCGGTGCGGATCAGTTTCATGGCTCGCGCTCCATGGTTGCGTGCAGCGTGTATTTCTGAAGCTGGTGAACGTAGTGCTCGGCGGTCTCCATGGTCGCGCGCGTCAGCACGCTTTTGCCCTGCCGATGGACCTGCAGCATGTGATGCTCGGCCTTCTGCTTGTTCCACCCAAACACCGTCTGAAACACGTGCGTGACGTAAGTCATCAAGTTGACCGGATCATTCCAACAAATCACCAGCCACCCCGGCTCCAGTTCGGATTTTGACCCGGTCCCCTCCTTGCGTTCAATGTCCGGCAGTACTTCAGTGTCAGCCATGCTGGAAATCTAGCGTTTGGGCCAGGATTGTCGAGGCACGCGAACTTCCGGGAGAATCGCGTTCAAAGTTCTCGGGCGTGGGGTTGTGCTTGAATCACCGGTCGCAGCGCCTTGGCTTGAGTGGGGAAAAGCCGTGCGCCGGCATTCCAATACCCGTCTTCGTGCTGTTCGTCTCCATGGCGGTGAAGGGGCCAACTTCGGCGCCGCCGCCCCAGGCGTAGGGTTCGTCCTGGGCGTGGAGGACCGCTTCGTTACGTTTGCGAGCGCTCGCCGGACCGAGCCGTTCGTCGATGCAGTGAGGTTTGCTGGCTTGGGCCCTTGCCACTTGCCGGTGAAGTCAACCTCACTCGGCGCTCGGTCTTCCGTTCAAAATCCACCGCCGCGTGCGCGGCACAAACTGCGCCTCTATCGTTTGCGGATGGTGCGCCAGTTCCACGGCCAGGGTCGTGCGCCAGGCCGGCTCGGCGGTCAGCAACAGCGCTTCCAGATGGGCGCGAGCCCGAATTTCGTGCCGCGCGACCTGGTCCGCCCGGCGGCGCGCATGTTCGGCTTTGGCGGCGGCCAGACGCTCGGCGGCCTTTACCTTCGTGGTTTCGTTCCCCGTGCGGGAGTGGCGGGTGGTCAGTTCCTGCTCGTAGTGCTCAAAATAGTCATCCACCCGATCCAACTCCCGTTGCAGGTGGCGGGATTGGCGGTCGCGGAGCGTGGTCAGATCGGACGCCAGGTCTTGTTCCAGCGCGGCGTGAAGGAATTCCCGCCAGTTCGCTGGATCGGACTTCGGCCAGGCGACGGAGTCGCTCCCGGCCGCCGTGGTTTGGAGGAGGGGTAAAGACTGGGCAAGGGCTTCATCGGCCGCTCCATCCGGTAGGGAAATTGCCAGCCGCCGGAGTGACCAGTGCTGGTCAATCGCCTGGATTTCACAGCGGATCAGCGCAATCAGGGAGAAGTGGAAGCCGGTGGCAAACGGACAGGTCAACCGCCAACGATTGGTTTCCGGGAATTGTCCGCGCCAGAGTCGCTCCGCCACCTCGGTGGCCGGTGGCCGGGAGGAGGTTTCGCCGGTCAGGACCAGGCGTTCTAACGCCAGCGGGGAAGGGCGCAGGACTTCACAGAGTTGAAACGTCAGCGGGCAACCCGGAAAAACTTGTTTCACGGCATTGCGCGGATCGGAGTCCTCCGCCGGCGGAAACCACAGTTCAACTTCGTGCAAGGCGCCGTCAGAATTCCACATTCGCGCAGCCCGCCCCTCCGCCACGATTTCCAGCCGGTCATGCCAGGTCCGTTCGCACAAGGCGCCGAGCGCGGTCAGCGCCTCGTCATAGAAATGCACGAGCGCGTCCGGCGAATGCGGCAGTCGTTCGAGCTTCATGGCAGGAAACCGTCAATGAAGGTCAGGTATCCCTGCCGGCCACCATTGCGGGTGTGGCGTTCGACCGATTTCGCGAGTTCTTGCAGACAAGCCACCAGTTTCTCCAGCGGGAGGGGCGACACGGGAATTTCCGGCTGCGACGGGGGGGCGGGGGCACGCCCAAGCCGGAATTCACACATTTCTTTCAGTTTCCCAAAGGCAACCGCATCCAACCCGGTCAGGGCGGGCGGCGTGGCAGGATGGCCGCGCTGTTCGGTACGGTAGAATTGGCGCGCGGTTTCGTAGGCCCGCAGCGCCGAGTAATCCGTCATTTCGGGATGCGCCCGCCACACTTGAACCATGGCGAACTCCAGATTCTGCAACACATCGAGGTGTTCCTCCTGCCATTTCATAACGATTCGTAGTCCTTGGCGAACAAGGTCTCATCCAGTTGCTTGACTTCGGCGTAGGCGTCGCGGGCGGTGGCGAGTTCCTCGCCGAGACTGGCAAACGCCTCGGCCACCCGGCCCTCGTTCGCGCGCCAGCGCTGGAAGACTTCGTCGGCAAACTCATCGCTGCTGAACCGTTCGCCCAAAACCAAACCGGTTTCCCCGACCACGAGTTCAAACAGATTCAACTTCTCCTGCAACACCTCGAGCAGATGTTGCTGGAGCGTGCCGGCCTGAACGAAGTTGTAGATGCGCACCGGATGCTGCTGGCCCAGCCGGTGCAGGCGTCCGATGCGTTGCTCGATTTCCATTGGATTCCAGGGCAGATCGAAATTTGCGAGCCGATGACAAAACTGGAGATTGCGTCCCTCCGTGCCGCTGTGCGTGAGCAACAACGCGCCGCCGCGTTTGTGGAATTGTTCGGTGATGGGCTGCCGCGCCGGCGGCGGGGTCGAGCCATTGATGACGAAGGTCTCCACGGCCGCCCCTTGCAGGAATTCCGCCAGCGCCGCCTGCGTCTCCAGGAACTGGGTGAATACCACCACGCCGCCCTCGGCCCGGGCGAACGGCACCAGCAGCTCACACTTGCGTTTCCAGCTCGACGCCAGCGGTGACTGCTCCCGCCAGGTCCGGACGGCGGTGGGGTCGGGAAACTTTTCCAAGGCGCGGCGCCACGCGGTCGGACTGCTCCCTGCCGCCTGCAACAAGAGGCGGCCCCAAAGACTGGCCTGGCTGGCCGTCAAGCCCGCGAGGCGGCCGCGCAATTCGCTTTCCCATTGCTGCCAGAACCCGCGCTCGGCTTCGTCCGCTTGGAATAGCACGGTCTCGGCCCGCCGCGGCGGCAATTTCAAACCGGCATTGGCGCGCGTGTTGCGGATCATCACCTGGCCCAGCAGCCGGCGCAGCTCCTCCGGTTCGCGCGGCTGGCGCGGACGCTTGGGGTCCAGGAAGCGGGCGCGGAATTCCTTGGGCGAAGGCAACTGTCCCGGCTGGAGAAGCGTGACGAGGTTGTAGAGTTCTCCAAGCGA
>CAZIJO010000307.1:0-5053 GCA_964539515.1 uncultured Bifidobacterium sp. | reverse complement strand
CTGTTCGTGGTCGAGCCCGAGCAGGTGCAGCATGGTGGCGTGGAGGTCGTGGATCTCCACTTTGTTTTCGACGGCCTTGTACCCGTAGTCGTCCGTGGCGCCGTAGGTCATTCCCCCTTTGACCCCGCCGCCCGCGAGCCAGAGGCTGAAGCCAAAAGGATTGTGATCCCGTCCATCGCGACCTTGGGCGAAGGGCGTGCGGCCGAATTCGCCCGAAAAGACAACCAGGGTTTCGTCCAGTAACCCGCGCGCTTTGAGGTCCTTGAGGAGCCCGGCAATGGGCTGGTCAACCGCCCGGGCGTTGAGCGAGTGGTTGTTCCTGAGGTCGCCATGGGCGTCCCAACGCGCGTTGCCGTGCGCTCGTGGGCAGGTCAGTTCAATAAAGCGAACTCCCCGTTCGATCAGGCGACGGGCCACCAGACACTGCCGCCCGTAGGTCCGGGTATGCTCGAACGACGACTCCAAGCCGTAGATGCGTTTGGTCGCGTCCGACTCCCCGGCGATATCGGTCGCTTCCGGCACCGCCATCTGCATCCGATAGGCCAGTTCATAATTGGCGATGGCGGCTTCCAGCGCATCGTGCCGGCCCAGTTCGGCGAGCGCGGTCGCATCCAGGGCCCGCAGGGTGGCGAGCTTGTTCTGTTGCAACGCGGCGGCGGCTTCGAGCGGTTGCACGTTGGCCAGTGCCGGCAGTTGGTTGCGCAACATTGAGGCCTGGTAGGTCGCCGGCAGGAAACCGGCGGCAAAGCAGTCCACACCACCGGAAGGAATCAGCCCGCCATCCAACACAACATATCCCGGGAGGTCGCGGTTCTCGGAACCCAACCCATACGTGGCCCACGCGCCCATGCTCGGCCGGCCGGCCATGCCGCTGCCGCAATGGAGGAAATAGTTGGCGGCGTTGTGCTCGGAAAAGTTGGAAACCATGGATCGGATGACACACAGGTCATCCGCGCAACTGCCGATGTGGGGAAAAAGATCGCTGACTTCCAGGCCGCTCTGTCCGTAGTGCTTGAAGTCCCAGAGATTTCCGAGCGCGGCGCCGTTGTCCTCGAACTGGGTTGGCTCGGCTTTCAGGCCAAACGGTCGGCCATCCTCCTGCTTCAATCGGGGTTTGGGATCGAAACTATCCACCTGCGACACCCCGCCGTCCATGTAGAGAAAGATCACGTTGCGGGCCTTGGGCACGTGATGCGGGGGCAGCGACCGTCCCGGCAGCGCGCCCGTTCGAGCGCCGTACGTCGTGTCCGTCAGCAAGGCCGACAAGGCGATGGCGCCGAAACCCAGCGCGCTTTCGCGCAGCATTTGGCGCCGGGTCATGACTCTGCGGGGGGAGTGCATTCGGGAGTTCAGGTTAAGGGACATGGATGAACTCCTTCAACATAAAGACGAGATGACAGGCATCGGTCCACAACGCCTGATCCTGCGCGATTGCATCAGGGGTCACGCCACCCGCCGCCGCCTGCGTTTTTAGGAAGGCGGTCATCTGATCCGACTCAGCCGAATTGGGAGGGCGCGCCAATGCGCGGAGGAACATGCGGTCGATCCGGTTGCGGGTGGGAAGCCCGGTCTGGCCGACAATTTCCTTGGCCCAGACTTCAGCCTGCTGCTTCACGAACGGATCGTTCATCAACACCAACGCCTGGCCGGGAACATTCGAGCGATTGCGCTGGCCCACCGTGGTATCCGGCAGCGGCAGATCGAAGGTCAGCATCATGGCGGAAAGAAAGTTGCGGCGCGTTTCCAGATAAACCGATCGGCGCCGGTCGCCGTCCATCGGACCATTGGCGTTCTTCACCCACATGCGATCCCCCATGAACGGTGTGAAGTACGTCGGCACGGACGGCCCGAACTGCGTCCGGTTCAGCTGGCCGGCGACAACCAGGAGGTTATCCCGGATCGCCTCGCCCTCCAACCGCAGGAGGTGCATGCGGTGCAGTAAAGCATTGTCCGGGTCCCGGGCTTCGGCGACCGGATCGTCAGGGGAGCTGGACATTTGATACGTGCGGGTCAGACAGAGGGAGCGGATCAACTGCTTGATCGAGCCTCCCCCCTCGCGGAAGGTCAATGCCAGGTAATCGAGAAGCTCGGGATGTGTCGGAGGCTGACCCATTTTCCCGAAATTGTCCACCGTGGCCACAAGTCCGCGGCCGAAAAGATGCGCCCAGACCCGATTGACCATCACGCGATAAAGAAAAGGGTTGTTCTCCGCAAGCATGGCCTCGGCGAGTTCAATGCGGCCGCTGCCGTTCGTGATGGCGAGCGGAGCCGTCCCCGCAATGGCTTCCAGAAACCGCCGATCCACTGGTGCACCACGGGTCTTGGGATCGCCGCGGGTGAATACCCGCGTTTCTTCCACGCTCCCGTCGGTCATGGCGAGCACCCGCATGGGATTGGGCAGACCTTTCGAGGACTGCTCCAATCGCTCCGCGATCGCGGCCACCGCCTGGCTGGCAGCGCCCAAATCCAGAAGGCCCTTTTGCGACAACCAGGAAAGCAGCGCGAGCGAGTCGTTGTCGGGCGCGTTTTTGAGCCAGGAATCCAATGCGCGCTGCGTGGCGGCTTCGATACGGTGGGCTAGTCCGGCGAGCGATTCCGCCACAGGCGGTGACTCCAGGATCGGCGGCGCGGGTGGGGGCTGGGCGCTGTTGGAAAAGACAATCCGGCCGAGGGCCACATAGCCGTTGCCGCCATCAATGATTTCAAAGTACGCCGGGCGTCCGATGTGCCGGTGGAGGTCCGAACTGATGGAGCGCCACGTGAACTGGCCGTCCGTGTTCACATCGAACAGCGTTTTCTCGAAGAGCAGGGGATTGAATTCCCGCAGCCCGTAGCGCGAGATGATCAGCCGGACCTGTCCGCCACTGCCGGCGAGGCGGAGATGAATGTTGGTGTGCGTCAAGGTGAACGTGGGCGACCGCAACGTTCCCTGCAAACCGGCGGCGAACCATCCGCTGTGCGCCACTCCCGCGGGAAGGAATTCAATCTCCTTGCCCGTCACCCGCCAGTTCCCGCCCGAATTCACCTGGAGGTCGAAGGCTGGTCCGCTGGGAAACCACGATTGGAAGTCGGCGAACGGAAAGGGTTCGTAAACCGGCGGCGCGACCGGCGTATTGGATTGCCCCGCATCCGTGACCGGCGCGGCGGAGGTTTGTGCCCCAGGCAGGATACCATCTGATTTTCCTTTCTGTTCGCGCGCCATGACCGCCAGCCAGGGCTGGAGCGGATGGGATGATTTCTGCGCTGCCGGTGAAAGCAACTCAGTCACCCAGCGTTCCAGGATCGGGGCGCTCAAGCCTTGTTCCGCGGCCACCACGGCGATGGGCCGCGCGAGGCGCAGGTCATTGGTCGAATCGCTGAAAACGATGTGATCCACATTGATGTGACCCCAGGTGGTCTCGTCGTCGTCGATGATCGCAAGCGTGGCTTCCTTCCCGGCAAACTCGCGCACGTCCCAGGCGCCGGGTTCGAGCCGCTCGCGATTTTGCCCGGAAGCTTCGCGGACTTCCTTGTCTCCGATGCGCAGGACAAATCTCGCCTTTCGGGACGGGATGCCGCCGCCCAGGAGGAATTGGATATACGGCCGCTCAAGGTGAAACGCTTGTGACCGCAACACGCCTTTGGGCGCATCGCCTTGCGTGAAACTGTTGGCCAGGCGTTTGCCTTGGAATCCCTCGACGGCTTGCTGGTTCGGATGTTTGCCGGCGGCGGGCTCGGTGCCAAACGCCGCCCCTTCGACCTGCCAGCGGCCATAGGTGCCGTCCTCAAAATCCTCGAAGACAATGTCCGGGCGACTGTTGGTTTCCCGATCGGTTGGCTTGGCCGGACCGTGAAGGACTTCGTTTGCCGCCCGGAGATAGGATGCGACCGGCGGACCACCCGCGGCGCGGGTGGCTTTCAGCGCGGCCCGCAAAACCCCCGTCTCCCTTGCGTGCAGTTGCCGCAGCCGGGCCGCCTGCTTTTCCAGGGTGCCGTCCGGATCCAGGTAAGCGATGTCCTGCCGTGAGCTGCGCAGAAACGCCGTCAGGCTGTAGTAATCTTTTGTGGAGATGGGGTCGAATTTGTGATCGTGACACCGTGCACAAGCCGCCGTAAGGCCCAGAAACGTCTTGGAGAAAACATCAACCTGATTGTCAATGCGGTCGGCCTCATCCTGATACGGATCCACCGGGGAATGGGTGGCCTGGTGGAGATACCACCAGCCGGTTCCGATCACCGATTCGTTGAAGCCCGCCGTGGGGTGACGGCGGGGATGCGCGAGCCGATCGCCCGCGACATGTTCTTTGACGAACTGATCGTACGGCACGTCAGCATTGAACGCGCGGATCAAATAATCCCGATACTGCCACACATGCGGAATGGTATAATCCTGTTCGTGACCATAGGTCTCGGCGAAGCGGATCAAGTCCATCCAGTGCCTAGCCCAACGCTCGCCAAAATGAGGTGAAGCCAGCAGTCGATCCACGGCTTTAGCCCGCGCGTCCGGGGACTTGTCTTCCAGAAACGATTGAAGTTCCTCCGGGGTCGGCGGCAACCCGGTGATCGCGAAGTGGACCCGCCGGAGCCAGGCATTCAGGCTGGCGGGTGGCGCAGGCCGAAGGCCCTCCGCCTCCAATCTTGCCAGAATGAAACGATCCACCGGTTGCTCCGACCAGGCGGTGTTGGTTACCGAGGGCAAGGGTGCTTCCTTCAACGGCTGGAAACTCCACCACTCCCGGCGGGCTTTGGCAACGTCCTCCCACCTCGTGCTCGCGACCGATTCTGCGGCCGGCGGCTGGTCGCGCGGATCGGGCGCTCCGGCGTTCACCCATTTTACGAAGTTGGCAATGACCGTCTCGGCCAGCTTCGGCCGGTCTTTCGGCATCTTGGCGCCATTGTGCTCGTGGGTGATGGCCTGAATGAGCAAACTCCGACTCGCATCGCCCGGCACGAGTGCCGGACCGGAATCGCCGCCCTGGCGCAGGCCCGCGCGGAAATCCACGCGCAGCCCGCCCTTTTGTTTTTTCGCGCCGTGACACTCGTAACAATCATTGGCGAGAAACGGACGGATGTG
>CAZIJO010000306.1:0-5066 GCA_964539515.1 uncultured Bifidobacterium sp. | reverse complement strand
GCCCGGCGCTTTGCGCGCCGTCCACCAGGGTGACGATGCCAAGCCGGCGCGCGCGGGCGCAGAGTTCGGCGACGGGATTCACCGTGCCCATCGAGTTCGAGATATGAACCAGCGAAAGGAATTTTACTTGCTTGGTGAGGAGCGCGTCGAGTTTGGTCAGGTCGAGCAAACCCTCGTCACCAGTGACGGGGATGTAGACGACACGGGCACCCGTACGTTGGGCCAGCATTTGCCACGGGACGAGATTGCTGTGGTGCTCCATCTCGGTGAGCAGGATCACGTCGCCGGCTTTGAGATTTTTCGCGCCCAAGGAACTGGCCACGAGGTTGATGCCTTCCGTTGTACCACGGGTAAAAACGATCTCATCGGGGCTGTGAGCGTTGATAAACTTCGCGGCCCGCGCCCGGGCGCCCTCAAACGCGGTGGTGGCGCGATTGCTCAACTCGTGAATGCCGCGATGGACGTTGGCGTTGTCGTGCTCATAGTAATGAACGAGCGCATCGATCACGGCGCGCGGTTTCTGCGACGTGGCCGCGTTGTCGAAATAAACCAGCGGCTTGCCGTGAATCCGCTGGCCCAGAATCGGAAAGTCGGCGCGAAGTTTGGCCCAATTGGGAGCTGGCGGCGTCAATGACATAGCGATCGCAAAGAGGAAAGGGAGAAAAGGCGCCGGGCCCAGGGGAGGATTCCGCTGCAATCGCCCCGGTTCTCCGCCGCTCGCTTCCTCCACGGTTTCATGGCAATGAGAGAGACTGCTTAATTCGCCTCCGGGGTGGAACTACATCAGCCCTAGCTGGAGTTTCGCGGCTTCGGTCATCATGCCCTGATTCCACGGGGGATCCCAGACGAGTTCCACGTTGGCCTCGTCAATCGGTTCCAGCGAGATGAGTTTGTTTTGCACGTCCTGCGCCAACACCGGGCCCATGCCGCAGCCGGGAGCCGTGAGGGTCATTTTTACGTCCGCCTTGTAGTTGTTCGCGCCAATGGGGGTGAGATGGCAATCATAAATCAGGCCGAGATCCACGACGTTGACCGGAATCTCCGGATCGTAGCAGGTCTTGAGCGAATCCCAAACCTGTTTCTCGAGCTGTTCCTGCGTGATCGGCCCGCCGGGCGTCGCGGACGCAGGTTTGACTTCGACTTCGCGGCCCAACGCGTCGGCGTCCCGCGCTTCGATGCGGAACATGTTGCCGTTGACGATCACCGTGTAAGTGCCGCCAAGCGATTGGGTGATGCGGGCCTGCTCGCCCTTCATCAACGTGACCTTCGTGCCAACGGGCACCACGGCGGCTTCGACGTCGCGAGTAAGCGTGACGGAATCTGGATTCATAAATGGCAATTGGTTAAACCGACGCTGACACCATGCCTCAAGCCGACGCGAAGTGCCAGCGCAGAAGCGAAGGCGCGACACCCGCACCCATCCGATTCGCCAGTCCCGGCGGGCCAAGAGGAACGGGCTTGCCTGCGATCAGCGGCTTGCGTTAGCCTGCGACAGCTACTTCATCACACTAAGAGTATGTCAACACCTACCACGCAAACCAGCCGCATCAGCCGTCAATCGCTCAACACGAGCACGGTCTTGTGTGTGATCATGGGCGGCGGCCAGGGCACGCGGCTGTTTCCGCTCACCAAGGATCGCGCCAAACCAGCGGTGCCCCTGGCGGGGAAATATCGGCTCGTGGATGTGCCGATCTCCACGTGCATCAACTCCAACTTCCGGCGCATCTACATTCTCACGCAATTTAACTCCACGTCGCTCCATCGTCACCTGTCGCAGTCCTACAAATTCGACCATTTCAGCGGCGGCTTCGTGGAAGTCCTCGCGGCCCAGCAGACGTTTTCGGACACCTCGTGGTATGAAGGCACCGCCGACGCCGTCCGCAAGAACCTGGTCCATTTTCTCGACCATGATTTTGAGTATCTGGTGATCCTCAGCGGCGATCAGTTGTTCCGCATGGATTTCCGCCGCATGATCGCAGAACACAAGGAAACCGGGGCCGATGTCACCATCGCCACCATCCCGGTCGGGCGGGCGGAAGCGCAGTCGCTCGGCATCATGCAGATTGATGAGGACCGGCGCATCACCCGTTTCGTGGAAAAGCCCAAGGATCCGGCCGTGCAGGACTCGCTGCGGTTGCCGCCCGAGTGGCACGCCAAGCTGGGGATCGAGGGCGGGCACGAGCAATTCCTGGCCTCGATGGGCATCTACGTCTTCAATCGGGATGTCCTCCGCAAGTTGCTCGAAAACACCTACACCGACTTCGGGAAACACATCATCCCCCGCTCGATCGAAACGCATCGGGTTTGCTCCCACATCTTCCAGGGCTACTGGGAAGACATTGGAACTATTCGGGCGTTCTTCGAAGCCAATCTCGACCTCGCCGCCGAATTGCCCCGATTCAACTTTTTCGACATGAGCGCCCCGATCTTCAGTCGCCCCCGCTTCCTGCCCGGTTCCAAAATCAACGGGGCGCAGATCGACCACGCCGTGGTGTCCGATGGCTGCATTATCAACCAGGCCAAGATCTCGAACAGCATCGTGGGCCTGCGCATGCTGGTCGGCGCCGGCACGGAACTGCACCGTGTTGTCGCCCTGGGCTGTGACTATTACGAATCCAAGGAATCCATCGAGGAACACGAAAAGGCCGGCAAGCCCCGGGTCGGGATCGGCTCCGGCTGCCGCATCCATAACGCGATCATCGACAAGAATGCGCGAGTCGGCAACAACGTCGTCATCTCGCCCGCCGGCAAACCGGACAATGTCGATCACCCGCTTTATTACATTCGTGACGGCATCGTGGTCATACCCAAAGGCGCCTCGATCCCGCATGGGACGGTGATTTAGCCGTGGGCACATCACGGCGGCCCCAAATCCCGTTGACGCTGCCGCGCGGTTGTCCGCATCATAGGACCCGGCGTGCGGTCGAGTGCGGCCCGCCAGCAAATTGAAACTCCTGAAACCGAAATTGATCATGAATCTGGATGCCCTTTACTCCGAACTGACCCTCAAAACTAATGCCAAACTCGCGCTCATCGTGCTCGACGGCCTCGGCGACCTCGCAACGAAGGAACACAACTATCTCACCCCGCTCGAAGCCGCGCACACACCGAACCTCGACGCGCTCTCCAAGGATTCCGCCCAAGGCCGCATGATTCCAGTTGCCCCCGGCATCACGCCGGGGAGTGGACCGGGTCACCTCGGTTTGTTCGGCTACGATCCGCTCGAATTTCAGGTCGGCCGCGGAGTGATCGAAGCGCTGGGCCTGGGCGTTGAATTGAAACCGGGCGATGTCTGCGCCCGCGCGAATTTCGCCACCCTCGACGCCAAGGGCATTGTCACCGACCGGCGGGCCGGCCGCATCCCGACCGAAACGTGCGAAAAACTTTGCGCGCTGCTCACGGCCAAGATCAAGAAGCTCGGCGACACGCAGGTGATCATTAAGGCGGGCAAGGAGCATCGCTTCGTCGTGGTTTTTCGGGGGACGGGCCTGGAAGGTCCGCTTACGGATGCCGATCCGAATCGCGAAGGATTTGCCATTCCGACGGTGAAACCGCGCGATCCCAAAAATGCCAAGCAAAAGAAAATGGCCGGGCTGATCGCAGCTTTTTACAAGGCGGCCCTGCCCATCCTCGCGAAGGAAAAGCCGGCCAACGGCTTTCTCATGCGCGGCATCGCGCATCAACCGAATATTCCGTTGTTCGAGGAGCGCTACCGGCTCAAGCCGGTGGCCCTGGCTGTGTACCCGATGTACAAGGGGCTTTCGCAACTGGTGGGCATGACCAAGATCGAAGGTCCGCAGACCATCGCAGAACAATTCGAGCGGTACCTCACCGAGTACGACCGCTTCGATTTCTTCTTCATCCACTACAAATACACTGATAAAGCGGGCGAGGACGGCAATTTCGCCGCGAAGAAAAAGGCCATCGAGGACTTCGACGCCGCGCTGCCCATTCTATTGAAGAAACGGCCCGATGTGCTGGCGATCACTGGCGATCATTCGACGCCGGTCGCAGCGAAAGGTCACTCGTGGCATCCGCAGCCGGTGTTGTTACATTCGGCGTTGAGCGGCTCGGACAAGCTGGATCGCTTCACCGAGACGGGAGCGAACACCGGTTCGCTCGGCGTGTTCGAGGCGAAGTACCTGCTCCGGCTCATGCAGGCCAACGCGAAGCAGTTCGATAAATTTGGTGCGTAAGTTGCCCCTACTCTGGCGGAGCGAGGAACTCAAGGGCGGCGCGGGACCGACGGCTGGATGGACAACCGGCCGTATTCGTCGCGAAAGGGCTCGTCGGCATGAAAGCGCTTGAATGCACACTCGGAGCCGTCCGTTTTCAGGACCACCTTGCTTTTTACTTCACCTTTTACGGCACCGGCACGAGCCGGTAAAGCCGCTGCGGCTGCCCTGGGGCAGTGACATCAAAGTAGGGTTGTGAAGTGTTCGTCAAGGTCACCGTGCCGAGCGGGAACCAGGCGTCGGTAGGGCCGTAAACTTTGATGGCCTCCACGCGCATTGCGGTGCCAATGTCGCCCCGCAAGGTGAGCATCGGAATGAAGGCCAGTTGCAGCGACGGAAGGATCGTGAAGCCGCCGGGCTGCCGGGTACGGTAGAACCGATGCTCCGGAAGGGGTGAAGCGAGGTCAAACCACCTCTGCGGCGAGTCTTCCAGGAGCACGGTCGCCAAGGGAATCCAGGTCGGAGCGTTATTCAATTGGTCTGTGGATTCAATACTGAGCGAACCTCCCAAATCGCCCACCAGCGAGAGTCCCGGCACGGATCGGCGTTCGACCGGAGCGATGATGCTCAACCAGACGGGCGTACTGGTCACGGCCCCGGATATATTCGTCGCTGCCACGGAATAAGCTCCCATGTGTTCGCCTTTGAGATTCTGCAGTTCAAGCGTGGCATTGGTACATCCTGGCAGAGCCACGCCGTTAAAATACCACTGGCAGACCGGCGCGGGCACTCCGGCCACCCGGACGACGAGGCGGGTTGCGGTGTTAGCTTCGGCCGGGAAACTGACGGGCGCGCTGACGATCGTCTGAGCGACGGCATCACCCATCAAGC